>NZ_AZFK01000082.1 GCF_001435775.1 Limosilactobacillus ingluviei DSM 15946 | reverse complement strand
GGCAGATTGTAAAATTTAAGTTGAACATTTAAGTGGACAGAAAAACCCATCAAGGTCTTTAATGGTGTTACCACACAATCCATTAGAAAGAAGGACCTTGATGAGCACCACTATTTTATCATTCCAGAACCGTGTTGTCATTGAAACGCTTCATAATGAAGGACGTTCCTTGCGATACATCGCTAACTACTTAGGCTTTAGTAAGACCACCATCTTTAACGAACTTCACCGGCTAAATAGTGAGTACCAGGCTGGGCTAGCGCAAACTGACTTTGAACGCAAGGTTAGTCAACGGGGGCGGAAGTCTTCGCTCACTAAAAACCTTAAACACTTGATCGAGGAAAAAATTCAAGTCCAGAAGTGGTCCCCTGAACAAGTTGCCCATGTGGTGGGGATTGCCTACAAGACGGTCTATAACTGGATTGATCAAGGATGGCTTGACATACAGTTGCCCGATTTGCCTGATCATGGAATTCGTCGTCATCGTGCTAAAGAAAAGCGGGGTACGTTCAATCACGGCCGCTCCATTGAGGAGCGTCCTCATAAAGTCGAAACTCGCCAGGAATTCGGCCACTTTGAAGCTGATACCGTACTTTCTGGCAAACGTAAAGGTCAAGCTGTGGCTACTTTTGTGGAGCGTAAGAGTCGCCTGACAATTGTTAAACGGCTCCATGGTCGCGATAGTCGGTCCATGACTCAAGCCGTACTTGAACTAGCTAGTCAACTTCAAGACAAGCTCAAGACGCTTACCGTAGACCATGGTAAAGAGTTCGCTAACTACCAGACAATTGAACAGCTAACAGGTACTCAGGTTTATTTTGCCCATGCTTATTCACCACATGAACGCGGTAGTAATGAGAACCGTAATCGAGTTTTGCGACGGTTTATTCCCAAGGGACAAGCCATTGAAGAACTAAGTGATTACCAACTAGTTCAAATCAATTGGTATCTGAATTCACGGCCACTTAAATGTCTTAATTGGCATACACCAAT
>NZ_AZFK01000013.1 GCF_001435775.1 Limosilactobacillus ingluviei DSM 15946 | reverse complement strand
CTTTATTCAGTTTTCAAAGGTCTACCGAATTGCTTTGGAAGTTAATCCTTAGCGCTTAATCATTATATCATCGATTGATTCCGATGTCAAGAACTTTTTTAATTAATTTTTGAAGCTCTTGATTGATTAGCTACATCAGCAACTCTTATATGTTATCAAATCATCAACTCACTGTCAACAACTTTTTTAAATTGTTTAGAGCTGACCAGCAGTGATTTATTTAACTGCCGTGACAACGATATCTAATATACCGGGTTTCCCTTGGATTGTCAAAGGGTTTTGTAAAATAAATCCTGCTTTTTTAAGTTGATGAACATTATTGCTAATCTTCTCCTCAACAACCCATAAAAAGCGAATAATAAAATCTTAAAAATCCCGCGTAATTCGATTTTTTCTAAGCAACGCGGCGACGAATTTATAAGGATACTTAAAGTCAACTAAAGAAACTTCACTTTTACAGACGAGACTGCTAGAATTTAGCGGTAACTACCATTAATTCGTAAGGAGTAACCATGACCACATTAATTGATTTTATTCTTCACATCGATGTCCACCTGATTCAAATCGTCAATGCCTTTGGTGATTGGAGCTACCTCATCCTCTTTTTAATCATCTTTATTGAAACCGGGGCCGTCATCATGCCCTTCTTGCCCGGCGACTCGCTCCTGTTTGCCGCCAGCGCCTTGGCTGCTGATCCCCGGTATGGCTTAAACATTTGGCTGTTCGCCCTCCTCTTTTTAATCGCCTGCATTAGTGGGGACTCGCTTAACTTCTATTTGGGGCAAAAAGTCGGTCGTTCCCTGTCCAGCCACTCCTGGTTTGGCCGTTTAATTGATAAGCAAAGTCTGGCGAAAGCTGAGCAATTCTTTGAACGGCAAGGCGCACCGGCCATTATCCTCGCCCGCTTCATGCCAATTATCCGGACCTTTGCCCCGTTTGCGGCCGCTGGTTCGGGCTTCCCGTATCGCAAGTTCATCCGCTTTAGTTTAATTGGCTGCGTTACTTGGGTTGTTCTCTGCTGTGGCGGGGGCTACTTCTTTGGTAATCTGCCCTTTGTACAAGAGCACTTCTCCTTGATCATCCTAGCGATCATCGTCGTCACCCTGATTCCCGCGATCGTCGGTGGCATCAAGGCCCGGTTGAGCAGCACGAAGGAAACGGACTAACTGGTGTTCAAGGCGCCGCAAGCTTGCCCATAACCCCAAGCCCGTCAACATTACCCACACGACAAAATAACGCCAAAAGAAACCACTGGTCAGGAGTCGAATAATCGGCTCCTTTTTTGGTGTAAACACCCAATCCCGGTTAGCAAAGATCAATTCATGAAACCGCCAAAACCCGGTCCCAAAGTTCAAAATCAATAGGCCCGCCAGTGTCCCCAACCACGGTAACAGCCACCGCAATAAGCTGGGCAGGCGCCATAATTGATAAGTGCGAGAAGCCCGCCTTAATAACCAGCCACTCCCCACCCCGGCACTAACCGTTAACAGCAAGCCACCCCTCACTAGCATCCGCACCTCTTGAAAATGATGCTGCCCGGCCGGGGCCAAGGGCAGCCACCGAAAAGTCAAACGCGGCGTCGCTGAAAGCAAAAAATGAATAATCCGCCCGTATTCGCGAAGCTGCTGGTGCCACGTTAAACCATAAAAATGAGTGGGGTGGGCCAATAACAAGGGTGACACCAACAAGGTTACCAAAAAGGCGCTGCCTAAGATCGTTAACCCCAACAAAAGGAGCGTTAGCAGCGCCAAACTGGTTTCTTTAAATGAGGTGCCATTCATCAAGGGTCGGTACCGTATGGGTCGGTTGCTGCGCTTGTTTGGCCACTTGGGCGGGCGTCGAAACCCCCGTATAGACCAGGAGGGTATCAATTCCGGTGTGGATCCCAGCTAAAATGTCGGTCTGGTAGTTATCCCCCACCATCACTACATCGGCTTTAGCCAGGCCGCTCTTTTGCAAGGCCAACTCCATAATCAATGGCTCGGGCTTGCCGATCATGATTGGTTTGATTCCTTTAACGGCCGTCGCATAGGCCACTAACCGGATTAAGGCCCCCGCCCCCGGGGTCAGGCCCTTTTCGTTCGGGAGGTTGCTGTCAGCATTGGTGCCAATAAAAGTGCTCCCAGCTAAGATATTTAATACCGCTGTTTCCAATTTGGCATAGGTCACCTGGGTATCCAGCCCCACCACCACATAGCTGGGGTGGTCCGCTGTCAGGGTAAAGCCCGCCGCTTGAATGGCCGTCTTTAGCCCCACTTCCCCCACCACGTAGGCCGTCTTCGGCCGGTCAGTCACCGTCGCCTTAAGATAATCAGCTGTCGCTAGCGCCGTCGTATAAATTTCCGTGGCGTAAGCCTCAATCCCGTGGTTGCGGCTTAAATTTTGGGCAACCGCCTCCGGTGCCTTCGTACTATTGTTAGTGACAAACAGGATCTGTTTCCCCGCAGCCCGTAACCGGTCAATAAAGCGGGGGGCCGCAGGAATTTTTTCCTTCCCCTTGTACATCGTGCCATCTAAGTCAATAAAATACCCTTGATACATCCTTACTTCCTTTCTGTCACCCGGTGGGTGCGCTTACCACTTTTAATCCGCCGGACCCGCCGCTTGGGGCGTCCCTTTTCATGATTTCGGGAATTAGCGGTGTGATCCTTATTGCCGGCGCGTTTTTTGCTCCGATTCAAATAGCGCGGAATCTGAACATCCTCATTTTGAATCACAAAATACGCACAGCCAAAGTTGCAATCTTCCACCAAGTAATCCTGAATCGTCGCTACCCCGCGCTCGGGAGTGTACAGCCGGTTTTCGGGCGCATAAAAACCGCGCAAGCGCAGTTGATCAAAGCCCCAATCCCCCACAATATAATCGTATTTGCTCAACACGGTGCTAAACCGATCCGCCAGGGCCGCCGGATCAAAGGCCCCCTGGTGGTCAGCCACTAATACGTACGGATGCTGGTTAAGGGTGAAGTGGGTCGCGTCTTGACGTTCAATCACAAAGGCACCGGCCCGTTCCGCCCGGCGCTTTTCACTATACAAAGTAAATTGCGTTCGATTCATACCGTTATTCCTTTCCCTGTTGTTGCGCAGCCAACCAGGTCGCTTTCTTTGCCGCGATGGTTTCAACTTCAGCCATCGATAAGGGCGTCCCGAAGGGCACTGGCTGGGCCAAGAAATTTAATTCTGGCGCATCCACTCCCACGTTGAGATTGGTTGCGTACGGCAATTGGTAATGATGGATATGGCCATGTAAATTGCGGATTTGGGGCGCAATGCCCAATAAGAGGGGATAGTGGGTCAAATAATACTGGCGGTGATTATACTTGATCAGTTTCCCCACATCGTGCAGCTCAAACTTTGTCTGCCCCGCAACGGTCACATTGTGGGCGGCCAAATACTTGAACAAACTCCGGCGGTCGTGGTTTCCCTTGAGCAGGACCAAGCGGCCATTTAGCGCCATTAAGCGTTCATAAATCGCCGCGTTAACCACTTTTTCGGGGCGGTGAAGATCCACGGCAATGTCGCCCAAATGATAAACCACATCGGTCGGTTTTACCCGCGCGTTCCAGTGGTCGATAATGGCTTGATCCATCGCTGCCGTGGTCGCAAAGGGCCGGGGCGCAAACTCATCCATGCCCAATAAATTTTCGTCCATTAAATGGGTATCGGAAATTACATATTGCATCTAACCACCCTTTCCAATTATGTACAAAGGGAGTGGAAGCATGGCCTCCCACTCCCTTCTTTAACTAGTCCCCTTAAGGCTTAAGCTTGCTTGAGGCGTTCGATATCACGAACGATCATCAATTCTTCGTCAGTTGGAATCAAGAAGGACTTCACCGTCGCGTCTGCGCTGGAAATGTCGCGTTCTTCGCCCCGGACGTTGTTCTTTTCTGGATCAATCCCCAGCCCAAAGCTCTTCAATTGGTCCGCCACCGCTTGCCGGAATTCAATGTCGTTTTCGCCGACCCCGGCCGTAAAGACAATCGCATCCGTGTGGCCCAATTCTGCCATGTAAGAACCGATGTAGCGCACAATCCGGTTTTCAAAGATGTCCAAGGCCAGTTGGGCTTGTTCGTTGCCTTCTTCTGCGGCTGCTTGAACGTCGCGCATGTCACTGGAAATCCCGGATAAGCCCAGCAAGCCGGACTTGTGGTTCAAAATGTCAACCATTTCGTCGCTGGAAATCCCCAGCTTGTTTTCCATGAAGTTAACCAAGGATGGGTCCACATCCCCGGACCGGGTGGCCATGGTAATCCCGGCCAATGGCGTGAAGCCCATTGACGTGTCATAAGACTTCCCGTTCTTGATTGCCGTAATGGAAGCCCCGGCCCCAATGTGGCAAGTGATCAGATTTAATTCTTCTAATGGCTTGCCCAACAAAGCAGCGGCCCGGCTGGCAACGTAACGGTGGCTGGTCCCGTGGGCCCCGTACTTGCGGGCCCCGTACTTTTCATACCATTCGTATGGCAAGCTGTACAAAGCATTCATCTTTGGCATCGACGTGTGGAAGGACGTGTCAAAGACCGCAATGGCAAAGGCATCCGGCAAGACTTGCTTGAAGGCCTTGATCCCGATTAATTCCGCCGGGTTGTGCAGTGGTGCATATTCGGCCAAGGCATCAATCTTAGCCATCACATCATCATCAATCACCGCGGAATCTTTGAAGAATTCACCCCCGGCCACGATCCGGTGACCAACGGCCGTAATTTCGTTGAATTCCTTAACAATCCCCAAGTTGGTTAATTGCTTGAGCAAGTATTCTACGGCCACCCCGTGATCCTTAAAGGGGGTTTCTTCATCGTTAACTTGGCCATCCCCGTACTTGATCTTGGCGTGACCCATTTCCAAACCGATCCGTTCGATCAGCCCTTCGGCAAGGACTTCTTCGCTTGGCATATCGAACAACTTAAACTTAACGGTAGAACTTCCGGCATTAACTGCAAGTGACTTTGACATACGTAATACTCTCCTTTAACTTTCGTGCGTCAGGTTCGTGGCCATCCACTGGTCAACTTCGGCCATAAACTTCTTAAAACCGCTTTGATCCTTAAACGATGGGAACGTCCCCAACAACACCTTGGCTGCCTGGTGACTATCAGCTCCGTGACGTTGCAACAACAGAATCGACTTGGCCGCTTGGGGACTGGCAAAGAGTTCGGATGGTAAGTTCACCAACCCTTGCAAGTAAGCAACCGACTGGATCCATTCCACCAACCCCTTGGTCTCTTTCGTCTTAAACAAACTGCTTGGGACCAAGAACAAGCCAAACCCACCGGGGGCCAGGTAATTAGTCGCCTGCTCAATCATTAAATGATGAACGTAGGAATGGCCTTCCTGAGCCCGGGTCCGGTAGTTAGTCGTGTTGGCGTCCAAGGGATAGTAGCCGACCGGCAAGTCGCTGACCACCAGGTCCACCAACGGCACGTCCAAAGCTTGGATCGCATCTTGGTGCAACAAGGTCACCGGTTGCTTTTGCAATTCCGCGCTGACGCTGGCGGCCGCGAGCATCGTCTCGTCGTTATCAATCCCAAAGCCCTGCAAAGGTTGGCCCAAATCCTGCTTTAACCGGTTCATCACCGTGTATAAGAGGTTGCCCACCCCAACAGCCAAGTCCAACACGGACTGCGGCGTTTGGTGGCGCGCTAACCGTTCCACTAACGCGGCCATCAACAGCCCCAAGGTGTCCGGGGTCATTTGATGGTTGGCTTGGAATTGGTCTTGCCGCATCACCTTTAACAAAGCGAGCTGTAAGAACTTCCGGATCGTTTCGGGATCCGCGCTGGCTAAATCCATTTTAGCATATAAAGCGCTTACTTGATCCGCTGTCGCCTGGTCAGGTACACCGTCTTCAATCCGCACCTTGCCGCCATCCACCAGGTTCTCCGCATTTTCCAGGAAGGCATCCATCCGCGAACTGCGCAAGGCCCCCTGAAGCAGGCCAGTCGCCTCATCAAATGGGGTAAAGAGTTGTTCTGGAGTTTGTGGTACCAGTCTAAGTCGCTCCCTTCTGCATTCTTTTGCAACACCACTAGTTTACTGATTTTTACCACTAAATTCAAGCACTTACGGGCCGGGACTTGGATAATCATTCGTCTTTTTCCCCGTGGCGGCCCCCATTTGGTGCGCCTTGGTCAGGTTGGCTTGGGTTTGCCGGTCGAACTGGCGCACCAATTGCTGGTTGATCTGGCGTTGTTGGGCCAGGTACTGCACGTTGAAGAGGGTCACCGTTGCAATCGCGCTCAGCAGGAGAATCACGGTCAATAGCGCGTGGCCGGCTGGGCGCGGGTGGTTGAAATTGAACAATTGCTTCATGCCTCCTTTGATCGGTCGTCGTCAAACTTAAGGCAACTTCATGGTCATTGAGCATTCGCCAGGCCACCGTGGACGATTGGACCTTAATCAGCAAGGGAATGTAACCCCCGCTGCTCCCCTTGAGGGCTAAGGGCCCGATTGGCCGGGGATCGGCTGTGACCTTAAACAAGCGCCCCCGCCGATCCCGCAAGATAAGGCCGGTCCGGCCCGCTTCGACCAGCGTAAAGGCGTAGCGGTCCCCTTCTAAGAGGGCGACGGCTTCGTACCAGTCGGTTTCTGACGATAAGGTCAGCTTGGTCTGGCGGTTTAAGGTCTGAACAGTCATTTCAATCAGCAGCACCGTCACAGCCAGGATGATCAGCCCCAATAAGGCATCTGCGAGGGTAAAGGCGTGTCGTTTCATGGGCGCCACTCCTTGAGTAAGGTTTGTTGTTTCCAAACCCGGACGTAATTCGGCGTCGCCTCAGCGCGCAACCCTTGCCGGCTGATAGTAGCCTCAGGCTGGCCGGTGGCGACTTGGGTGCTGACCTCCTTGGCCAAGCGGGCGACAGTCAAGGCCTGGTCCATTTGCTGGCGTTGCTCTTTGATGGCGGCGACATTAACCATCAAAAAGGTCAAGGCCACCGTTAAAATTGCCAGGGCAATTAAGTTATTGGCCGTCAGAAAGCCGGCCCGGTGTCGTTTGAACAAATTTATACGCTCCTCCCATTTGAATCCGCACTTCATAACGCGCCCCCGTCTGCCGATCGATAAAGCCGATCGTGCCCGGGGTTGTGTAGCCATCAGTTTGCAAATTCCAGCCGGTTTTCCCCGGCGTAACCAACGTTAAACTTCCGGGCACCGCTAAATCCTTGCGTTGCGTGTGGTGGGCACTATGCCAGATAAAACAGATCTGACGTGAATCGAATAAGACCTTCACCGAACTGGCCCGCTGACTCACCCGGGCGTGGACTGCCGCCGCCTGCCACTGTTGCTCGAGTTGCTTAAAAAAGCGTTGCTGCTCCCAGACCTGGTAGCCGCGAATCGCGCGGGGCGTCACCAGCCAGAAACTGGCTGCCACGATCCCCAAAACCAAAAGCATTTCGACCAGGGTAAAAGCCGGCCGTCTCATTGTTTAACCGCCTTTCCCCCTTGGATGACGATCTTTTCTTTCTGGGCTTTCGCTACCTGGGCCGCCGTTAAATAATCACCCCCTTCCAAGTCGGCATAACTATTGACGCTTTGGCCGGTATTATTTTCATACAGGTCGATCTGGGTTTGGACGACGTTGACCATGGCGTCTTCGTGGACCCGGGTGGCGTGCTTGCGCTGGGCCGCCAAATTAGGCAAAATAATCAGAATCAACAAGGCAATAATAAACAAGACAATTGACATCTCAGCTAACGTGAAACTGCTATGTTTACGCATTTTAACTAAAAAATTTTTCATTCATTTCACCACCGCAATTGATTGATAAATTGGCAACAACAAACTTAAATACATCCCCAAAATCCCCAGGGCGACGATCAAAAACAAGACCGGCTGCACCAGGGTCAACCAGCTTTCCACCTGGTGGGTTAAGCGCTGAAACTGGAGCCGCGCAAAAACCGCCAATTCTTGGCCAAGCTGCTGATTGGTCCACCCCCGCCCCAGCAGGGCAACGAGTTCATCGGGCAAACAGGACTGACTTTGAATCAACGCCGGTAGGGCGGCGCCACTGCTCCCCTGCACCTGGAGCTGCTGGCCTAATTGATAGAGCAAGGTGGTCGGCTCCGCTTGTTGCAAAAGGGCACAAATCTCTTTGAGCGACAGCCCCTGGCGCACTAACAGCGCTAAGTTGCTCACCAAATAGTAGCTAAAGTACAACTGGACCAGCCGCCCCACCCCGGGTAAGCGACACAGGGCGTTGACTTGGTTTAACCGCGGTTGGCGGCGCCAGGCCAGATACCGCCAGCCCCCCAGCAGTCCCAAGGCCCCCAGCGCCCCCAACAGGGCTTGCAGCGCCATCACCAGGCCTGTCGGCAGCTGCCAGGCTTGCCAGGACTGCAATTCCGGGTAAACATACAGCCGCAAGACCACCCCGAGCCCGACCAATAAGGCTAACAAGAGCACGGGGTACTGCAAGAGGGCCCGCAACTTTTGCTTTTCCTTCGTTCGCAGCGTCAAATAAGTGCTTAATTCCCCGAGGGCCTGGGTCAATTCCCCGTGGCGTTCTGCCAATTGCAATTGGACGGCTTGATCAGCCGTTACCCACGGTCGGACCACCGTCGCAAAGCTGATCCCCTGGCTTAAGTTGGTCGCCACGTAATCAATTACCGGCGCTTGCTTAGGCATGATTACCTTGGCAAAACTCAACGCCCGGCGCAGGGGAAAGCCCACCTTTAACATATCGACCAGCAAGCTGAACCACTGGGCCAACTGCCGCTCGCTCAATCTAGCCCGCCGAATAGCGCGTGGCCGTAGCGGCCGTAATTTGGCCCGTGGCTTGGGCCTGCGCCAACCTCGTTTGCCAAGCATCGCTCATTCCTCCTTTCGTTGGTTCCGCCAGGACCGACGGCAGGGCCGCAGCCGTTAACAAGTCAAACAACACGGCCATCCCCCCAGCGGCTTGTTCAATCAACCGTTGGTAGCAAACCAGACTGACGGTTTGGTCCAGGTAGTGCTCGCTCACCCCAAGCTGCCTGAGACGAGCCAACACTCCCGCCGCCGAACGCGCGTGGACCGTCGCCAGGACTAAATGGCCACTGAGCGCCGCCCGGGTGGCAATCTGCGCCGTTTCCGGATCACGAATCTCGCCAATGATAAAGATATCGGGACGGTGGCGCAGCCCAACCCGTAACAAATCTTGGTAGCCCATCTGGGCCAACTCATTGACTTGCAGCTGGATAAAGGCCGGTTCGTCAATTTCGACGGGATCTTCAATCGTCATAATGACGTGATCCTCCTTCAACTCGCGGGCCAGCCGGTACATCGTCGTGGTCTTGCCCGACCCCATTGGCCCGGCAAATAAGATCAAGCCCCGCTTTTGACACGCCGCCTGCAAGGTGGTCCACTGATCGGGCACCATCAACTGATATTGCTCAGTTAAACGGTAAATAAAGCGCACCACCAAGGATTCTTGCCCCCGGTAATCCCCCACCGTCGATAAGCGCAAATCAATCGGCGCCCCCTGATGATGGGGCCAACGGAGCGCCCCGGTTTGGGGCCGGCGGTGTTCACTGACCGCCATATCGGCTTGGTACTTCAAATACGAAATCAACTGCTGCCCCGCTGCCAGTGAATACTGGGCGATCAGCTCCAGCTTGCCACTGGTCAGGGTCAACAACTGGTAGGCCCGCTCACGGGGCAACAGGTACAGGTCCGAAGCCCGCTGGTCAATCGCCGTGGCCAGGGTTTTCGTAAAATTGCGTTCTAAATCCAAAAAAAATCCCCCCTTTTACTTTATAGATACGTCAAACGGGCGGATTTTTAATTATTTATTTAAAAATATTTTCAAAGCCTCGTGAGCGTGCTTTAACCGCTCCTCATGGCTAAAATTATTCGGGACGAATTTATCAAATTTGTCTAATTAATTTGGGGCGTAAAAAAACAGGCCCCCGTATGGAGACCTGTCGGCAAATTATTCGGCGATGTAAGCCGCTTCGTAAACGTCGGCCACGTCGTCGTTGTTTTCTAATTCATCGATCAAGTGTTGGTATTGACCAACCTTGTCGGCTGGCACTTGCGTCTTGTTTTCTGGGATCATCGTCACTTCGGCCGTGTCCAGTTCGTAACCTTGTTCTTGCAAGGCATCCCGCACTGCCGTCATGGCACTAGGATCCGTAAAGATTTGGAACTTGTCGTCGGTTGCCTTCATGTCGTCGGCCCCGGCTTCCAAAGCATCCATCAAGACTTCATCTTCATCCTTGTCCAACCCATCACGCAAGATTTCGATCAAGCCCAGCCGGTTAAACATGTAGGAAACCGACCCGTTGGCCCCTAAGGAACCACCAGAGTGCGTGAAGGCAGACCGAATGGCAGCGGCCGTCCGGTTCTTGTTGTCCGTCAAGCAGAAGACCATCACGGCAACCCCACCAGGACCGTAGCCTTCGTAAGTGATTTCTTCGAAGTTGGCCCCACCGGCACCAGTAGCCTTGTCGATGGCCCGTTGCACGTTTTGCTTTGGCATGTTAGCCGCCCGGGCCTTTTCCATAACCAGCCGGAGTTGAGGGTTGTTGTCGGGATTCGGGTCGCCCGCCTTAGCAGCTTGGTACAAGTCACGGGAAATCTTTTGGAAAATCTTACCACGCTTAGCATCCTGCGCATTCTTACGCCCTTGGATGTTATGCCATTTTGAGTGTCCTGACATAATTAACTCCTCTTTTCTTTAATTGATAACAAAACACTAAAATTTTAGCAGTTCCTGCCGATAAATTCAAGCAAAACTTACCGGTGCCGCCAAAGTCGCCACAGCCACCGGCCCACCAGCGCCAAGGCGCCGAGCCCAACGGCCCAACCGCCCAGTTGCCAGCCCGTCGTTACGACCTGGTTGACCACCGCGGTCATCAGGCTATTGGCAATCGCGGCACTGAAGTTAAAGGTGGCCGCTTGGCTTTGCAACAGCCAGGTTAACAGCCAGAGCAAACTCCCGCTGACCAACCCGACCACCGCCAAGTACCGCCCTAAGGCGTGGTTGAAAAATTCCCGCACTGCGCCAAGGACCACCAGCAAGCCACTCACCACCAAGGTCACACTGGCCACTTGCTTGGCGACCTGCAAATTCTGCTGGACCGTTTTTAGCTCACTGGTATTTAGCTGAGCGTTAACGGCGGTATTGACCGTTCCGGCAACCCCCGCCGTCAGTTCCGTTGGGACCTGTACCCCATAGACTGACAGGGAGTTATCCGCCCGCCGACTGGCCCGCTCGGTCACTGCTGAGAGATCCAAGGCCAGGGGCTGATCCTGGTAGACCTCCGTAATCAACTGCCGCAAGACCGCCTTGGTATCGGTCGCGGTAATCAAATTCGTCAGCCCATACTGGGTTAAACCACTGTTCAGCTCACTTTGGACCGTTGCCACGACCGTCGGCGTCGTCAGCGTCGTTTTGGCCGTTTGCTCACTTAAGACCGTCTGCTGGGCCCACCAACTGCCCAGGAAGAAAACAGCGGCAAGGACCGCCACTAAGTGCAACCCCACATGCTTGGGGCGCTTTGAAGCACCCGGCTGGGGCATCCTTGGCGTCGATCGTTGTCGCCGTAACGCTTCACGCGAAAGTTCAGTTGTCATCGGTCTAGTGCGTCGTTTGCCGCTTGACGAAGCCGTGGTTCAAGATAATGCTGGACCCTTCGATCGTCGTAGCTTCTTGGCTTTCTTCTTGGTCGCCGTTCATCAGCTTGGTCAACAGCCGCATCGAGACAGCCCCAATATCGTACAGCGGTTGGGTAATCGACGTCAGCATCGGCCGGGTCACTTCGGCCAGCTTGGTGTCGTTCCCGGTAATCAACTGGAATTCGCCCGGCACGTCAACGCCCAGGTCCGTCAACCCATTTAATAGCCCTGCCGCAATCCCATCATCACTGACAAAGGCGGCGTCGACCCCAGCGTTTTTGATCGTTTCAGCTAATTCGTAGCCCTCACTGTATGAATCATGGGCTTCAAAGATCAACCCATCATCAAAGGCCACGCCAGCTGCTTCCAACGCGGCTTGGTAACCTGGAATCCGGAAGTCCTTGTTGACCGTCGTTAATTGCGAGCCAATTACCAAGGCGACCTTCTTAGCTTCGTGTTCGAGCAAGTAGGTCGTGGCTTCTTGGGTCGCCTTGCGGTAGTCGATGCGTACCGTCGCCAAATCGGCGTCGTTAGTCATGGAACCGGCGACGACGACCGGAATCGTTGAATTTTCAAATTCAGTTTGCAGTTCCGGCGTAATGTCGTGCCCCATAAAAATGATCCCGTCGACTTGCTTGGCCATCATGCTGCGCACAACTTGCAAAGCCTTCCCGTCATCAGCATCGGAGTTGGTCAAAATCATGTTGTACTTGTACATTGAGGCGATGTCATCAATCCCCAAGGCCAGGCGGGCAAAGTAGTCGTTGGTAACCGAAGGAATCACTACCCCCACCGTGGTAGTCTTCTTGCTGGCTAACCCCCGGGCTACGGCGTTGGGCCGGTAGTTGAGTTCCTTAATTACTTCTAAAACTTTTTTACGTGTTTCAGGTTTCACATTCGGATTCCCGTTCACGACCCGGGAAACTGTCGCCATTGAAACCCGGGCTTCGCGCGCCACTGTGTAGATCGTTACTGACTGCTTCTTCATTTCTTAGCGCCCCTTTCTGCTTAGTCTGGTGTGTTTTCATGCTTCTTTCATTTCGCAACAATCAATATATCAAAGTTCCTGTGAAAGCGCAAATCAAAACTCTGAAGTGGTATAATTGTTACCAAATGTTCATTTTTCTTTAATCAAAACGTTAGGAGGCTGCGCTTTAATGAACAAACTACACCAACTTCGTCAAACAATTACCGATCAAGGGTTAGCGGTCGCTTACATCAGTGATCCGATGACGATCAAGTACCTGACCGGCTTTTACAGTGATCCGGTTGAGCGGGTCTTGGCCTTACTCGTCTTTGCCGATCACGATCCCTTCCTCTTTGCACCGGCCTTAGAGGTCGAAGCCATCAAGCAATCGGGCTGGGCGTACCCGGTCTACGGCTACTTAGACCACGAACAGCCTTATCAAATGATTGCCGATCAGGTCAAGCGCCGCGTCGCCGACCCCCAAAATTGGGGCGCCGAACTGGGCTTTTTAACCGTCGCCCGGCTGCGCGCCCTCCAAGAAAATTTCCCGCACGCCAAGTTTGACTTTGACCTGACGCCGGCCATTGAACAGATGCGCCTGCTCAAGGATGACCAAGAAATTGCTACCCTCAAAGAAGCCGGCAAGTGGGCGGATTTCGCGCTGGAAGTCGGTTTTAAAGCCGTCCACCCTGGCGTCAGCGAACAAGCCGTGGCGGCCGAATTGGAATACGCCCTGAAGCAACACGGGATCATGAACATGAGCTTTGACACCCTGATTCAAGCCGGTGCCCACGCGGCTGAACCCCACGGTGCCACTTCCGATCGCTTGATCAAAGAAGGCGACTTGGTCCTCTTTGATTTAGGGACGGTCTACGATGGCTACATCAGCGACGTTTCGCGGACGGTAGCCGTCGGCGAAATTACCAAGCAACAAGAAGAAATTTATCAGGTCTGCTTAGAAGCCCAATTGACTGCCCAGGCCGCCGCCAAGCCGGGGATGACTGCGGCCGAACTGGACGCCATTGCCCGCCAAGTGATTGAAAAGGCCGGCTACGGCGAATACTTTATCCACCGGCTCGGTCACGGGATGGGGATGAGTGAGCACGAATTTCCATCCATTATGGAAGGCAACGACCTCCAACTCCAACCTGGCATGTGCTTCTCAATCGAACCGGGGATTTACATGCCGGGGATCGCTGGGGTGCGGATTGAAGACTGCGTCCACATTACCCCAACCGGCTGTGAACCCTTTACCCACACCACCAAAGCACTTCAGACCCTATAATTACCAGTCCAACCAAAAAACGCTAAAGCTTCAGCGGCTACGCTGAGCTTTAGCGTTTTTTACTGTCCGCGGCCAGATAATGGCGCTTAGGCTTGGGTTTGGTCAATAACGATATCGGCCGCCCCGTCTTCTTCCCGGGCCTGGGCTAATTGTTCCCGCAGGTCCGCCGTCTTGGCATTAAAGTCCTTTTTCATCACGGCCTTGGCTAAACTGGCCGTTTGATCTTGGGTCTGGTGCTTGACTGCGGCCCAACGCTCACTTAACCGTTGGCCGTAATCGGCAGCCAACCCGTCGGTAATATCTAAGACCTCTAAGGCGTAGTCGGTGGCGGCGTCCAACGCCCCCGTGGCCACCTTTTGCACCTTGGCCGTAACGGCCTGCTTTTGGTCGGCCTTTAAGGCTTGCCAAGCGACAACGGCGGCTAGTCCCCCTACCAAGGTGCCGGCTAATAATTTATGTGCCATCAATAATTCTCCTTTCACTTAGGCTTTCTTGCGATTCTTTAAGCGGGCCAAAATCCCCATTGCGGCAGCTTGACCCAGCTTGGTCGTCCACTTGTTGCGCTTGGCGCGTTGCTCAGCCACGTGACTGGCAAATTGCCGGGTGGCCGTGTTTAAGTCACTGACACTTTGCCCGACTTCGCCCATCGCCACAAAGGCTGGATCGACTTTTTCGGCCTTGTGATTTAAGTCCGCTAATAATTCATTGGTATTTTGCAAAATCCCGTCCGCTTGGTGCGAGAGGGTCGTCGCTTCTTGCGTCAACGCTGCCAGGTTGGTAATCGCTTCGCGCAAGGCTTTCACCACTTGTACCAAGAACCAGATTAAGGCAATTACCAAGACTACCAATGCTACGGCGGCAATCATCCCCGCCAATTGTCCAACTGTCATCTGTTTGACCCCCTTTTAAACTTCATGGCGACATTAACGTCCCCTTGGACCCGTCGCCGAATTGATTAACTAATTTTAGGATAGCATGGAAGCGGCGCCCTCGCAATTGGATTTGCATTCTGGCGCCCCGTTCGCTACATTAGTAAGGGACTTGGCCGCCGCCAAAAACGGTAGCGGCCGCATTCTGAGAAAGGACTTTTACTATGCCACCACAAGTTAAACAACAAATCAATGAGCTGGCTGGCTCCCTCACCCACCTCAAGTGGCAAACCCTCTTGAGCAACTTTGTCGACCGGCTGGCGACCATTATCTTTGCGACCGTGATCTTCCTGGTGATCCTTTGGATTGGCCGGTTGGTCATCAATTCCTTCTTTAAAAAGACCCGGCGGATCGAAATTCTCGGCGGCAACCGGCGGGCGAAAACTTTCCACGCCTTAAGCCTCAACATTTTCCGCTATACCTGCTACCTCTTTTACCTGTATGCGATTTTATCGACAATCGGGGTCCCGGTCGGGACACTGATTGCCGGGGCCGGGATCTTCTCCATCGCCTTGGGGCTCGGCGCGCAGGGCTTTGTGTCCGACGTGGTCAACGGGCTCTTCTTATTATTAGAGCAGCAATTAGACGTGGGAGATGTCGTTGAAATCGGCCAGGTCAAAGGGGAACTGACCTCCTTGGGCTTACGAACTACCAAGGTCTTAAGCGCCGATGGGACCCTGACCTTCATTCCCAACCGTAACATCACCACCGTCAAAAACTTCTCCCGTCACCAACTGACCCAAACCGTTGATATTCCCCTCAACCCGGCCGCGCCGTTGGAGCAAGTCGGCACGATTATTGATCAAGAAATCCAAGCCGTTAGCCACCGCCCGGCTTGGCAACACGTCACGCCCCAAGTCCTCGGGCCGGTCACGGTCAACGGTCAATTATACTACCGGTTGCTGGTCACCGCCGACACCGCCGTTGTGGCAACTTTGGCCAGTGAACTGCTGAACAACTGTCTGACGGCGTTAAATGAGGCCGCTATTCCTTTTGCGCCCCAAGTCAGTGCTAATCCCTCAGCGCCCCAGTCATAGAAAGAAGGTTACGCAATGCCAATTAAAATGATTGTTACCGATATGGATGGCACCTTTTTAAACGATGCCCACACTTATAATCACGCCCGGTTTGCCCAGGCGCTGCACCTAATGCAAAAACGCGGCGTTAAATTTGTCCTGGCCTCGGGTTCCTCATACCCGCGCCTGGTCCGGGAGTTTGCCGGCTACGAAGCCCAGCTCGATTTCATTTCCCAAAACGGCTCGGTCAGCCACGCGGGCACGAGCTTAACCAACGTCGTACCGATCAGCCATCCCGATATCGACCATATTATCCGCTCGGTGCACAAGTCCTTCCCGGCCGAACACATCAGTGAGCTGATTGTTGCCGGGGTGGACACAGCCTATGTCGATCAAACCATGAGCCCGGCCAGCCTGGCTGATACCAAAATCTTCTACGAACAAGTTCAAGTGGTCCCCGATTTGACTCAGTTGACGACCCTCCGGCCCCACGAAGCCTTTACCAAAGTGGCGGTCCGCTACACGGATCCGGTCTCGCCGACCCAGTTCAAACGGATCATGGACGGGCAATTACCCAACCACCTCTTAATGGAAACATCGGGCTTTAACACCGAACTAATCGGTCAGGCGGGGGCCACCAAGGCCAATGCGATCGCCCAACTCCTGGCCCGTGATCAAATTGCCCCCGACGAAATTGCCACCTTTGGGGACAACGAAAACGACCTCGGGATGCTGGCAATGACGCCGTTTAGCTATGCGATGGCAAACGCCGCCCCCCTGATCAAAATGCAAGCCGCCAACGTGACCGAATTTGACAACAACCACGACGGGGTGCTCAAAGAAATTATCAAATTGCTAAAATAAGCAAAAACGACCCGCGGGCCAATCAACTTGGCTGGCGGGTCGCTTTGCTTTTCTCCGACTAGCGGGCGAGGTGAAAACTCAATTCCGGCACCGGGGTCAGGTTGCGATCATAATATTGAACGTTAAAGGCGCTAGCAGTCACTTCGACCACCGCAAAGGTCCCGCCCAAATAAGCGTATTGGCCCCGCGGCTGGCTGATGCTGCCCGGATTCAAATACAAGGTACCCTTGATGACCTCACAGCCCAACTGATGGGTGTGCCCAAAGGCCATAATGGCCGCGCCCTGCTCCTTGGCCAAGAGCATCAGCGGCGTCAAAGTCGTGTTAACTTGGTATTCATGGCCGTGGGTGACGACGACCTTAACCTTTTCTAAGGTCCGGCTGATGACGGGGAGGTAATTTAACCCCCAGTCGGTATTGCCAATTACCGTTAAATACCCCGCCATTGCCGGGTCACTTTCCGGTAAATTGGAATCCCCGCAGTGAAACAGGGCCGCTACTGCGGGGCCAAACTGCGCCTTAATTTGCGTCAAAATGGCGGCGTCACCGTGGTTATCACTGACAAACAGCAGCTTCATGTTATTCACCCCACCATTCGTTAAAGTGCGCCATGAATTCCCGCAGGGCCCGTCCGCGGTGGCTGATCTGATTCTTTTGGGTGTCGGTTAAATTGCCCATCGAAGTCTGCAGTTCATCGACGAAGAAGAGCGGATCATAACCAAAACCGTGGGTCCCGGTCAACTCGTGTAAAATGTGACCGTGGACTTGACCGTGGGCCACCAATTTACTGCCGTCGGGCTTGATGCCGACAATCGTGGTGTGGAAGTGGGCGGTCCGCTGTTGATCTGGCACGCCCGCCAACTTAGCCAAAAGCTTGGCGTTATTGGCCGCATCATCATGGTCGCCCGCGTACCGGGCCGACCGCACCCCGGGTTCGCCATCCAAGGCGTCGACCATCAACCCCGAATCATCGGCCAAGACCGGCAAATGCAAGTGGGCACTGGCCGTTTGGGCCTTAATCGTCGCATTTTCCTCAAAACTGGTGCCATCTTCGACAATTTCAAAGGGCGCAAAATCCGCCAGGGTCTTTACTTCAATCCCGGCGGGCGCCAACATCTCCTTAAATTCCCGGGCCTTTCCCGGGTTCTTGGTTGCGATTACCAGTGTTGCCATCATTAACCCCTTTCTGCTTGGTCAGCTTCCATCGGCAAAGTGAGCGTTTCATAAGTTGTCGCCGCCGGTAACAACGGCAGCCATTGTTTGGCCCCCTCCTGGAGGTCGCTGAGCTGCCCGGTCGTACATAAGCGCAAGGCGCCCCCGGCCGGATTCAATTGGTCATGGACCGTCAACTCATTGGCAACGGCGGCCACCGTCTCCGCGGCCGGATCCACCAAGCGGACCGCGGGCCCGAGGCAGTGGCGAATCTCCGGCGCCAAAAACGGGAAGTGGGTGCAGCCCAAAATCAAGGCATCTACCGGCTGAACTCGATACGGTGCCAGGGCGGCGTTGACCGCCGCTTGGGCCGCGGCCGTCCCGGTCTGGTGGTGTTCCACCACGCTGACCAGCGCCTGGGCCGCTTGGGCCTGGACCCGGACTTCGGGCGCCTGGCGGTGCAGCTCATGCTCGTAGGCTTGGGCTTTGGTGGTAGCCGTCGTGGCAATGACCCCAATCACCGCGTGCGGTTCTTCAGCTAGGGCCGCCTTCACCCCGGGCTTGATGACCCCAATGACTGGGATTGGCAGGGCGGCTTGTAAGGCTGGCAGCGCGGCAGCCGTCGCGGTATTGCACGCCACTACCATCAACTTGACGTCCTGGGCCACCAAAAAGCGGCCAATCCGCAACGCTAAGCGCCGCACTTCGGCGGCCGACTTGGTCCCGTACGGGAAGTGCCCCTGGTCGCCAACAAAAATAATTGATTCATTTGGCAGGCGTTCTTGGAGCACCCGGGCCACCGAAAGGCCCCCCAGCCCGGAATCCATCACGCCAATTGGTCGTTTATCCATGCGATTACACTCTTTTCTAATCGATCCTTGAAACTTCATTATCAACTTTTCCCGCCCAGTTTGCAAGTTTTGGTAAATTGACTAGGTTTAGCGGCTGGTTTTTTGTATAATTGATGGCGATTGAGAAATAAGGAAGTACGAACCATGACGCAAAAATTATACGACCAACTCATCAACAGCCCGCGCGGCATGAGCACGGCAGCAATGCGCGATGTCTTGTTGCCCTTGATTTTAGGCCAGGAGACCGATGGCATTTTATACTGGATCGGTAAAGACTTGGCCCGGCAATTCCCCGTCGCCACCCCAGGTGACTTAAGCCTCCTCACCCACCAACTTGGCCTGGGGGATTTGCGCTTAACCAGCAGCCACAATACCACTATGACCTGGGAATTAAGCGGCCCGGTAATTGCGGAACGGCTGGCCCTGCAAAAAGAAGCCACCTCCTTTACCCTGGAAGCTGGCTTTTTGGCCAAGCAAGTTGAATTTCAGACCAGTAAGGTGACGGAAGCCACCGTCCTCGAAAAGAAAAAGGACACCGTGGTGATCCTGACCGAAAGCCAGGCGGTGACCGAAGAAGGCGAAGTCGAACTGGTCACCTTTATCCAGCCCCAAGCCGCGGCCACTCCGGCGGCGGCCCAACCGGCCCCGACCCCTAAGGCAGCCAAGTCGCCTCGCGCCCAACGCCGGGCCGAAAAATTGGCCGCCAAGGAGGCCAAAAAAGCGGCCAAGCGCGCCGCTAAGGAAGCCAAACGGCAGGCCAAAGCTAAATAATCCAAAAGGCGGTCGCGCCCCCATCTGGACTGGACCCTGTCAAATGGAAAGTTGAATTATGTAAATGATTAGGCAGCTAGTGCTCGATATTCAGCGGGCG
>NZ_AZFK01000081.1 GCF_001435775.1 Limosilactobacillus ingluviei DSM 15946 | reverse complement strand
ATCAATTGGTATCTGAATTCACGGCCACTTAAATGTCTTAATTGGCATACACCAATCGAGGTCTTCTTGCTTAACCTACGTCACTAAATTCGTTCAACTTAAATTTTACAATCTGCCGTTAATTATTACGAACTAGCAATTCGCGTAGTCGATTATAAAAATAATCTTGCGAGTGTTACTGCGATTTTGGATTTAAAACAAACTGATTATGGAAGTGGTTGGGTTGATCAGGCCCTAGAAAAACAAGTTGCGACCCCCGAAACCTTTACTGACGCTTATGTTGATAAAATCGTCAGCACCATTAGCCAAAAACTAATTGAGGCCACAAATCAGAAGATTGACGCTCAGCTTGTTAATTTGGCTGACTTACAAAAGCAGTATCCGAATAATCCCGATGTGAAAAAGGCCATTGATGAGTTAACTACTGCGAAGGACATGGTAACGCCGGAGACTATTTTTGATGCCAACAAGATGGAATCGGTTATCGAAACGCTGAATAAATATGGCTCAAAAGATGCCTACGATAAGTTGAAGGATAAGTTGAAGCAAGGGGCCCAACAAAACCCAAATGGTAATAATCAAGCGTTGGATGAAGCCAAGAAAAATGCTAAAGCAGCGATCGAAAACTTAAATAACCTGACGGTGGATCAAAAGCAAGCGGCGCAGAAAGCAATCGAAGCCGCTACTGATCCAACTGCCGTTAGTGCAGTGCAAGACACCGCAACGACGCTGGACAACAAGATGGGCGCGCTGAAGCAAGCAGTTGACCAGGCCAAGCAGGCCCAGGGTACGGGGAACTACACGAACGCCGATCCGTCAGCCCAACAAGCCCTTGATGATGCCTTGACGAGTGGTGAAGGGATTACGGCAAATGGCAATACCCCAGTCGACACCGTTAATGCGGCGATTAAGACTTTAACGGAAGCCATGAATAAGCTCAATGGTGACACGAAGTTAGCAGCTACTAAGACGGCGGCTAAGGAAGTCATCAACGGTTTAACGAACCTGAACCAAGCGCAAAAAGAAGCAGCACTGGCACAAGTCGAAGCCGCAACGACAGTTGATGAAGCGAAGAACTACGCCACTACGGCTATCACGTTGGATGACACGATGGGGGCCTTACAAAAGGCTGTCACCGATGGCAACAACGGCAAGGTTGTCGATCCGAAGTACTACAATGCGGACGCAACAACTAGGGCAGCCTATGATAAAGCCTTGAGTAACGCCCAAGCGGTACTAGATGACGCTAATGCCACCCAAGCACAAATCGATCAAGCTAAGGCCGACTTAGCCCAGGCGGCAGAAGCTCTGACGGGGAAGGCAACGGATAAGAGTGCCTTACAAGCCACTTACAATCAAGCCAACGTGGCCGCGAAGACGACGGCCTACACCAACGCCAACGATACGATCAAGCGTGCTTACGAGAAGGCATTAAGTGAGGCCCAAGCCGTGTTGGCAGATGCTAACGCGACACAAGCGCAAGTCGATCTGGCCAAAGCCGCTTTAGATGAGATCATGGCTCTACTGAAGGGGGCATCGGGGGACGCAACGGTAGCTAAGAACAGTTCAGGTCAAAGTGACCAAAATAGTCTTAGCAAGGCGGCAACTGCAATTGACGGCAAGAATACAACACCAACCACCAGCAGTGCGTCCAAGCAAAATCAGTTGCCACAAACCGGGGCAGCTGATGATGCCAGCTTGGTGGCCGCTGACTTAGGCTTAACACTTGCCTCCATGCTGCTGGGGTTAGGAGCAAAGCTCAAACGGCGGCAAAACTAAGCTATCAGCTGGCTGAATTGACCTTGAACTTCAAACGGTCAATAGGTTATCAATAAAACAAAAGAGCTCAGTACGAGGCACTATGTCCCGTCAAGTATACAGATCAAATAGATAAATTTAGTTTAGGCGGTTTGACTGCGGAATTGTTCTGCGGTCAAACCGTTTCTGCTTGTATAAGCACGTTTAGTGTTAAAGTAGTCCACAGCTTCTTTTACGAGTTGGTCTAGCTCTGTCAAATTTTTAGGGCGATCATGATTTTGGAGCCAGATCAATTTGAAATCATTCCACCATCGTTCCATCGGTGAATTCTCCCAAGGATGGCCTGGATGCGACATACTATGCCTACAATTTTTGCCAGTCAAGTAATCGTTAAACATACCCGAACAGTAGGCTGAACCACGATCGGTATGAACCATAGGGTGGGCATCGGGTTCGACCTTAAAAGCACGATTAAAGGTCTCGACTACTGCTTCCGATGTTTCCGTATTTGAAATGTTGTAGCTCAACGCATAACGACCATATAGGTCTAAAATTACGTGTAACGCGATTTGCTAGTTCGTAACATTTAACAAAAAAAGCCTAACAAGGTTAGACTCAAAGTAGACTAAAAAAGGAGTCTTTGCCTTGTTAAGCTACTTTAAGTCTAGTTATGATCGCCATGATTTTCAAGCGGTTTTTGCCTACACTTGTTCTGAATTACAACAGTTGATGCAAGATTTTGTCCCACGAAAATTTATGGAACGGCGCAATATTGAACACGTCAAACTATCTGACGCTGAGATAATGGCCCTAATGCTCCTCAAAACGCAATATCATATTTCAACTTGGACTGCCTTTTACGATTTAGTGCAAGCTACGATCCCTTCGTTACCCTTGTTGGAGTATTCCCGCCTAATCCGTCGGATTAACCAGGTCACACCAGTTTTTCAAGCAATTCGCCGAGGATTGCTAACGTGGACTACGCCTTCCCAAACAGCCATTATCGATAGTTATCCGCTCCCGCTTTGTCAAGGGGTTCGTAATGCTCGAGCTCGCTTGTTTGCTGGGATTGCTAACATTGGCTATAACGCTGCGAAACAGCTGTACTTCTATGGTTTCAAAGTTCACATGATCGTAGAACCTAGCGGCCTGATTCTCGATTATGAAGTGACACCAGCGTCAATCCATGACGTTAAGGCTGCTCCAGAATTGATTCAAAACTGCCCTTGTCCACAAATTCTAGCTGACGTCGGCTACGTCGGTAAAGACTTACGAAGTAAGGTTAAGCAACAAGGTCACAACATCTGGACGCCGTATCGTTCAAATATGAAAGGTGTAAAACAGCATAATAGGTCAGCCCGTAAGCGGACGCGTCGCCTTATTGAGACTGCATTTGCTAAATTGAAACTCTTGGGAAGCGAACAGACTTATGCTCGTAGTTTGGTGGGATTGCAAGCACAGATCGAGGCACTTGTCATGACGAATAATCTAGTAAAATTTGGAATGTTACAAACTAGCAATTGACGTTACGTGTACTCGTGCTTTATGAAGTGTATGCTCACCGTAGACGACCTCTGTTGTATCGGTGACCCACACTTCATTTTTACTTTCACGATTAAATTGTTCGTGAAGTAAATTACCGTTAACGTATTCTTCTTGGCGTTGGATACGGTTGTGTTGCTTTCTCCTAATATTAGCTTTAAGACCATGCTTACGCATGCAATTAATTACCCGCTTAAGACCTGCCGAAAAGCTCAGGCGGCCTTCAAATTTGAGCTGGGTTGTCATCGCTGAATATCCAAGCGTCCAATGATGTTTCCGCGCTAACTCTAAGATCACTTTATACAGCTCGTCCTGCTCTTTTTGGCGTTGGCTTGGTTTACGACTGATCCACTTATAGTAACCATCGCGTGAGACCTCAGCGATGCGGCATAACTGGCTAATTGATTAGCCATGTGTTTCGTTCAATTCTTTGATTGCTTGGAACTGTGTCCCTCGTTTACCTCCCGATTGCGTATTTCTACTAATTTTTTTGCGAAGGCAATCTCTATTTCACGATTTTTAAGTTGAGCTTTTAGAAGACGATTTTCCGCCTTGAGACGATCAACTTCTGTCCAATCTTTGTCAGGTTTTGCTTTACCCTGGTGATCACGAAGTGATTCGGGGGCATTACCGCTTTTACGATACTTCTGATACCAACCATAAACTTGTTGGTAGCTAACTTGGTATTCTTCAGCCGCCCAGTTGTAATTAACATCATGCTTAATCAGTTCTTCAATAATCTTCAGTCGTTCTTCTAAAGTTGTCTTACGTCCAGTCATTTTGGAATCTCGCTTCCTTGGCTTATAAGCCTTTAAGTTTGATTCATTATATACTGATAATCCACTGTTTTAGCTGAGACGATGATCGTAATCCATGTTTTATTGCAAATAAGTCCAACGACTCGTTGGAATCAACATACTTTGCCACCAACGATTGCTTAAATTTTTTTGAGTAACTTTGGTTACAATGAGAGGGATTTAGCCCTGCCAAGCCTTGATATTTATTTCAGCTTAGTGGCTAACTTATTCTTGAAATTTAGAAAATCTTTTTTTATAGACTTATAAGAAGTATATGATACACTAAGAGTGTGATAAGTGTATATGTTTTATGAGCTTAGGAGGAACGGATATGGTTTCGAAAAACAATCATCAATTCTACCAACAAAAGCATGCCGAAAGGAAGCAACGTTGGGGAGTACGGAAGTTATCTGTAGGAGTAGCATCAGTATTGTTGGGGACAACTTTTATGCTATATGGCAACCATGCGGTATTAGCAGATACTGTTACTAGTCCTAGTGATGATGTAACACGAAGTACCACGATTCAAGGGGGCAATAAGGACAAGGTTACTGAAGGTACAACATCTACGCCGCAGACTAGTGGAGATAGTACCGATAAAGGTCAGGGTAAGACATTAACGGAAACGCCTACCGGTACAGATAAACAAGCAAATGGCCAAAAGGTAAATCAGCAAGTACCTACAACCGATACTGAAGAGGCAACAAATCACCAAGATACTCCGCAAGGTCAAAATCCTACGCAAAATACTACCAATGTCGACAAAAAAGATACTGAAGTAACGCCGACTAACGACGCAACAACACCAACTACACAAAAGACAACCGCCAAGTTTACAGCCGCCAAGTTTACAGCCGCCAAGTTTACAGCCGCCAAGTTTAAAGTACTGGCTGCACGACCAGTAATGAAGGTGGCAGGTACTGCTAGCTTACCGATTTCAAACCAAGACATTAAGCTGGATTCCCAGCCCATGTTAACGGAGATAATTAATAAGCCCACGGAAAACTGGGTATACAAGAACCTGAAGTGGTATAAGGACTCTTCAACAGCAAAAGTAAAGGAAATCTTGCAAAACCACACTACCAACGATGAGAGCGGGAGATACTACTTTGCCGGTGCTGCTAACTATAATGAATCTTACCATGTTATCTATTTGTTGGCCCGCTCAAATAATTTGAATGATAATAATTTATATGTAACAATTTTGCATACTGGACGGTATAAAACTATACAAGAAGAAGTGGTAGTACCTGGTGAATCAAAGAAGGTTGAGTATAGTAACGGGACAGGTGGAACTACTCATGCTCCAATTTTTACTAATTATGATGGGACTAGTGTTTCAATTGGTCTTGATGGGATCGAAAAAGGCGATAATATATATGGCATGGTGGTTGGTTTTGCATATGGTCAAGATACCGGAATTTCTGGAGACACAGCTTCAACGGGAAATGGCTTTATGACGACTCCAATGCCAACGAAAATGACAACTACGATTCATTATATTGATCAAGCAACGGGAGACGAACTTGCAGCGCCAAAATCTTTTGAAGGTGTTGCTTATCAGAAATATACAATTACCGGAGAGGCACCAACTATTGATGGATATACATTGAAACAATCGCCAAAGACCACAGGATATATCTCCCCATATAAAGTGGGTGGATCGTATGATTTTAGACTTGATAAACATGTAGTTATAAAGCAAACAGTAATTAACTCTCAAGGGTTTATTCGAGTTACTGCGTATTATGATGGTGAAGCGATTAATAGTACGACACGTTACTTGGGGAACGAGTCAAATGTTAACGATCGCATGTCGTTTATTTCGCATGGAAACTGGTACACATATATAAATCAAATTACATCAACTAATGATGGTATTGTTTACTATTATGCAAAGGATAGTAGTGAAGATAAGTCTGAAGTTAGAGTTCATTATATCGATGTAACTGGGAATAAAAGTTCTATTTTTGTGCCGGGAGATGGGGAAGAAGTAGCAACAGATACGATTAGTGGTAAATTGGGAGAAAATTATAATTATAATGTCAAATTACCAACGGACTATAATTTGGCGACCAATCAAGCAAATACTGTAAATGGAACATATACTATTGATCATCACGATGAATATGTGTATGTAGTCAAAAAGACTTCAGCAGAGAAGACCACACCAAAAGTTCCAGAAACCAAGGAACCAGTAGTAAATACCAGCAGCTTAACTGAAACTGAAAAAGCTAAAGTTCAGAAGAATGTGGAAGACGCTAATAAGGGTAACTTCCCAGATGGCACTACAGTTACAGTAGGTGATGATGGTACAGCAACGATTAACTACCCAGATAAGTCAAGTGAAACAATCCCAGGTAGCGAATTGGTACGTCCAGCAACCGACGCTGAGAAGACCACACCAAAAGTTCCAGAAACCAAGGAACCAGTAGTAAATACCAGCAGCTTAACTGAAACTGAAAAAGCTAAAGTTCAGAAGAATGTGGAAGACGCTAATAAGGGTAACTTCCCAGATGGCACTACAGTTACAGTAGGTGATGATGGTACAGCAACGATTAACTACCCAGACAAGTCAGTCGACACTATCCCAGGTAATAAGCTGGTTGAAGAAAAGACTGACACGCCAACGCCAACCGAAAAAACAGTTAACGTTGTCTTCAAGGGTGTTGACAAGAAGTACGACGGTAAACCAGCGGAAGTAACGGTAACGATTACGGACCAAGACGGCAAGGACGTTGATGTCACGTTGGAAGCCGGGAAGGACTACACGATCACCAAGCAATCAGCGGCGAAGGCACGGATGCTATTAGCTACGGCTAAGCCATTAACTGATGCGCCAACGGAAGTCGGAACCTACCACGTTGCTTTGACGGAAACTGGGAAGCAGAAGCTGAAGGACGCTGGTTACACAACGGTTAATGAAACGCCAGCCGACTTCACCATCAGCCCAGCTGACACGCCAACACCGACGCCGGATACCAAGACCGATGATGAAAAGTACGATCCAATCATTCCGGGCGACAAGGTGAAGGTCGATGATCCAACCAAGTTGACCAACGAGGAAAAGGACGAAGTTGTCAAGGCGGTCGAAGATGCCAATAAGGACGACAACGGCGACTCCACATTGCCAGACGGGACTAAGATCACGGTAGACAATGATGGGACGACGACCGTAACCTACCCAGACGGGACAAAAGACACGATCGACGGTGACAAGCTGGTCGAACCAGCAAACCCAAGTGACACCAAGACGGGCGACCAAACGAATGATCCGAAGGTGCCAGGTGACAAGGTGAAGGTTGACGATCCAACTAAGTTGACGGACGATGAAAAGGGCGAAGTTGCTAAGGCGGTCGAAGATGCCAACAAGGACGACAACGGCGACTCCACATTGCCAGACGGGACTAAGATCACGGTAGACAATGATGGGACGACGACCGTAACCTACCCAGACGGGACGAAGGACACGATTGACGGTGACCAGTTGGTTGAAAAGAAGAACGATGCCGACAAGAACGAACCAAACGTACCAGGCGACAAGGTGAAGGTCGATGACCCAACTAAGTTGACGGACGATGAAAAGGGCGAAGTTGTCAAGGCAGTCGAAGATGCCAACAAGGACGACAACGGAAACTCCACGTTGCCAGATGGGACGAAGATCACGGTTGACGACAATGGTGATGTAACGGTAACCTACCCAGACGGGTCAGAAGACACGATTCCGGGAGACAAGGTCGTAGAAGGCAAGACCGACGCCGACAAGAACGAACCAAACGTGCCAAGTGAAGACGACAAGGTGAAGGTCGACGACCCAACCAAGTTGACGGATGGTGAAAAGGAAGACGTTGTCAAGACGGTCGAGGATGCCAACAAGGACGATAACGGAAACTCCACGTTGCCAGACGGGACGAAGATCACGGTTGGCGACAACGGTGATGTAACGGTAACCTACCCAGACGGGTCAGAAGATACGATTCCGGGTGATAAGGTCGTAGAAGGTAAGACCGACGCTGACAAGAATGAACCAAACGTGCCAAGTGAAGATGACAAGGTGAAGGTCGATGACCCAACCAAGTTGACGGATGGTGAAAAGGAAGACGTTGTGAAGGCAGTTGAAGATGCCAACAAGGACAAGGATGGAAACTCCACGTTGCCAGATGGGACGAAGATCACGGTTGGCGACAACGGTGATGTAACGGTAACCTACCCAGATGGCTCCAAGGACACGATTCCGGGAGACAAGGTCGTAGAAGGTAAGACCGATGCTGACAAGACTGACGTCACCGTGCCAGGTACGAAGGTCGAAGTTGGCGATCCAACCAAGCTGACGGACGGCGAAAAGGGTCAGGTTGAAGAAGCCATTAAGGATGCCAACCCGAACCTGCCGAACGGGACGAAGATTACGGTCGCTGACGACGGGACGGCAACGATCCTGTATCCAGACGGCTCCTACAAGGTCATTGATGGCCAAGACCTGGTAACGAAGCCAGGGCAAACGACGGCCGACCAAGTCACGCCAGTGGTTCCAGGTGACAAGGTCACGGTGGTTGATCCAAACCACTTGACGGACGCCGAAAAGGATCAAGTTAAGACCAACGTTGAAAAGGCCAACCAAAACAACTTCCCAGCCGGGACAGTTGTAATGGTGGCCGACGATGGGACGGCAACGATCACTTACCCAGACGGCTCGGTTGACCAAATCAGCGCGGCGGACTTGATCACGAAGCCAACGGCTGCAGGTCAAGCCGGCAAGGGCACTGGCACGACCACGACGAACGGTCAAGGTGCGCCAGCGGGCCAAGGCAAGGCGGATCAAGCCAAGACGCTGCCACAAACCGGGAATGAACAAGGTTCCCTGTTAGCCGCTAGTGGCTTGGGCATGCTGCTGCTCGGCATGCTTGGGCTTGGTGGCAAGCGTAAGAAGGAAGACTAATTCTAGACAAGTGAATAGTTAACCGCACTAAAGGCGGGTTCCTCAGGAATGGGGGACCCGCTTTTTAGGGTGGTGAGTAAACGTAAGCACAGCATAATGAACCGTCTTTAACAGAATAGCGCTCAGAAGTATCCTTGAAGGAAGGATAACTTCTGAGCGCTATTTGTAACGGATCATGTTAATTGAGTGGGATGCGCTTAATAAATGTGTCCCAAGCTACGACCGAAAGTAGATGGCTTGGGGTACTTGACTTAACTGACAATAACTAGCTGGTCATATGTTTATCGGCGTGGATTAGATAAACGGCAACTCCCTTAATGGGAGAGCAGCTGGCATTTATTGTTCAGTAACTAGTAACTGTTCATAGTACTTTTGCGCTTCTTCTACAGAAAGAGATTCTGCGATAGCAATCGTCTTGACCACTTGCGCTTTTGGCATTCCTTGGCTTTCTAAGGACTTAATCATGTTTAAAACGGTTTTATCGCGTCCTGCTTCTTCACTTTTACGCAACTGACGGCGCAATTCAATTTGTTCCTTCATAAACCTCGCCTCCCGTTGTTTATCAGCGCGGATCGCTTGCACCTCCGCGTCCACTGCAGCAACGAATTTATCTTTAGTATCGACGGTTCCGCGAATCATGTCAAAAAAAGGGCGGATTTCAGCAGCGTGTTGGTAGTCCTTCGCTTTGGTGTTAAAAACGACCAGTGTCCGCAAGTCACCCGCGGCGATCTCCGGGTGCCACTTTTCCCGGAATTCAAACTGATAGCGGGCCAAACCACGGTGGTAGTAGTCAAAGTTGCAGAAAAAGATCACGTAAGTCGGATAGTTGGCCAACTTGTCGTAATCATCGCCGCTGTTCAAGATTTCCTGATCCATCAACTTTTGATATTCCCGCATCCGAAACGGCAGGTTATGCTCGTTGACCATCTGCATTTCCACCGTATACGTCCGTTCTTGATCATCCCGGGCATAAACGTCGATCCGGATTCCCTTGGCCGTCGGGGTAGCTTGAATGGTGTGCTGGGGGTCGGCGTCCTTGACCAACCAGATCGTTAATTCCGGCAGCGCCCGTCGCAATAATTCGGCACACAACTCAGGATTCGTCATTACCGTCCCAAAGATCGGGTCGTCCTTGATCGTCTTTTGCTGCCATTCGGCATGTAGGGCCGCGCGTTCGCTCACTAAAGTTTCTGGCATTATTTTCGCCTCTTTCAAAATTTGGGGACTAAATTTTGCCCCTACTTCTTATATACGTCGTGAAAGCGAAAATGCACTTTTTCATTGCAGGAAATAATTCAAAAAATTAGCGGATTTTCCTTTACAGGGGCCGCAAAATTGAGTATACTGTCAGAGTTGATTTAAATATGACTCTGCCTAAGACTCAGGTGGCGCGATCGCCTTAATACCCTGCCGAGGAAGAAATGAAATTCCTTCTCTATGTCTGCGGTCATAGGGATTTTTTATAAATCCGATCACAAATTCAAAGCGGGAGGTGAAACTAATGAGTGAAGCAAGTATCGCAAAGAAAGCGGAAGCCGTAAAGAAAGTTAACGCTATGTTGACGGAAGCCCAAACCGCCATCGTTGTTGACTACCGTGGTTTAACGGTTGCTGAAGTTACTGACTTACGTAAGCAACTTCGTGACGCTGACGTTAAGATGATGGTTATCAAGAACAAGATCTTGCAACGGGCCGTTGAAGGTACGGACTACGAAGCATTGAACGATGTTTTCGTTGGGCCTACTGCCATCGTCTTCTCTAACGAAGACCCAATCGCCCCAGCTAAGATCATCAAGAAGTTCGCTGACGACCACGAAGCCCTGGAAGTTAAGGGTGGGTTCATCGAACAAAGCGTCAAGACGCTGGACGAAATCAACGAATACGCAACGATGCCAGGGCGCGAAGAACTGCTTTCCATGCTGGCATCTGCCCTGCAAGACCCAATGCGCAAGATCGCACGGGCCGTCAAGGCAATCGCCGACAAGGAAGACGAAGCTGCATAGGCCTCGCCGCGTAGTCGCTAAATTTTACCTACGCCAAAGTGCGTAACACAAAACCATAATATATTGGAGGATTTAATCATGGCTTTTGATAAGGATGCTATCATTGCTTCTCTGAAGGAAGCATCAATCTCTGACCTTAACGACCTTGTTAAGGCAATCGAAGAAGAATTCGACGTTTCTGCTGCTGCTCCAGTTGCTGTTGCCGGTGCTGCCGGTGCCGACGCTGCTGCTAAGGACAGCTTCACTGTTGAACTGACTTCTGCCGGTTCTGCAAAGGTTAAGGTTATCAAGGTAGTTAAGGACATCACTGGTCTGGGTCTGAAGGACGCTAAGGACCTGGTTGACGGTGCTCCTTCTGCTATCAAGGAAGACGTTAAGGAAGACGAAGCTAACGACATCAAGGAAAAGCTTGAAGCCGCTGGTGCTACTGTTACCCTTAAGTAGTCTTAGCCCAACCCGAAAAAAGGCGACCACGCTTGCGTGGCCGTCTTTTTTTGCCTTTGATGAATTTACCCGCTACAATCTAGCTGGGGATGAAAAGGGGCGTGGGCCAAATGATCCCAAAAAAAGATTTAATGATGTTTGGCCGGAAATCCCGTGACTTTAGTCATGGAATGGATAGGCCCCTTTAGCGCCCGTTAGGGCGTTTTTTAGTTTCGTTGTATTTTTGATTGTTGATGTATTGCTCGACAAC
>NZ_AZFK01000080.1 GCF_001435775.1 Limosilactobacillus ingluviei DSM 15946 | reverse complement strand
TATCCTTGAAGGAAGGACAACTTCTGAGCGCTATTTGCGTCTATTGAGTTCCAAATTTACGTTGAATTTCTGGATCCCACGGTAAATAAGCCTCCCAGACTGGACTTTCAGTCCATGTGAAGGCTGATAGGAGATGTTCTAAGTACTCACGTACCTTGAGCTGATTTAATTTAGCCGTTTGAATGAAGGTATACCAAATGGCGTTCGCTTCAGCCCCAGCTTCGGTTTTCGCAAATAAGTAATTTTTGCGTCCGAT
>NZ_AZFK01000012.1 GCF_001435775.1 Limosilactobacillus ingluviei DSM 15946 | reverse complement strand
GCACGTCACTGATGAGCAACTACTTTTTTTCTAACTTAAATTGACATTTCGGGAGAATTGGATTAGAGGTTGACGAGATAAATATAATGTTGCAAATTAGGAGCTACTAAATACAAAGGAGCAAGCCTTATGACGAAAAGATTGGTAGATCAACGATTTGGTTATTATTGGCCATAGTGTCTACGCCCGGACGGTTGTAGACAAACAGGTTTACAACCGTGCGGCCAATCTTTTGTTATGGAATCGGCCACGCGAAAGCAATTGGACTGCGGTGGCTGATTAATTAAGGCTTATAGAAATGCTTTAAACCGGTCATCCGTCAATTTTTTGCGGGGCCGGTTTTTTATTTGGTCAGTTAGCTGCTTATTTGGTTTAGCAGTTTTATTACAGCGACAATTCGAAACGGAGGAACTTACTATGATTATTGTCAGTCGAAAAGATCATCCAGAACTGATTTCGCAATTGCAAACCCGTTTTGCGGGAAGTAAACAAGTTTTTGTGAATGGGGACCGGATTGCCCTACTTGGGGTGACCCCTCAGGAGTTGACGCCAGAAGAAAAAGCAGCTGCGGCGACAATCATTGCTGATCATCCCGCTGCAGTACGGGCCAGTCGGCTATTTCATCCTGAAGATACGGTAATTGCGACGACCCATTCACGAATTGGGAGCTCCCATTTTACTTTAATGGCTGGACCTTGTTTAGTGGAGTCGGCGGAACATGTCTTAGCGATGGCTGCTGTCGCTAAACGCAGCGGGGCGACGGTTCTACGGGGCGGGGCTTTCAAACCACGCACGTCACCCTACTCCTTTCAGGGCTTGGGTGAAGCCGGGCTGCAAGCATTACGTCGGGCAGCTGACCAATACGACATGGATGTTTTAACGGAAGTCATGGCGCCGGAACAAGTAGCGTTAACTGCGCAGTACGCCGATATTTTGCAAATTGGGGCGCGCAATATGCAAAATTTTGCCCTGTTAAAAGCTGTCGGGCAGACTCGCCGACCGGTGATGCTCAAGCGCGGGTTGGCAGCAACGATTGATGATGTCTTGAATGCAGTTGAGTACATTCTCGCGGGTGGTAATTCGCAAGTTATGATCACCGAACGCGGTATCCGGACGTTTGATAATAAATACACGCGCAACACTTTAGACGTGGGGGCGGTCCCCGTTTTGCAAAAATTAACGCACTTACCGGTCATTATTGATCCCAGCCATGCTGCGGGACACACAGAGTGGGTCACATCGTTGGCACTCGCTGGGACGGCGGTTGGCGCTAGCGGCTTAGTGGTCGAAATTCATGATCATCCGGCGGCGGCACTTTCGGATGGGGCCCAAGCCTTACTGCCAGAACAGTTGCAAACTTTGGCACAGCAAGTTCAACGGGTGCGAACCGCAATTCAGCAAGCGTAAGGAGAAAGCGATGGAAAAAATCTTAGTTCAAGTGGCTGCTCGGCAGTATGAGGTTTTGATTGAGCGGGGCTTATTGGCGCACGTTGGTGAATTGGTTGCTACTCAGTGGTCTCCTCGCAAAGTCACGGTAATTAGTGATCAAAATGTGGCCGCTTTATATCAACAGCAAGTGGTTAAACAATTGGAAGCAGTGGGGTTTGAAGTTTTTCCCCTGCGCTTCCCAATGGGTGAGACTTCGAAGTCCCTATCAAGGCTGGGTTCTCTGGCGGCACAGTTAGCCCAAGCCCATTTTACGCGCGATGATGGGATTGTGGCCCTGGGGGGTGGCGTAACTGGAGACTTGGCCGGGTTGGTCGCCGCGACATACATGCGTGGGGTAAGGCTGATTCAAATTCCGACGTCGTGGTTAGCCCAAGTGGACAGCTCCGTGGGCGGAAAAACGGCGGTAAATTTAGCCCACGTTAAAAATTTGTTGGGGGCATTTTATGAGCCTGATTTAGTCTTGGTTGATCCCGCCGTCTTAGGGACCTTGCCCCAACGAGAATTAATTGCTGGTCACGCCGAGGTAATTAAAACCGCTGCGCTTGCAGGAGGTGACTTTTGGCAGTTGGTAAAAGAAATTCGGACGCCGGCCCAAATTTTAGAATTAGCCCCAGCTTTAAGTGCCCAGGCAATCGCATTTAAGGCCAAAGTAGTGATGGCTGATGAACGCGAAGGTTCTCAGCGCCAGATTTTAAACTTTGGTCATACGTTGGGGCATGCCGTTGAAGCGCTGGCTCAGGGGCGGCTGCGGCATGGGGAGGCAATCAGTGTTGGGATGGTGGCATTGAGTCAACGGCTTAGTCAGTTGGGCTGGGTGCCAGCTACGGTAGCGGCGGATTTGACGACCACTTTAGCAGGTATCGGCTTACCAGTTACGGCACCTGAGTTACAAATGCCGGCGATGATTGATAAGATAGCGAACGATAAGAAAAACCGGGGGGCTAACTTAAATCTGGTTTACTTGCCTCAATTTGGACAACCAAAAGTGAAGCCTGTGGCATTTGAACAAGCCCGGGCCTGGTTGTTGGAAACTATTTAAAAATGGTCTACCTTAGTTTTAAGGGAGTTGAATGATTTTATTGTCATATGTAATGGACGAAGATGAAGATTTGTGCAACCGATTCGCCAAACTTTCATCTTGAATGGTCTATTCATTTGTTTCGCTGATAGATTGGCTTTTATACGAGTTAAATTGAATTTATTTAGTATTTATCCTCGATTGGTATATCCAATTTAAAAAGGGGAAACGAGAATAAAAGTTTGACGATTAAAGTGAATTCAGTCATGATGAGAAACATGATATTTTTAATTTCGAAAAATTGGTATACTTAAAAACGAGGAGCTTAGCACATGAACATTACTAAACAAAATTCAATTGCAATTTATGCCGATGGGGCGGACATTGAAGCAATGCGCCAAATGGCCAAGTTACCAGAAGTAACCGGCTTTACTACGAACCCCACTTTAATGAAACGCGCGGGGATTACCAATTATTTGGCCTTTGCCCAAAAGGTCGTGGCGGAATTTCCGGACATGCCAGTTTCATTTGAAGTCTTTGCCCAAGACCAAGCCGAAATGCAAGCGGAAGCGGAAATTTTGAGCGACCTGGGGGAGAATGTCTACGTAAAGGTTCCGATCTTAGCACTGGATGGGACGCCCCACATCAATTTAATTCGCACCCTTTCGGCGGCCGGGATTAAATTAAACATTACGGCAGTTACAACCAAGGAACAGGTCCGGTGGGCCTTAGATGCTTTGGATCCCGAAGTACCGGCGATTATCTCGCTCTTTGTCGGCCGGGTGGCTGATACGGGAATCGATCCGACGTCCTTTGTGATCTGCAGTTCAACGATGGCCTTCCGTTACCCGAATGTGCAATTATTATGGGCCTCAACCCGGGAAGTTGATAACATCCGGCAAGCAGAACAACTGGGCTTAGATATTATCACGGTGCCACCGGCAATCTTGAATAAGTGGGTGACCCGCCGGGACCTGACCCCAGTCGATGTGGCCTTAGATACGGTCCGGGGCTTTGCCCAAGATATCGAAAGCTTGGGTTACAGTATTTTAGATGAAGTTGAAGCCATCAGTGCACGTTGATAGGAGGACGCTAGGATGAATAAGACAGAAGTAGCGGCGGTTAATGCCCTGCGGTTTTTAAGCGTTGATATGATTAGCAAGGCCAAGTCCGGTCACCCGGGGATTGCCATCGGGGCGGCGCCGATGGCCTACACCCTGTTTGAAAAGGTGATGAACTTCAATCCGAAGGACCCGGGCTGGTTTAACCGGGACCGCTTTGTCCTGTCAGCGGGCCACGGCTCGGCCCTGCTATACAGCTTGCTGCATTTGAATGGTTTTAACCTTAGTTTAGCTGACTTAAAAGCTTTTCGGCAGTTGGGCTCCAAAACGCCGGGGCACCCTGAAGCCGGGTGGACCCCGGGGGTCGATGCATCGACCGGGCCATTAGGCCAAGGCTTGGGGATGGCTGTGGGGATGGCGATGGCCGAACGGCACTTGGCCGCGACTTACAATCGGCCGGGTTTGCCAATCATTGATCACTATACCTATGTTTTAGCCGGGGATGGCGATTTAATGGAAGGGATCAGCCAAGAAGCCCTGAGCTTAGCCGGTCACCACCAATTAGGCAAGCTGATTGTTTTACATGACGCCAACCAGGTTTCACTAGACGGGCCACTGAACTTATCCTCCAGTGAAAACCAACGGCAACGTTTTGAAGCGGCGGGCTGGGATTATCTGGTCGTTGAACACGGTGATACCGATGTGGCCGCGATTGAGCAAGCCCTCCAGCAAGCCAAACAAACGGCGCAGCCAACGCTGATTGAAGTGCAAACTACGATTGGGTATGGGGCACCGCAAGCCGGAACTAATAAAGTGCACGGGGCGCCGTTGGATGCAGCCGGGCGGCAAGCACTAGCGGACTTCTTTAAGTGGGAGGCCGCGCCATTTGAAATCGATCAAACGATTCGGGATCATTTTGCTGCCGCAGTGGCAGGTAAGCAAGCTGGCTATGAGGCTTGGCAAAAAATGTTTGCCACTTACCAAGCCAAGTACCCCCAAGAAACGGCGGAATTAACCCACGCCCCACTGAGTGTGGCCGGGGTCAAGACCGCTTACCAACCAGGTGACAAGGTGGCAACGCGGCAAGCCAGCGCCGAAATCTTACAAAAAGTCGCGGCCGCCAATCCACAATTCTGGGGTGGAGCGGCAGATTTAGCCTCATCAAACAAAACCTTCTTGAATGATTTGGGGCGCTTTAGTCGCGCGACGCCGGCGGGACGCAACGTGAACTTTGGGGTGCGTGAGTTCGGCATGGCCGCGGCGCTGAATGGGATGAACCTGCACGGTGGCAACCGGGCCTTTGGGAGTACCTTCCTGGTCTTTACCGATTACTTAAAGTCGGCGGTGCGCCAAGCGGCGTTGATGAATTTGCCAACCGTGTTTGTGGGTTCACACGATTCAATTGCGGTCGGAGAAGACGGTCCCACCCATGAACCGATTGAACAATTGGCGGGCTTCCGGGCGATGCCGAATCTAGACGTAATTCGGCCGGCTGATGCCAATGAAACGGCCGCGGCTTGGCAAATGATTGCCAAGACTACGAACCGGCCATCACTGTTGGTGACTTCCCGGCAAGCCCTGCCGGTGTTGGCAGAAACGGTTGGGGCGCCAGTAGAACGTGGGGGCTATATTTTAGCTGATTCAACTAAGCAAGTCCCCGATGGGATTTTAATCGCCGCTGGTTCTGAAGTCAGTTTAGCAATGGATGCGAAGGCCTTGCTTGCTGAGGAGGGGCTTGACGTCCGGGTCGTTTCAATGCCGTGTTTGAACCGGTTTGACGAACAACCCCAAGCGTACCGTGACCAAGTCCTACCGCCCCAAATTGAAAACCGGGTAGCCCTCGAGATGGGCGCCAGTGCCCCATGGTACAAGTACGTGGGCTTGCGCGGCCAGGTTATTGGCGTGGACCGCTTTGGGTTAAGCGGGGACGGCCACGAATTGGCGACGGCCTTTGGCTTTACGCCAAGCCACGTGGCAGCGACCTTTAAGCAATTGGCCGGGGTACGTCAATTGGGGGCGGCCAGTGTCCTGCCAGCTTATCAAGAACGACCGGCGCGGGCGGCCAGCTTTCTTTAAAAGCGACCTCCTAAGTAAAGACAACTAACGACAGACAAAAATAACGCCAGTAAAAGGGCTGCCGGCAATCGGCAGCCCTTTGCTGTTAGTCGGCGGGTGACCGTGGTAAAATAATTGGCAGACTTTAGAAGAGGAGGAATGCGGGATGGCATTTCCACAATTAGCGTTGGACCAAGTAAAAGGGCCCAAAGCAACGATTAAGACGTCCTTGGGGGACATTAGCTTACAATTGTTCCCGGACCAAGCACCTAAAACGGTAAAGAACTTTGTTGAATTAGCTAAGCAAGGCTACTACAACGACGTTACTTTCCACCGGGTGATTCCAGACTTTATGGTCCAAACCGGGGACCCAACGGCGACCGGGGCCGGTGGCGAAAGTATTTATGGGCACCCCTTTGCAGATGAATTTTCCCCCGAATTGTTCAATTTGAAGGGGGCCGTTTCAATGGCGAATGCGGGTCCGAACACCAACGGTAGCCAATTTTTTATCGTGACGAATCGGAACCTGTCTACGAACTTGCTTGGGCAGATGGAAGCTGCAGGTTATCCAGCTGAAGTGATCGAAGCCTACCAAAATGGGGGAACCCCATGGCTGGATTTCCATCACACGGTGTTTGGTCAAGTTGTTAGCGGGCTGGATGTGGCGATCAAGATCAGTCAAGTCAAGCGCAACTTTGAAGATCGGCCAGAAGAAGACGTGTTGATTAAAGCAATCGAGATTACAGAGTAACCAAAAAACTGCGACAAACGCCTGGCGCGCTTGCCGCAGTTTTTATTTGCTAGCAGCCAAATCATGCCAAAGGGCTTGGATGGCTGCGGTTAACGGGGTTGTCGTCCGCATGACGGCTGAAACTAAGAAGGTGGGTTGGTCGGCGTCGGTGAGGGGGATGGGGACGACGTTGTCCGATGGTGACAGGGCCAGGTCGGTCAGGTAGGCAATGCCTAGGTTACTGGCGACCATTGATTTAAGAATGTGGACGTCGTTGGTTTGGTAGAGGACTTTGGGGCGGAAGTGATTGATTTGCGCGAGGTGGCGAAAGGCGTGCTGGTGGACAAATTCATTTTCGCGGGCCAGGGTAATAAACGTTTGATTTTGCAACTCGTGAAAGGCGACCCCGTTGGATTGCCGTGCAGCGAGGGGGTGGCTTTTAGCGACGATAATTTTAATCGGGTAGCGGGCCAGAACTTGGGTGCGCAACTGCGGGGAACTGATCGGGGTCAGGGAGCCGAGCAGGGCTAAATCAAGCTCCCCGTTTTGGACCATTTTTAAGAGGTGGGCCGACCCGTATTCATATGGCTCTAACTGGGCCATTAAACCGGCTTGCATCAGTTGCGGCGTCAGCGGGGGAAAGTAGAAATTGCCAATAATCGGGGGCAGGCCAAAGCGAATTTGACGGTCATTGGCATGGGCGATTTCTTGCCGGGCGACCGTTAATTCATTGAGGATCACCTGAGCGTGCAGGAAAAATTGCTGGCCGGCTTCCGTAATCCGTAATTCACGGTGGGATTGGTCCCGAATGAAAAACGTTGTGTCAAATGCTTTTTCCAGGCGTTTGATGGCCAGCGTAATGGTGGGCTGGCTGACGTTGAATTGTTCGGCCACCTTCGAAAAATTTTTGGTTTTAACCAGGGCGCAATAATATTTAATATCTTTAATGTTCATTTAAAATCCCTTCTTGTTCATAAATTAGCCGGCTCATATAAAATTAAATCATACTATATCGTTGATTTGACTATAAAGCAAACCCGGTTTTACACTAGCCTCGTTTAGTTTCTGATCCTGGCTTGCATTACGTTGGCATTGAAAGAATTGCGAAATGAGGGATGATTATGACAAAGGCAAGTACAATTTTAGCTAATCCGTACTTAAACAAAGGGACAGCTTTCAGTCTGGCTGAACGGCAAAGGTTGGGGTTATTGGGGGCGTTGCCGCCGAAGGTTCGGACGATTGAGGAACAAGCGACAGAAGTCTATACCCAATTTCAAACTAAACAGGCCGGCATTGAACAACGCGACTTCTTGATGGCGATTTTCAACACCAATCGGACCCTGTTCTTTTATCTGATGGGCCAACACTTGGAAGAAATGATGCCCATTGTTTACGATCCAGTGATTGCCGATTCGATTGAAAATTACAGCCAACGCTTCTTGCAACCCCAACAAGCAGCCTTTTTGTCGATTGACGATCCCGCAACGATTCGCCAACGGTTGCAAAATGCAGCGGCCGGTCGTGACATCAAGCTGATTGTCGTGACCGATGGGGAAGGAATCCTCGGGATTGGTGACTGGGGAATCAACGGGGTTGACATTGCGGTCGGCAAGCTGATGGTCTACACGGCGGCGGCTGGGATTGATCCGGCGTCCGTTTTAGCGGTCGGCTTGGATGTCGGTACGAACAACGAAAGCTTACTTAACAATCCCGCCTACCTAGGGCTCAAGCACCGGCGCGTTACGGGGGCGGCTTACGACCAGTTAATCGATGGTTTCGTGACCGTGGCGCACGAATTGTTCCCGTCGGCTTTGTTGCACTTTGAAGATTTTGGCCGGGCCAATGCCGCCAAGATTTTGCGGCGCTACCAGGATCAATTGCCAATCTTTAACGACGATATCCAAGGAACCGGGATGATTGCGCTGGCCGGCGTGCTCGGGGCGCTGAAGCTATCAGGGCAACGACTGGCCGACCAAAAGTTCTTGACCTTTGGCGCCGGGACGGCTGGCATGGGGATTGCCAAGATGCTCTTTGATGAAATGGTCCGTCAGGGAATGGCGCCAGCAGAAGCCAAGAGGCACTTCTACTTAGTAGACGTTCAGGGGTTGCTCTTTGATGACACGCCCAACCTGACCCCGGAGCAACGGGAATTTACCCGGCAACGCGCTGAGTTTGCGAATGCGGATGAACTGACCGATCTGTTGGCGGTCGTCAAAGCCGTTCAGCCAACGGTAATGATTGGCACTTCCAAGCAACCGGGCGCCTTTAGCGAAGCGGTGGTCAAGGAAATGGCGGCCCACGTCGCTCGCCCGATCATCTTCCCGATTTCTAATCCCACGAAGCTGATTGAAGCCATGCCAGCCGACTTGCTGAAGTGGACGGCCGGCCGGGCCCTGGTCGCGGCCGGGATTCCGGTCCCGGATGTGACGCTCAATGGTCAAACCTACCGGATTGGCCAAGCCAATAACGCCTTGGTTTACCCGGGGGTTGGCTTTGGGGCGATCGCGGTCAAAGCCAAGCGGATCAATGAAGCAATGTTAGCGGCGGCCGCCCACGCCTTAGCTGATATTGTCGACGTAAACCAAGCCGGCGCGGCGGTCCTGCCACCAGTCGCCCAATTGCCGGCCTTTACGGCCAAAGTAGCCGAAGTGGTGGCCCAAACGGCACTTGACCAAGGGTTGGCGGACCCGACGATTACTGATGCAAAGCAAGCCGTAGCGACTTTACGGTGGCAAGCCAAGTATTAATTAAACGTGCTGAAGCAAATGGGGGCTTCAGCACGTTTTTTTTCGTCGGCAAGATAAAGCGATTCCACGGAAATGTTTTCTGTTATCAGCCAAAATTCCTCGTATAATAAAAGGGAGTTTTTGGCAATAAAGGGGATTTGAGAATGGAGAAACAAACACCAACGGAGAGTGGCTATCAACACCACATGGCCATTCCCTGGCATGATTTTGTCACGGATGATAATGTCACGCCGGCTAAAGATGCGAACCTGGTGGAACGCGCCACGATCGTCGGGCGAATCGGGTTGATGATGTTAGCCTGCGGTACAGGAGCGTGGCGGGTTCGCAATTCAATGAATGTCGCCGCCGAGACTTTGGGTATGACTTGTTCGGCGGATATTGGTTTGGTGTCAATTGAATATACGTGCATGGATAACCACCGCAGTTATACCCAGGCCCTGGCCCTCCCTAGTACGGGGGTTAATACCGCTCGGCTGAATGCGTTGGAAAATTATATTCGCGAATTTGAGCAGCAAGGGCAAAATTGGACAACCGGGGAAATTCACCACGCCTTAAATCGGATCGAAAGCATCGGCGGTTTGTACGCGCCGTGGATGGTGGGCTTGGCTGCGGCCTTGGCTTGTTCAGCCTTCGTTTTTTTGCTGGGCGGAGGCCCAGTAGAAATGCTGTGTTGCTTTTTTGGGGCCGGCATTGGCAATTACGTCCGGCGCAAGATGGGTGATCGCAAACTAACCCTTTTTGCGGGTTTAACGGTGGCCGTAGCGGTCGCTTGTGTGGCTTATGATGCTTCGTTTAACGTGGTGCAGTACTTTTTACACGTTAATTCACACCATGAAGCAGGCTATATCGGGGCGATGCTGTTTGTGATTCCGGGCTTTCCGTTCATCACTAGTGGTTTGGACCTTTCCAAGCTGGATATGCGCTCCGGGTTGGAGCGGGGGGCCTTTGCTTTGATGGTCATCACGGTCGCGACTTTGGTCGGCTGGGTGGTAGCCATGGCGATGGATCTGCAGCCTGAAAATTTCATTCCCCTGGCCCTTTCCCCGGCCCTGTATTTGGTTTTGCGCCTGGTCTTTAGCTTTTGCGGGGTCTTCGGCTTTTCGATTATGTTTAACAGCAGTTTAAAAATGGCGGCAACGGCCGGCGTGATCGGGGCCTGTGCCAACACGCTGCGCCTGGAAATGGTTGATTTGGCCCACGTGCCGGCTGGCCCCGCGGCCTTTGCGGGGGCGCTGTTGGCCGGGTTGTTAGCTTCCTTAGCGCGCCGGCGGGTTGGCTATCCGCGGATTGCGATTACCGTGCCCTCAATTGTGATTATGGTCCCGGGGCTGTACATGTATTCAGCGGTTTATAACTTAGGGTTGAACTCGCTGAGTGTGGCCGGTACGTGGGCAGCCAAGGCGGCGTTGATTGTCGTCTTCTTGCCGTTGGGCCTGATTGCTGCCCGGATCATTGCGGACCCGAAATGGCGGTACAAAAGTTGACCCGGCGGCTGACCTACCCGCCGGCGTTGGTGGCCCAAGTGCAACGAGCGGTCCAAGGGCGGCCCTTAGAAGGCTTCGTGCCAGGGGAGGGGCCGTTCCCGACCCGGGTGATGGTGGTTGGCGAAGCCCCGGGGCGCCAAGAGATCGAAACGGGGCACCCTTTCGTGGGCGCTTCGGGGCAAGAATTAACCAAGTTACTGGCCTTAGCGGGGTTACAACGGTCGGCGGTTTACATCACCAGTGTGGTTCGCAGCCGCCCTTATCACCTGCGCCACGGGCACGATCGGGCCGGCCAAGCCGTGGTTAAACGACCGAATCGCACCCCCACCAAGCGCGAAGTGGCGGCCTTTGCGCCCCTGTTTGACTGGGAAATTGCGATGGTCGCCCCAGAAATCGTGATTCCCTTAGGCAACACGGCCCTGCAGCGCTTGGTCGGACCGCAGGCAACGATTGGGGCCTTGCACGGCCAAGTGTTAAAAACCCCGGTCTTAACCTGGCAAGACGACCAATATTCCCCGGGAAATAAACCAGTCTGGGTGGTGCCGATGTATCACCCCGCTGCCTACTTGTACGCTCGGCGCCTCGAAGCGACTGTCCGCAACGATTGGGCGCAATTGGGGGCCTGGTTGCAAGCGCAGCGCACAGATCATTAAAGCAGTTTGGGAGGAAATTATGAAAATTACCCACCGCCGTCTGATTACCTTTGCCTTGTTGTTATCCAATATTATGGCCGGGATGGACGGGACGATTGTTAACACGGCCTTGCCAGCCATTACCAGTGACCTGCATGGCCTTCAGTATACCGGCTGGATTATTGCAACCTTTTTATTTGGGATGTCAGTGGCTACGCCATTTTGGAGCAAGTTGGGGGAGCACAAGGGGAACCGTTGGGCCTACGTGGCGGCCACGACGTTGTTTGCGCTCGGGGCCATTTTACAAGCTCAAGCCCCCTCGATCATTTGGTTTATTGCGGCCCGGACCGTGATGGGAATTGGGGCCGGCGGGATGAACACGATTCCCTTTATTGTCTTTGCCCATCTTTACCCGAATTTAAAGCAACGCTCACAAGTTGTCGGGCTGGCCAGTGCCTGCTTTGGGACGGCTTCCATTGTCGGGCCCTTGCTGGGAGGGTGGATTGTTGATAATCTAACGTGGCACTGGGTCTTTTACGTGAACTTGCCGGTTGCGGCGATTGCAATTGCCATTATCGGTTTAATCTACCGCAGCCCCAAGCCGCAAGCAGCGGGGCGGCCCTTTGACTTTGGGGGTGGCCTGCTTTTAATCAGTGGGCTGGCCTGGATTTTATTTGGCATTCAATTGATTGGCCAACTGACCTTTGGGGTAGTCGGCGTGATGTTAGGCGTGGGGGTAATCTGCCTCCTTTTAATGTACCGGCTTGACCAGCGGGCCGTCGATCCAATTATTCCCAGTCGTTTGTTTACTAACCGGGAGTTAATGGTCGATTTATTGCTGTTTGTGATGATTTGGGGTTCGTTTATTGCCTTTATTACTTATATTCCGATGTGGGCGCAGGGAATTTTGGGTTTGTCGGCCTTAGTGGGGGGCTTAACCCAGATTCCCGGCGCGGCAACGAATTTTATCGGTTCCGAATTGGTTCCTTACGTTCAACACAAAATTAGTAAGTATGGCTTGGTTTGGATTGGGGCGTTGACCATTCTGCTGGCCTTTGCGGGCTTACTGCTGGGCGGCCAGCAGACCCCGTTTTGGTTGTTGTTGATCCTTGGTGCTTTTGAAGGCTTTGGGGTTGGGATGGTCTTTAATGTCTTGCAAGTCAGTGTCCAAACGGACGTAGCCTTGCCCGATGTCCCGATTGCGACTTCGCTGGCCTACCTAGTTCGGATTTTAAGTCAAACCCTCATGTCGGCGGTGTACGGCGTAATTTTGAATTTAGCCTTGGTTCGGGGGGTGGCAGGGCATCCTAGAATCAACTTAAAGATGCTAAATCAGCTAAGCAATGCCAAAACAGCTGCCCAGCTGCCGGCGACCGAGCTGCCCTTGCTGCGGCAGATTTTATATACTGGGTATCACCACATTGTTGTGGCGGCCTTTACTTTGATTTGCAGTGCCGTAGTAATTTTACTGGTCTTAGTCCGTCGCCAGCGTTTAGGAAAGCAAGGTGCAAGTTTGCCGGAGTCGTGATAGGATTAGGGCAAAGGAATGGTAAAAAACAATGAACAAAGGATACGGAATTGACCAGCAAACCCTCAAGGCGATGGCTGGCAATTTAAAAGACAGTGTGGTGGAATTGACTCAATGCGGGGAGCACCTTTCTCGGCAAGCAATGCTGGTCAGCTTGAGTTTGCAGTTGTCGGGCTTAAAGCGGCAACTAAGCACTTCTACGGGGCGGGCGAAATTGCTCCAGACAGCGGGCCGGCCCCCCTTTGGGTTGCCGCGTTCCGTCCATTTGACCAGTTCGGTGACCAAGAAGCGCTTTGCTGGTCGGCCAGTGATGGTGCTTAACGCTCAACCGGGCCCCCAACCAGTGGTCCTGGCGCTCTACGGGGGGGCTTATGTATTGGCCCCAACGAAGGTGCACTGGCAATTCTACGACCGCTTGGCGCAAACCAGCGGAGCCCAAGTCTGGGTACCGGACTATCCGCACTTACCGGGGGCCACGGTTGATCAAGCCTTGGCGTATCTGCACCGCCTTTATGCAGCTTTGTATGATCAGACCCCGGTCAGTCAAATTACCCTTTTGGGGGATTCGGCTGGTGGCGGGTTGGCGGCCAGTCTCACCGAGGAGTTGGTGACCCAAGGGTTGCCGGTTCCCGGGCACTTGGTGTTGTTATCACCGTGGTTGGATGTGCACTTGACCAACCCAGCCTTGCCCGCTTACGCACGGCGCGATGTGTTGTTGGACCAAGCGGGCTTGCAAGCGTTGGGCGCAAAGTTTGCGGGGGGCCGGTCGGCGGTGGATTACCGGGTTGCACCGTTACGGGGCCCGTTAAATGGGATGCGCGACGTCCAACTGTTTGTGGGGACCAAGGAATTGATGTGTTTAGATACGATTGAATTTGCCAACCGCTTGGCGAGTGAGGACGTGCCCGCCCAATTGGTAATCGGGCGGGGCTTGTACCACGCCTATCCGCTGTATGCAACGCCGGAGGGGCAAGCCGCGTTGTTGGCAATGGCAAAGACCATTAAGGGGGAAGTTAAACATGACTAGTGTCGCAGTGGTATTAGCCGATGGTTGTGAAGAAATCGAAGCCCTAACGCCGGTGGATGTCCTTCGCCGCCTCGGGGCGGAGGTAACGATGGTGGGGTTAGCCGGATTGAAAATCCAGGGGGCCCATGGAATTGAACTGACCGCAGACACGACGTTAAGTGCGGCGTTAGCGGATTATGATTGCGTGGTCTTCCCCGGGGGTTCGACGGGCGCGGAAAACTTGCGGGCCAGTGATGAATTAATGACTTTGATGCAAGCCCGCCAAGCAGCTGGTCAGTGGAATGCGGCGATGTGTGCGGCACCGTTGGCGTTTGCGCGGTATGGCCTTTTAGACGGCCGCCGTTATACCTGTTACCCGGGGGTCGAAAAAGCGATTGGGCAAACCAACCCAACTGCCGTCTTTTCACCGGCGATTACCGTGGTTGATGAAGCTGGCCACTTGGTTACCAGCCGGGGCCCGGCGACGGCGTTGGCCTTTGCTTTTAAGATTGCTCAGGTCTTGGGGATTGCGACGACGACAATGCAAGATGAGATGCTGTACACCTATTTGAAACAAGAAATTTAACTTAACGAAGCGGCTGGAAAAAGGCTTAAGCTTTCAAAAGCGCTAGCAACCACGTTACTGAAAACGTTGGTTGCTAGCGCTTTTTGGTTGTTACTTGCTAAGTTTTAGTCGAAAAGCTAGTTTCTTGCTAGCTTCAAGTTGGCCTTAATGCTTCCACCATAACAACCATGAGGATTTGAAGGTGGCGGGCAGCGGGCGTTGGTCGATCCGTTGGTTGACCACGGCCACGACGGCAATCATGGCTGCAACCAGGGATCCCTGCTTAAAGTAGACGGTATAACGCGGCCGCCACAGGGAGGCATATTTTTCCTTATAGCGCCGCAAGCCTTGAAAACTATACAGGTCAGCCCCATATTCATAAATAAAGTGGGCAATTTTTTCGGCGTTAAAGGCAAACTGGGAGTGACCAACGTTGGCCAAGGGGGCCATTCCGAGGTCAAAGTAGGTGTAACCGTGTTGTTGGCCGTATTCGAACATCGCGATAAAAATTTTGTCCATGATGCCAGACGGCGCGTCGTGGGTGTGGCGCATCAAGTCGATCGTCAGAATTTTTTTGCCCCCGGTTGGCATAAAGGTGGCAAAGGCGACGATTTTATCGTGAGCGTCGGTGACGATGCCGATTGGAGCGGTATTGAGGTAGGCAGGATCAAAGTAGCCTAACGAAAAGCCCTTTTCGACTTGATGGCCGAGCCACTCGTCGGACACGGCCTTGAGTTCGCGCATGAACTGGTCGTCAAAGGGGGGCTGAATAATTGAAAACTGGTAGCCTTCCCGGTCAAACTTATGCATTAAGGCCCGCTGGGACCGCTGCTTTTTCCCGGCCAGGGTAAAGTCGGCTAATTTGACCAGGCCATCTTCACCCGTTTTTAAAAAGTCAAAGCCATACTCGTGCAAGAGCAAGGTCATTTCTTCGCCAACTTCATAGAAGACCAGTTGGTAGCCATAGCGATCAGCGGTGGTCATGAATTGGTAGACCGCTTCTTGCCAGACCGCGTGATTACCGACCGGATCCCCCATCACGACGAGGCGCCCATTGCGGGCTTGGTACATAAAGAAGAGTTGGTCCTTGCCGTCGACGGTATAGTAATAGATATTTTTATCACCCAAAAAGGCGAGGTGACTGGTCTCATTGCCCCCAAATTCAGCGATGATCGCCCGGACGCGGTCAGCCGCCAGGGGTTGTTTGATCCCAAAGGGGTCAGCGCCATGCATAAAGTAGCGGAAAATCAGGACCATGATCAACAGCCCCAACAACATGCCAAAGAAGCCGGAAAGCCAAATTTTTTCCCCGGGGAAGAGGAAAAAGCTCGGGACCTTGTGCTTGGCCGTGTAGGTGGGGGAATTCACCAAGCCGACAAGCGAATAAAGAATCAAGCTGCCGGCGAAAATGGAACCATCAACGATAAATTTACCGAGGGAGTATTGGAGTTTTTCCCGGTAGACGGTGTTGCGCATTAAAATCACCAACAAGAGCAACACCGCCAGGTAAATCGTTAAGGACGGCGTTCCCAGGTTCAGCCACGTATTAACAATACCGACTAACAATAACAACAGGGTCGGCCAGTAGGCTTTTTTGACCTTGGCTTGAATCCCCCGGGCACAAGCCAGCATCGCAATGGCAAACAGGATGGTCGTCAGTTGGTGCAAGAAAAAGAAACTAAACGGGTAGAGGCGTTGTAAGAGCCGGTTGGAGGCCGTCAGATCCGGGACCGAAGCGGCCAGCAGCATAAAGATCCCCGAAACGTACATGAAAATGGTAATTACCACCTGGGCGGCTTGGCGCACCATTGTGGCGGGAATGCCGTCAAAAAAGGCGTTAATCCGAACGGCGAGGTAGTGAACAAAAAAGATTAACCCTAACACCAAGGGCAGTAGGTAGTAAAAGACCCGGAACAATAGCAGCCACACGACGGCAGTCGAACGGGGCACGCCCAGGAGGGTCAATTCAATCAGCATCATGACGTCAAAGGACCCGATCGCCCCCGGCAGCATCGACACCACCCCGAGGACTTGGGCGACCACGTAGAGGGGAAAGACTGCCGCTAAGTTGGTGTGGATCCCCAGGCTGGCCCCAATTAAAATGAAGAAACCAGCGACCAGTAACCATTCCAAAGTGGAGGTGAAGGTTACCCAGGCTTTAAATTTAAAGGACATCTCCTTAAAGAGCAGGCCGTTATTTTGGCGGGTCAAAAGCAGGACGACCGGGAAGTACAGCCCACCTCCGACTAACCAGATCGCGTACCGGTTAAAGTGTCCGCCCTGATGGAAGCCAAACATCATCACCAAGGCCAGCCAACAAAGCAAGGACAGCCCGGCCAACAAGAAGATTGCAATTTTAGCAATCGCAGCGAGGATTTGGTTGCGGCTGGCTTGTTGGCCGTAAAAATGGGCCCGTAAGGTTGCGCCCAGCAAGCCCCCAAAACCAGCCACGTTGGTCAAGGTATTGGTAATCCAGCCGCTGCGAAAGATGTAAAAGGGCTTAAATTTACCAGGTAACAGGTGCGTGATGGCAATGTCGTAGCCAGTCATCGGCAAGACGGCGACGAGGCCCCCCAGACTTAAGAGCACTAAAGTGGTCCACGACTGCCGGGTCAGTTCGGTTGTGACTTGGTCCCAATTGACCGTCTTAAAAAAGTTTCCTAAGCTGATGATGACAAATAACACCACGGAAGTAACGAAGACCAGCTTCAAGCCCTTCGCGTAGCGTTGCCACAGGGCTTGGCTGGTTTGGATAATTTTTTGCATAGTTCCCCCTCACGAAAGATAACTTCTGTTACTAACCTACATTTTTTTCGGGAATTTCGCAAGAATTCATGGAAAAATGTTGACGGCGGCCGGGACTTCCGGTATATTATTATTTGTGCTTAAGGAAATGGTCCATTGGTCTAGTTTTGGTTAGGACGCATCCCTGTCACGGATGAGATCACGAGTTCGAGTCTCGTATGGACCGTATGTGTAAGAGGTCGGGAAATTCCCGGCCTCTTTTTTCTTGGCAAAGAAAGGATGAAAGCATGGAAAATACTTGGCAGTACCGTGGCACAGAGCCGATTAAAATTAAGCGTTACCTCCAGTCGTTGGGGATGGGACACCGCTTATTCAATGATATTAAAAATGGGGCCGGAGAGCTCTTGGTTGATCACCGGCCGGTCCGCCCGACGACCAAAATTTTACCCAACCAGCCGCTGACGATTAAGGTGGCACCAGAAATGGCGGATCCCACCGTCCAAGTCAGTCATGGCCCCTTACAGATTGCCTATGAGGATGCCAACTGGCTGGTGATTGACAAACCCGCGGGGCTGGCTTCAGTCCCGGGACCCACGGAACAAGCCGATACCGCTTTAAACCGGGTCAAGGGGTACTTAGTGGCCCAAAAGAGTGTCGATTTGCGGCCCCATTTGATTACCCGCTTGGATCGGTTTACCAGCGGTTTGTTGCTGGTGGCCAAGCATCGGGTCGCTTCCAGCATGATCAGCACCCAGGTGGAAAGCCACGCGGTTAAAAAAGAGTACCGGGCAATCGTGAGTGGGCACTTACCGGCCGCGCACGGCGTGATTGACCAACCGATTCTGCGGGTAGCCGGCCAGGCGGCCCGGGTGATTGATCCGGCCGGCCAGCCCGCCAAGACCGAGTACTGGGTCGAACAAGAAAAGGCCGGCTATAGCCTGGTGCGTCTGCGCCTGCACTCGGGCCGTACCCATCAGATCCGGGTCCACTTGAGTTGGCTGGGCAATCCTTTGGTGGGCGATCACCTCTACGGCGGTGACCTGAGCCGCAGTGATCACCAGGCCCTGCATGCGACCAGTTTGGCCTTCACCGATCCCTTTACCCAGGCCCCCGTGGCTCTGACCAGTCCCCTGCCGGCGGCCCTGCAAACTTTGTGGGACCAGTTGGCTTAGGGAGACGTTGGGCTTATAATAAAAACAACCATTGTAACCGGGAGTGCTCGTGTGCCGAGCTGAGATGTCCGCAAACGGACGGATCCCTTGAACCTGTGAGTTAATCCTCGCGAAGGGACGTTACGCTTAGCGCTGCTTCGGGAGAAGTGGCGCTTTTTTCGTCCCTTTTCCGGCGGGGCGGGGCAACGTCCGGAAAGGAAGTTATGAAAGAGACACAGTTTACCGCTACTTTGACTCCCGTCATTGAGGTTGCCACGGCCCGCAGCCTGGCTCACCCCTTTATCGTTGGCCTGAGTGACGGGACCCTGCCGTTGGCGACCTTTCGCTACTACTTGCGCCAAGATCACCAGTACCTGGAAATGTTTGGTCGCTTGCACGAGGTCCTGGCCGCCCAGCTTAATACGGCGCTGGCCCAAATTTTGACCAGCCTCGGTGAGGGGGAAGACCTGGCCCGTCAGCGCCTCCACGCTGAGTTGAAGCTTTCGGTGGTCGAATTGGCGGCCACCAAACCGGCGCCGACCAATTATGCCTATCAGACTCACATGGCCTACCAAAACCAGGCCCACGGCAAGGCGGCCCTGGCGGCCGGCCTCTTGCCGTGCTACTGGCTCTACAATGAGGTTGGCCGACGGTTGGCGCAAAAACACAGTCCCAACCCGCTTTACCAGGAGTTTTTCGACAGTTACGCCAGTGATGATTTTTCCAGTAGTACCAACCAGATGCGGGCGATCGTCGACGAATTGGCGGCACCACTGGACGAAGCGGCCCACGAGCAGATGCGCCAGGCCTTTGTAAAATCTTGTTATTATGAGGAACAATTTTGGCAGATGGCCTACGAACAACAAAGGTGGCACTAACGCAAAAAAAGGAATGGCATGGAAGCGCCATTCCTTTTTTAATGCATTTAGCTAAAGTAATTTTTAGTACCAACCGTGTTGTTGCCAGAAGGCTTGGGCGTTGGTCCAAGAACCGTAACGGGAAGCCACGTATTGTTGGGCAACCCGTTCTTGGTTGGCAGCGGAGTAGTCACCGTTTAAGTAAGCAGCGGAAAGTTGGTACTTCCCGATGTATTGGCCGTTCCGGGCCGTGTAGCTTCCACCAGATTCGCGTTGGGCAATCCAAGCTTGGGCTGCGGCTTCGCTCCCGCCCAGGTTAGCCGTGTATGAGCTGGTAGCTTGAGCTTGGTAGCCGTAGTTGCTTTGCGCAGCTGGTTGTTGCGCGTAGTAAACCGGAGCTTGACTTTGCGTCGTTTGGACTGGCGCAGCTTGGGCTGCCGTTTGAGCTGGCGCTTGGGTCGTTTCGCCGTTATCCTTGATCAAAAGTTGTTGGCCAACGTAGATCAAGTTGACGTTTTGGATGTTGTTGTCTTGGGCCAGCTTGTCAACGGAGCTGTTGGCAAACTTTTGGGAAATTGAAGACAGGGTGTCACCGGCTTGTACGGTGTACGTCGTGTCCGCGCTGGCAACCGTGGAGCCGGCTGCGATCCCAAAAGCGGCGATGCCAAGAGTTGCTGCAGTAGTTAACATGCTTTTCTTTAACATAGGGTAATTTAACCATCCTTTTCTTTGTTCGTTCATATTTTCGACGGTTACTATCATAACCGCTCAAGGTTACGAACAGATAACAAGCGAATTGCGAAGGACGGGGAAAACGGGGGGATTTCGTAATCTTTTGTAATATAACGATTTACCTAACTTGAATGTAAGGGGACGCATGACTGTTCTGATCGCTTTTTTGGCCGACCAAACTTTGCCGGCGGAAAGAGCGAAAAAATCTCGGAAAAAATTCGAAAAAGGTCAACTTTTTTTGCTTCCCAGCGATAAACGGGGGAAAAAGCTTCAAATTTGCCCGGTTTATTACAGAAAGGTTGCGATCGTCATTTTAGCGAGCCAAGTTAGGTAAGCACAAGGACCAAACCCAGTCAGGACAAGCCTTGCGCGCTTTGTAATCTTTTGTCATAAAGGGTGAGAAACCAAAAAACGTCCTGGTCGGGGCCAGGACGATAATCAAATTTTGCTTACCGGGGGTATTGCACGTTATTTTCATAAACCAATTCGGGTTCGCGCCCATCCCGGGCAAAGCGATTCAGGGCGTCAATTTGGGCCATTTCTGCAGCACTGAGGGTAAAATCAGCCAACGCGGCGTTTTCAGCGATCCGTTGTGGGTGCGCTGATTTTGGAATGATGGCCACCCCACCTTGTAAATGCCACTTCAAAATTACTTGGGCGACTGATTTCTGGTGGGCTGCCGCGATTTTAGTCAGGACGGGATCCTGTAAGTACTTGCCCCGGGCCAGGGGCGACCAGGCTTGGGTTACGATCCCATGGGCTTGATGATACTTGATTAAGGCCGCTTGGTTTAAGCCTGGGTGCCGTTCGACTTGGTTGACGACCGGCCGTTGGTGGGCTTGCGTGGCTAACAGCTGCAAGTGGACGATCCCAAAGTTCGAGACCCCAATTGATTTGGTCAAACCTTGGGCCTGCAAGTCTTCTAAGGCTTGCCAGGTCGCAAAGAAGTGGGCTTGCATCGGCCAGTGCACCAACAGCAAGTCAACGTAATCTAACTGCAAGCGGTGCAAGGATTCCTTAACTGACTGGATGGTGGTCTGGTAACCTTGGTTTTGTTCCGCGACTTTCGTGGTTACAAAATAATTATCCCGGGGGACGGCTAATTCCTTTAAGGCTACCCCCAGCAAGGCTTCGTTTTCATAGAGTTGGGCGGTATCAAACAGCCGGTAGCCGGTTTGGTAGGCACTTTTGAGGGCGGTCGTCATGCTGGCCTGGTCGGTCAGTTTATAGACGCCAAAGCCTTCTTGGGGCATACGGTGGCCGTCCGCTAAGGTTAACCATTGAGCTTGCAACTGGGTCATAATTTTCCCTCCAAACTATTAATAGGTAGAAACACACCATTATCCCTATCTTACCGCGCTTTTAAACTGATTAAAAGTAAGAAAAAAGGAACCGCGGGGCCGCTGGGGTCCCGGAGTTCCTAGCCTTGCTATTTGACTAACTGTTGAATGGCTTGCGCCTTAGCTTCATTCGTGAATTGCAGCTGTAAGGCCCCTTGTTGGGCCGGCGTTAAGTGTGGATTTTGTTGCAGGGCTTGGGCCATGCGCTGCTTAACTTGGCTGGCAATCACCGTTTTCATTTGCGCTTGGGCGGCAGGCTGCTTAAGCTGCTTGGTAAGTTGGGCCGCCTGGTACGTATTGATGACCGCCCAGGTTGGGTTGACTTGGAAATCGTAGCTGCGGTGCTTGGTTTCGTTGTTATCCCCTAAAATCCCAAACATGGCCTTGGCAAAGCCGTTGGCATAGACGTACTTTTGCGTTTTGATTACCACTTTGGCGTCCCCGGTGGTCTGTGTCAGCTTCGTGGTGGCCTTGCTGTTGACCCAGGTGTGCTTGGTCTTTTTTTGGTGAATGTCGGTCTTATAAACGTAGACTTTTTCATTGCCGGTCCCCAATTGCTTATACACCAGCAAATTAGCTTGCGGATTGACCGAAGCCAGGGAAACCGTCTGCGTGGTGGTGACCGTCTTCATCCCCAAGTGGTTGACATCGTGGAGGGCAAAGACCGTCACGGAAGCCACTAAAATGATTAAGGACAGCCCAGCCCACAGTAAGTGACTGGCTTTTTCGACCCATACGGCCCCAAAGAGGTAAAAGCTCAGGGCACTGAGAATAACCAGTAAAATAATCATCGCTTAACCCTCCTTTGGTAAATCGGTGACATCAATAGAACGCACGGTATTTTCCTTCTTTAAGAAGAAGGCTAAGACCAAGGCGGCGACGGCAAAAATGGCGGACACCCCGAAGGCTGCCCGGAACCCATTTAAGGCCGCGTTGATGGCATGGTCCTTGTAAACCAGGGGCGCCGAGGTCAACAAGCTGTGCGCAGGCTTGGTGGCATCTTGAACGTTGGTTAAGACGGTCGTCATGATGGCAGTCCCAATCGAACTCATCGTTTGCCGGAAAGTATTGTTAACGGCCGTCCCGTGGGACATCTCGGCAATCGGCAAGACGTTCATCCCGGAAGTTGTGACCGGCATGAAGACCATTGACACCCCAAAGAGCCGAATAGCGTAGAAGACAATAATGGAAAGGACCGGCGTCTTATCGGTCAGGGTCATAAAGGGTACCGTCCCAATCAAAAGCATTGTTAAACCAACAATTGCCAAGCGCCGGGCCCCGTACTTATCAAAGAGACGCCCGGTAATTGGTTGCATGAACCCCATCATCAAAGCCCCGGGTAATAACATTAAGCCAGAGTGAAAGGCCGTTTCCCCCCGGATCGTTTGGATGTAAGTTGGTAAAAGCATTTCAACCCCGATCATGGCCAGGTTGACCGCACTGGATAAGACGGCGGCTAAGGCGAATTCAGGGTGCTTAAAGACCCGCATTTCCAGGAACGGATCCTTTAACTTCAGCTGCCGGTGAATAAAGAGGGCGATAAAGATCAGCCCGACAATGATAAAGCCCAGCACCAAGCGGTCGCCCCACCCACGGCTGGAAGCTTCCGAGACCCCGTATAGTAGGCCCCCAAACCCGATCGTTGAGGTGACGACCGACCAGAAATCGAGGGGCTGTTGGTGAACCCGTAAGACCGGCTTCATCACAAAGAAGGCGATGATCAAAATGATGATGATAAAGGGAATAATGACCCCAAAGAGATCCCGCCAGGAATAGTTGTCAACAATGATCCCGGACATGGTTGGCCCCACGGCCGGAGCCAGCCCCATGGCGATGCCGACCATTCCCATGGCACTCCCCCGCTGTTCCGGAGGGAAGACTGACAGCATGATCGTTTGGTTAAGGGGCATGGTTACCCCCACGGCCAGGGCTTGGATGATCCGGGCCACAATTAAGATCTGGAAGTTGGGAGCGACAAAGGCAATCACCGTCCCGAGCAGGAAAGTTGCCATGGCCCCCAGGTACATGGTCCGGGAGTTAAATTTATTGATTAACCAGGCAGAAACCGGGATCATGATCCCGTTAGTCAGCATAAAGGCCGTCGTTAGCCACTGCACCGTCGAAGTCGAAACGTCAAAGGACTTCATAATTGCGGGGTAGGCAGTCGCTAAGAAGGTCCCAGTTAACATGGTAAAGAAGGAACCCATCGTCAAGACCGCGACGAGCACGGTCCGGTTGTATGGCTTCCCGTTGATATCCATTGCCGTATGATTGGCAGACATGGCAAACCCTTCTTTCTTTTTATTAGTAAAAATCAACAGCAACTAATGTAACTCTTTCCACTATTATTGTCAAATAATTTGACAAAATTAGCGAAAAGTGTGACACTACTCTTTGTTGGCGGGGAGTTGCCGGTATGTTACGCTGGTCAATTCCCCAAGTTTTGGCAAATTACACAGGGGGGAAAATCATGCGAATCTTTCCCAAAGTCTTTAAGACGGCAATGGAAAAGGCTCAATTGCCCTTATCGGAAATGGCCCGGGTCGCGGGGGTCTCAGCCCGGCAAATTCGGTATTGGGAAAAGAAGGGCTATATTACTTCTCACCAAGCCCAAAAAAATCAGAACCATAAATTTAACTTTTTTTCCTTATTAAAGGTAATGGAGATCAAAGAGTTCTTGGATGAAGGCTACACTTTGCAAGCGGCGGTCGAAAAGCAACGCGAACGGCAAAATATTTTGCGCAGCGTCCGGCGACTGATTAATGAACGGCTCTTAGGGGTAGAAGAAGTGGCGGCCTGCCAAGAAGGCGTCGAAATTAACCTGGGCCCGTTGGATAATGATGAGACCAAGGTAGTCGTCGCTCAAATCAAGGCCGGCCAGCCCGTGAAATTAATTTTGAAAAAACATCAGCCAATCGATTAACGAAAGCGGTTGCCAAGTGCTATCCTAAAAAGGTAAGAAAAAAACAGAGGATGGATCAAAGATGGTAGCATTTCAAGATTTGACGCCAGCGGCCCAAACGGTAGCGGAACGCGAATTCATGGCTTTTTACATTCGACACTTTAAGCGCGATGATTTAGAGGTTTTGACGGAATTGGCTTCTGACAGCCAGCAAGCAATGATTAACCGGGTGTTGCGCACGAATGGCTTTATGACCGTGGAGCAATTGGTAACGGTCAGTTTACCGTTGACTAAGCACCTCTTTGCTGCTTTGTTGGCAAAGGCCGGGATGGAATTCGATGAATTAGGCAACGCCGCCCAGCCTTGGGAAACGTGGTTGGCCGAGCGCCATGCCACCTTGCGGACCTTCTAAAGCCCGGTCAGTTGGTGATTACGACTAGTGAGCAGGTTATTGGCTCACTGGTCGTTTTTTATTTAGCGCTAGTGAAGCCGAACGGCGCAGCCAAGGGCGATGACTACCATTCACTTTTCGATTGTGATAAAATATTTTCAGATTATTCTGAACGGAAAAATAACGCACCCCGGTCCAGTTACGGGGACAATCAACCAGTCGCAGGTGACCGGTCAAGGAGTTAAATGATGGGCTGTAATTGGCCAATTATCGCGATCGGCGCGTCCTGATGGTGGGGGACGTTATCAACATCATAACGATAAAGGATTAGAAAGGGACTTATGACAAAGTTAAATATCAAAAATAACGAAGTGGCCTTTTACGCAGTCGGGGGCCTTGGCGAAATCGGGAAGAACATGTACTGTGTCCAATTCCAAGACGAAATCATCATTATTGACTGTGGGGTCCTCTTCCCAGAAGATGATTTGCTGGGGGTTGATTATGTCATCCAAAATTATGACTACTTGATTGAAAATAAGGATAAGATCAAGGGCCTCTTTATCACTCACGGGCACGAAGACCACATTGGGGGGCTGCCCTTCTTCTTGCAAAAGGTCAAGGTGCCAATTTATGCCGGGCCGTTTGCAATGTCCTTGATTAAGGGCAAGTTGGATGAAAAACACCTCTTGCGGGATGCGGAATTGCATGAAATCAATGAATTTGATACCGTCCACTTTAAGAAGCTGTGGGTCAGCTTCTTCCGGACGACCCACTCGATCCCGGATACCCTGGGGGTAGCGGTCCACACGCCGCAGGGGACGATTGTGCAAACCGGGGACTTTAAGTTTGACCTCACGCCGGTGGGCAACTTACCGGCCCCAAATTTCCAGCAAATGGCTAAGTTGGGCGAGGAAGGGGTCTTGTTATTGACCTCGGATTCGACGAACGCGGAACGACCGGAGTTTACGAAGTCGGAACGGTGGGTGGACATTCACATCCGGCGGATTTTTGAACGGATTAAGGGCCGGATCATTTTTGCTTCCTTTGCGTCCAACGTCTACCGTCTGCGGGAAGCCAGCGATGCGGCAATTAAACAGGGCCGCAAGATTGCCGTCTTTGGGCGGAGCATGGAAAATGCGATTACGGCTGGCCAAGCCCTGGGGTACTTAAAGATTCCCGAAGACTCCTTGATTGACCCGAATGAAATCAATTCCTATCCCCCGGAACAAGTAATGATCATGTGTACTGGTTCGCAGGGGGAACCAATGGCGGCCCTGTCGCGGATTGCCAACGGGACCCACCGGCAAATCAGTATTCAACCAGGGGACACGGTTGTCTTCTCCTCCAACCCGATTCCAGGGAATACGACCAGCGTTAACGCTTTGATCAATAAACTCGAAGAAGGTGGCGCAGAAGTCATCCACGGCTACGTCAACAATATCCACACTTCGGGTCACGGGGGCCAGATTGACGAAGAATTAATGTTGCGCTTGATGAAGCCAAAGTTCTTTGCGCCAGTCCACGGGGAATACCGGATGCAAAAGATCCACACCAAGTTGGCCGAATTAACCGGGGTGCCCCGGGAAAATTCCTTTATTTTGGCCAATGGGGATGTCTTAGCCTTGACTAAGGATACTTGTCGGTTGGCTGACCACATTGATTCGATGGGCGACGTTTATATTGACGGGCGTGATGTCGATGATGCCGTTGGCAGTCCCGAAATTCGCGAACGGCGGCTCCTCTCCGAAGAAGGGGTCGTTACGGCGATTGCGGTGGTTGATCTAAAGGACTTCCAGATTGTGGCGGGGCCAGACATCGTTTCGCGGGGCTTTGTGTACATGCATGAATCCCAAGAATTGATTAAGGCCGCCAATCACGAAGTTTTCTGGGCGATCTTAAATACCTTTAAAAACCATAAGAAGGTGGACCGCCGGGCGATTAACCGGACGATTGTTTCGCGCTTGCAACGCTTACTGTACGAACGGACGGGGCGGCGCCCAGTGATCATTCCCATGGTGACGATCTTAAATGCGGATGCTCAATCTACCACGGAAGATAAGCCGGCTGCGTCGACCAAGCCCGCCCGGCCCCGGCGCAACCGAAATAACCGCGCCAAGCGGCAACCAGCCGCTACGGAATAACTAAATTAAACAAAGACTGGTTGAAGCCCGCTGCTTTAGCTGGTCTTTTTTCGTAAAAACTGGGGGCCCGCCCTTTTTTTGGCTCGGGGTCTTTGTTACCATTAAGAAGAATTAATTTTGGACGGGGGGACTTTCAATGTCTGGAACGGACTATCTCCGTATTTGGTACCGGGCGCAAGTGTCAATTGCTTTATTTTGCGTGGCGGTAATCGGGGGATGGGAATTTTATCATCACTTGCCATTTGTCCCGTGGATGATCATCATGGCAGTGATTTTAATGCTAGCGCTGGTGGCCGAAGCGTATGCTTTGCCCCGCTGGCTGCAAGCGGTCAACCGGTGGATCCAGTGTTTGATTCAGCCGATTATTTTAGTGGTGGTTTGGGCGATTATGACCCGGGAAATAATTGTGCGCTTGCAGTTGCCGCCGCGCGGAGTCATGGTAATTACCATGACTTATTATGTGGTGATGTTTGCCCCCATGGCGGGAATTATCGGTGGTCAATTGCAGTGGACCTTAGCGCGGCTCTTTTATCCCTTCTGGTGGTTTACGATCGTCACGGGCATTGTTGGGGTTATTTACCCCGCCAAGTTTGCTGGGCCGCACTTGTTTGCTTTAATTTTGCAGACGGGGGCGTTGGGCGCTTTAGCGCTGTTTTTGATGATGGTTGCGGCCATGCGGGCTTGGCACTTGTCGTGGCCGGGGATTAACCCGCAGTTTGGGCGCGGCTTTAGTTGGTTATCCTTGGCAATTTTATTGGGGCTCGGAGGAATATTTATCTTTATCAATGCTTTTTCCAGTGGTGATAGTGTGAAAAATATCCTGACCAGTTATTCTTTTGCTAATTTTCATCCGAACCGGGAATATCTACTGACGGCGTTTGAAGCCGGCGTGGCCGAGGAAACGTTGTGTCGGTTCGGCTTGTTGGGGGTTTGCTTGTATGCCCTGCGCAACTTCCGCTGGCAAATTCTCGGGGCGGTCTTGTTGACTTCCGCCTTGTTTGGGGCCCTGCATTTAGGGAATTTGGTGGAGCAGCCCCTGGCCATTACCATTTTACAAACCATCTCGGCTTTTGGGATGGGCTTGTACTTTGCGGTCGTCTACCTTTATACGGGCCAATTATGGTTAGCGATGCTGCTGCACTTCTTGTTGGATTGGCTGGCTTTTTCCACGTCGGGCTCGACTGCGATGATGGGCAATCCCACCTTGGCGGATTGGTATTTGTTGGCGGTCGAAGTGCTCTTCTTTACCGGGATTACGATTTGGATGTTCCTAGGTGATCGCTACCAGGTGATGGAACGTCATGCCCGGCGGTTGACCGGTGAAAACCAACGCTTTGGCTATCGTTTAACGTTTGAATAGTGGCTAATGGACGCGTGGCGCTTGACCGCGCGTCTTTTTAGCTTTGGAAAATTCTCAAGCCTGGGTAAAATAATTTTAGGCAAAACTAAAAAATATTGTTTACAATTACAAAATGAGTAGTAACATAGGAACTAAGCCGAGCGGAACTAGCAATAGTTCCATAAGAGAGGAGTAGGACAGGCATGTTTGAAATCAAACCCAAACGGTTCCACCGGATTTTAGTCGGGGTTGACGACGCCCCGGACGCCCGTGCGGCGTTTGCTTACGCCGTTGATAAGGCGGTGCGCGACAATTCGGAGTTAGGGATTGTTTCGATTTACGAAACCAGTGGAGTGAACGTGTACCAGTTCTTAGACAAGGACTTCACGCACTCTAGTCGGGAAGAAATGGAGAAGCGGATCGATCAATACGTGCAAGCAGCGATTGATTACGGAGTGGATCCCAAGAAGATTACCGCGATTGTCGATCAAGGTGAGCGGCCCGCGGAACGGATTTGCAACCACGTGATTCCTGAATTTGAACCCGACCTGTTGATTGTCGGCTCGATTGGGAAATCTGGCAGTCGCAAGACGGTGGGTTCCCAAGCTTCCTATATGGTTAAGCACGCTGGGACGTCAGTCTTTGTGATTCGGACGAACCAAGACGCAGCTGAATAACCCCGGTGGCCATTTGAGGCCGGCAACCGCAAATTCCCGTTGGTGGATTTGCGGTTTTTAGATTGTGTCTAAATAATAATGGAATATTTCAATATTATGGTTGCATTGCATTTTTTCTAGTTTATAATGATTATAAACAAAGGTGGGAGGAAGAGAAAATGGCAAAGCAAATGTCATTAGCACAGAAAATCAATGTTTTACGGGCCAGCGTGATGGGCGCCAACGATGGGATTATTTCCGTCGCCGGCATCGTCATCGGGGTGGCGGCCGCGACGGCTGATGCCTACGCGATTTTAATCGCGGGGTTGTCGGGGAGTTTAGCGGGGATGATCTCGATGTGTATGGGGGAATACGTTTCGGTCAGTACCCAAAAGGACTCGCAACAACGGGCGATTCTCGATGAGCAAAAGCGGCTGGCCAATAATTTTCAAGCGGAGTTTGATTACGTCAAGCAAAAATACTTAGCCCAAGAAATTGATCCGGCGTTAGCCCAGCAAGCAACACAAGAATTGATGAGCAATGATCCGTTAACCACGGTGGTCCAGGAACGTTATGGCTTTAACCCGCAGGACTTTACCAGTCCCTATGCAGCGGCGATTGCGTCCTTCATTGCTTTTCCGTTGGGATCGATTCTGCCGATGGTGGCCGTGACGATGGCGCCACCGGCCCTCCGGATTGGGGTCACGATGGTGGCGGTGTTAGTGGCGTTAGTGCTGACCGGTTATTTAGCGGCGGTGTTGGGGGATGACCCGGCCCGGGGCAAGGCAGTCTTGCGCAATGTGGCTGCTGGCTTATTGACGATGGTGGTGACCTTTGTGATTGGTCAGCTTTTTCATGCTTAGGGGGCAGCAGAAATGACAAATGCGAAAGTAAGAACAATCGACAAAACAGCCCAAACGATGGAAGAAAAGTTGAACACCTTGCGGGCGGGGGTCTTAGGCTCCAACGATGGGATCTTGACCGTCGTGGGGGTCTTGGTCTCCGTGGCTGCGGCGACCAGCAATGAATTTACGATTTTTATCGCCGGCCTGTCCGATCTTTTAGCCTGTGCCTTTTCGATGGCGGCGGGCGAGTATGCGTCGGTGTCAGCCCAAAAGGAGACCGAAAAAGCGGCCGTGGCTAAGGAAGCAAAACTGCTAAAGACGGCCTGGACCGAGCAAGTTGCGGCGGTCAAAGCGCACTATGTTGTCAAGGGGGTTCACGAACAAACAGCGGCGGCGATTGCGGCGGACTTAATGCAAAAGAAGCCGTTGGCGACGGTGGTGCGGATCAAGTACGATATTGAACTGGGGCACTACTTAAATCCCTGGGATGCTGCCTACGCTTCTTTGTTTGCAGCCGCTTTGGGCGGTTTGTTGCCGCTGATGGCGATGACTTTTGTTACGGGGCCCCTAAAGTGGGGGGCGACGATCTTAGCGGTGGCCTTGGCCTCAGCTTTAACCGGGTTGATTTCCGCGAAGTTGGGCGACGGTTTGGTCAAACGAGCGGTGATTCGCAACATTATCATTGGCTTGATTACGATCACGATTCACTATGGGGTCGGCAAACTCTTCTAAAAATTAAATTGCTGGATAGCGCGTCAGCCGGGGGTTCCCGGGGGCGCGCTTTTTTTTACGCGACGAATTGTCAAACTAAGTGCAACGGTTCTTCAAAAAATACCTCAGATGGAGTT
>NZ_AZFK01000079.1 GCF_001435775.1 Limosilactobacillus ingluviei DSM 15946 | reverse complement strand
TTAAGACTAGCAATTTTTCATTTTTTCAGACTGTCAACTTGACAGGGTACAGTACCAGTAGAGCCATCGAACTTTTAAATTTGCTGGTAACTAAAAAAGTGATATCAACCGCGTTACTGAAAACGTTGGTTGCTATCACTTTTTTATTGTTGCTAGTTTCTTCCCAGCTACTTATTCAGCTTCCGTCACATCAAGATAACGCGCAAAAAAATCCACCAAGCGAGCAAACGGAATGTAGTTGTGATTACCGCCATCGTACAAGTCAGTATGAGTTGCCCCGGGAACAATCATCAATTCTTTATTGTTTCCCGTCAGTTTCGTCAACCACCACGCCCTAAAGGACGTGGCTTGTGAGCAAACACCCTTCTGATGAGT
>NZ_AZFK01000078.1 GCF_001435775.1 Limosilactobacillus ingluviei DSM 15946 | reverse complement strand
ATGACGTTGTTCGTCCCTTCTAACGAGCCATTATTGTAAGGTTGTTCAAAACTACGCTCGATTTCTTCACGGTGATTCCGTAGCGTGCGTTGAGCCTTTTGACAAGGTTTAGGCAAAGCTGTCAACTTGGTTTTTAATAACTCTGCCAAGACTTCTGAACTTTGAAAATGGAGGGCACACAACAGTTGTTGGTAGTAGCCATACGCCGTACTAAGCGCGTCACTCGTAGCGGTCAGCCGATCGATCACTTCCCGTTCATTCAACTGGGCGCCACCAAAACCAGTTCGCCGCTTAAAATTGTGCCAGTTGAGTTTGACCGCATCCTTAACCAATAAACGCCAATAGCGTTTTAAAGCGCGGGCCAGCTTATCCTTAGAAGGCAAAGCCTTCATAGTTTG
>NZ_AZFK01000011.1 GCF_001435775.1 Limosilactobacillus ingluviei DSM 15946 | reverse complement strand
GAGCACGTCACTGATGAGCAACTACTTTTTTTCTAACTTAAATTGACATTTCGGGAATATAAAAAAGCGCGGCCCCAGCCCACGCTATTCTAAATGCTCCTTGATCCCCATGGGAAAATCCTTGTCGATTTCCTTGAGAATCGGCAACAAATAGTTGATGTAGTCGTGGTAAGCCTCAATCGGCTGCTTGGGATCCGCAGTTTTGGCCATCAGGGCGATGGCAATTTCGTGGGCACGTTGTTCGTTTGAAATCACTGTCTTCACCTCAAAAAGATATCCTTAGCGATTATGCAATAAACCAAGTTTAGCTTGGCATTCGGGACATAAGCCCTTGACTTCAATATCCGTCCGGTTGACCAAGTAGTGGGTCTGCTGCCGGGTGATTTCGTCGAGCTGCTGGTTTAAGCGACTGAACTCCGGCGCAAACACGTCGGCGATTTTACCACAATTTTCGCACACGACGTGGTAATGCGGCTGCCCAAAGTAATCGAAGTGGGTGGAGCCATCCCCGTTTTTGAGCTCAATGACTAAATGGTAGTCAACGAGCAACCGGACGGTATTGTACACCGTGGCAATGCTGATGCTGTCGTCATGTTGCTTGAGATCTTCGTAAATCATTTCCGCACTGGGGTGAGTGTGGTGGGTAATCAAATAGTTTAGAATTGTTTTGCGCTGGGGGGTCAAACGGACCTTATGTGATTTTAAAATTTCAAGCGCGTGAGCTAATTCATTTTGTGCCAAGTTAATCCCTCCCTTTGTGTTTCTTATTTTGTCTTTATTATAGCATTGACAGAAATATTTGGGAAACCTATAATGATCTCCGTTAAGAATCATTCTAAATTTAGGGAGAAGGAATTTTTGATGACGACCCTTGATCAAACGGGTACCCCGTATCGGCGGGGCTGGTTTATCGTTACTTTGTTGCTCGGGACGTTTACCATGTCGTTGAGTCAGTCGGCCCTTTCGACCGCGTACCCGACCTTGATGCACAGTTTTGGCTTATCAGCTGATGTAATTCAGTGGCTGACGACCGGGTTTATGCTGGTCATGTGTATCAGTATGCCGATTTCGCCCTGGCTGTTGAACAATTTGAGTTTCCCGGCTATGTTCACTCTGGCGCTCGGGATGTTTGACCTAGGAACGCTGATTATTGTCGCGGCCCCCGCCGCTTGGGGGGCGGCCGGTTTTGGGATCATGATGGTCGGCCGGATTCTGGAAGCCGGCGGGGTTGGCTTATTATTTCCTTCGTATCAAACGGTCCTCTTAGAGATCACTCCCAAGGACCAGCGCGCGACGACGATGGGCTTGGCGGGGTTGGTAATGGGGTCAGCCTTAGCGTGCGGGCCAATTGTGGCTGGAATTTTACTGAAAATGTTTGCTTGGCAGGCGGTCTTCATCTTTTTTGCCGTCGTCATCACCCTTGTCTTGTTGGTAGCGCGCGGGGGCGCAATTCGGGATGTCTTGCCGCGTCGCCAGTCGGAGTTGGATTGGTGTTCATTGGTCTTATTATTGGGGATCATAGGTTTAATGCTAGGGATCGATCAAATTGGCAAGCCGGGAGTGGCTTGGCATTGGTATGGTGCAGGAGTTTTGCTTAGCCTAGCGATGCTAACTGGGTTTGCCTGGCGCCAATTTCACTTGCCACAGCCCGTCTTAGAGTTGCGCGTATTGCTGAATTTTAAGTATGACCTGGCAATTTTACTGACGTCCTTGGCGTATGTGGCCTTGATTGTTACCACGATTATTTTTCCTTTGTACTACCAGGAAGTATTGCACTTGAGTCCGTTCTGGTCAGGATTGGCCTTGGTTCCGGGGGCCGCGCTGTTGAGCCTGTTAAATCCGCTGACGGGGCGCTTAGCCGATCGCTTGGGCTTTCAGCCAACCTTAATGCTGGGAATGGGGTTAATTGCTGGCGGATGGCTGTTAGCTTGGTGGCAGGTTGCCAGTGGCCATCTATTGCCAATGATTGGGGCGGCGATGGTGATTGAAGGGGGCAACGCCTTCGTCATGATGCCAGCGGTTACCCTCGGGGCGAATGCCTTGCCGGACGCACTGGTGGCGCACGGGACGGCCGTGATTACCACTTTTCGGCAGTTGATTGGTTCCACCGGCGTTGCGGTAATGACCTTATTGTTGACCCAGGAAACGCAAGCCGCTGTGCACCGTGGCATCGCACTTTTGCCCGCTGCCATCGGGGGCTACCAGCAAGTTTGTCTGGTGATGCTGGGCTTGGCCGGCTTGGGATTGCTGTTGGCGTTCGGGTTGCGCGAGCATCGGGCAACAATATAAATTTAAAAATATTCATCATAAATCGCCTGGTTTGACGTATATATAAGATAAGGACAGCAAATTGCTGTTCCATTAAATCAGCGAGGTGAAGCAAAATGAATCAGCACTACCCAACCTGGGTTCAGCACCCCCTCATGAAGGATTACTACGATCATTATTGGGGGCGGCCGGTCTATGGCGAAAACGAGTTGTTTGAATGGCTATGTCTAGAAATCTTCCAAGCCGGGCTCGCTTGGCGACAAGTCTGGCAACGTCGCGCAGCCTTTGAAGCGGCCTTTGCCAACTTTGAAATTGAAGCGGTCGCCGCGTTTACGACCGCGGATGTCGACCGGCTGCAAAATGATTCAGGGATTATTCGTAACCGGGCCAAAATTCAAGCTTGTTGTCACAATGCGCAATTGCTGGCTCAATGGCATCAAGCCGGCCGCTATCTTTCGCCGGTAGCGTGGGCAGTTACCGGCGGGGAGGTGTTGCGATTGCTGCCGGATCAGGCTGGCTGCTTGCCAGCTACGATGCCGCTTGCGACGACCTTTGCGAAGCAATTAAAGGCCCAAGGTTTTCAACGGACAGGGCCTAAGACCGTTTTTGCGTGGTTGTGTGCGGTCGGGATAATTAACGGTCGGTTACCGGAGTAAAGAAAAATGGTGGCGGTAAGCTGTTGATTCAGCTTACCGCCACCGTGATTTTAGCTCCAGTAAGTAAAGACGATTACTAGCATTTGGGTTAGACAGGTCAACAATAAGGAAGGTTCCGGGGTCTTTTTGTACATGGTAAATAACCACCACCCTAAGCTAATCAATCCGGCGGCTAAAATTGGCCAGCGGAGGGGATGCGAGAGCAAAGAAATTAGTAAAATCAACAGGGCAATCAGCATTACCAGGGCCCGCCGGTTGGAACGGGGCATGAAGAAAGGCGCCCAGAAGCACCAAGTCGTAGTCATTACCGGTAGCAGGTAGGTTACGATTTCCCAGGAAATAAAGTGCAAACTGGTGTAGGCGACGCCCACCGGAACGGTGAGCATCAGTAATGCCCCGCAGGTGAACAGCCCTAACTCATTTTGCAGCTGCAGGGTTGGCCAGGTTAACAGGACCGTAAACAAAGGCAATAATAAGAGCAAGAGCATGACCAAGGGGATCGTGATAAACCCGGCGATTGCACACAGCGCACTTAGGCCCAACAGTGGCCAAGCGAGGGGGGCTTGAAAGCGGTGCTTGAGCAATAATATCCAGCTGTAAGCAATCAAAAATTCATACAAAAATAACATCCCCATGTGGGCGTTAAAGTGGGTCCCAGACACCCCTACGGCATAACTGAAGGGGGCGAAGGACCAACTGATAAAAACAATGGCGGCAGTAGCTAAGATTTGTTGCCACTGGTCAAAGGCAACGTGGTATTGTTGGCTGTTTAAACGGCGCACGATAAATTCCTCCCCAAAACTTTCCTTTAGTATAACTTTAATCTGGCTGGCATTGAATAGCTGATGGCAAATATGTTAAGATTGACGCGTTATGAAGCAAATTCCCGATGGGAGGGTGGTTGACACCCGCTGCCTTGTAACCGCACATTCAGTTATTGAAGATATGGGGGAATTATCAAAATGAAGAAACACTTATTTACGTCCGAATCCGTTTCCGAAGGGCACCCGGACAAGATTGCCGATCAGATTTCTGACGCGATTTTGGATGCCCTGTTGGCTCAGGACCCGGAAGCCCGGGTGGCAGTCGAAACGTCCGTAACGACCGGGTTGGTCCTGGTCTTCGGGGAAATTTCAACGACGGCCTATGTTGACATCCAAAAGGTGGTTCGCGAAACGATCAAGGAAATTGGCTACACGAATGGCAAGTACGGCTTTGACGGCGATAACTGTGCCGTCATTGTCTCCTTGGATGAGCAATCGGCCGACATTGCCCAAGGGGTTGACGACTCCTTGGAAGTCCGCGATGGTGGGGTGGACCCCTTGGATCAAATCGGGGCTGGTGATCAGGGGCTGATGTTTGGCTATGCCACGGACGAAACGCCCGAATACATGCCATTGCCATTGATGCTCAGTCACCACTTAATGCAGCGGATTACCAAGTTGCGTAAGGATAAGCAGTTAGTGTACTTGGGACCAGACGCGAAGGCGGAAGTGACGATTGAATACGATGAAAATCACGTGGCCAAGCGGGTTGATACCGTGGTATTAAGTACCCAGCACGAACCCGACGTTACCTTAGACCAGATTCGCCACGATGTCTTAGAGCAAGTGATTCAACCAGTCATCCCAGCTGAACTGCTGGATGATGAGACCAAGTACTTCATTAACCCGACGGGCCGGTTTGTGATCGGTGGGCCCCAAGGGGATGCCGGTTTGACGGGCCGGAAAATTATTGTTGATACCTATGGTGGGGCGGCTCACCACGGGGGCGGGGCCTTTTCCGGCAAGGATGCCACAAAGGTTGACCGCTCGGCTTCGTATGCGGCCCGCTACATTGCCAAGAATTTGGTAGCCGCTGGTTACGCCAAGCAATTAGAAGTCCAAATTGCCTATGCGATTGGGGTTGCCAAGCCAGTTTCGATCTCAGTTGACGACTTTGGAACGGGGACCAAGAGCGAAGAAGAATTGATTAAAGCCATCCAACAGGTCTTTGACTTGCGGCCGGCCGGGATTATTCAAATGTTGGATCTCAAGCGGCCAATTTACAAGCAAACGGCGGCTTATGGGCACTTCGGGCGGACCGATATTGAACTGCCATGGGAACAATTGGATAAGGTCGCAGCATTAAAGGCGATCTTAGGCTAATTACTGTTAAATGATAATAAACAAGATGCCAGTGACGGCGGCTGCGTCCGTAGTCACTGGCATTTTGCTTTTTAAAGGCTTAAAGCGCCGTGGGGTGCGGCAGAAAATGCGTAAAAACAATCTGCCAAAGGCTTAAGACGAAGATCCCCAGGCACCAGCCCCCGAGCACATCGCTGGGGAAATGGGCGCCAACGTAAATCCGGGAGCAGCCCACTAAGATAATTAGGCCGCCCAAGCAAAGACTGCCCCACCCCTTGGTCCGTCGGGAGAGGGGGCTGGCTAATAAGACGAGGAGAATCCCGCCCAACAGTAAAGCCGCCCCACTGGAGTGCCCACTGGGGAAGGAAAAGCCACCGTAATGCATTAAGACTTCCGCGCTGGGCCGCGGACGGTTAACTAAGTGTTTGATGACTTTGTTGAGTAGAGTGCCACTGCAAAGCGCAAGACTAAACTGGGCCGTCCACCGCCATTGCCGGTGCCAGCTCAACCAAAGGACAAATAAGCCTGCCCACCCCACAGCGGGCCAGGGATCAAACAGGCGGGTAAAGTGGGTGAAAAAAGCGGTCTGAGCAGGGGTGCGGTGGGTATTGACCAGCCACCGGACGTGATGGTCAAAGGCTAAGACCGCCGAATTTTGACTTGCGACCAGGTACCAATCCAGTAAAAAGAGCAAGCCACTGGTGATTAGCAACCAGTAGCGCCAAGGGATTCGTTTCAAAGAAAAGGCCTCCTTGAACATTGAGAAATTTTACATATTTAGTGAATGGCCTTATTTTAGCATGCCAGCCGGTGCTTGACGAGGACTGGGCGGCTGGCTACACTGAAAACATTAACTTGGACGGAGGCAATGCGATGACAACTTTGACTGATCCCTGGTGGGTTAAACGAACGGGTAATGAAATCACCCTGGGGTTAACCCCAACGGCGTTAACCCAACTGGGCAAATTATATTTTTTAGATTTTCCGGCGCCGGGGGCGGTTTTAAAAGTTGGCCTCCCCTTTGCCACCATTGAAGCCCAACATTGGATTGTGACTTTAAATAGTCCGGTCGCTGGCCAAGTTGTGGCCTTGAATCCGGGTTGGCAAGGGCAGATTGAACCAACGGGGCAAACGAGTGCTTGGCTGCTTCGCCTGATCACCGTTTAGAAGCGGGCTGTGTTAGAATGAAGAAAAGCAGAAAAAAGGGGTTAGGGTAGTGAAGGAATTTGGTGAATTCGAACGCCAAGCCGTGATGATTCACGAACAATTAGCTGCGGGAGAAATTTATTACGAAGCCCGGGATCAGTTAGCCAAGCTAGCTGATAAGCTGAAAGGGCACCGGCGGACCCCACGGGAAACGCCAACGGTCAATCCGGTTTTTATTGTCGAAATGCATTTGATGATGACGGATGGCGCTCCGCAGGCCAGCAGCGTGTCAGACGATTTTTTGGCTGACTTACTCGTGGCGATCCAGACGGCCGACGGGCACTTGCGCCATCAAGTGGTCAGCTGGATGAACTGGGCGATTGATCATCATCGTTTGACCAATGACCAGTTGCAGTGGTTGGCAGTCCAGTTGAGTCAAAGCAAGTATTTATACGATCATTTGCTGGAACGCAACAGTCCTGGGGTATACGCGCGCAGCTTGACCTTAGTGCTCCTGCGTTTTGTCTTATATGCGGCGCGCCAGCAGGAGCGCCAGATTGAGGTTGCGACTCTCAAACGGCTCAGTAATCGGTTGGTCGTGGCGATGCTGGGAGAAAAGGATTTACGGGGCTTTGTGGAAGGGGCCGGATGGGTGCAAACCTTTGCGGCCTATGCCGGTTTATGCAATGAAATTTGTGCCGACGAGCGGCTTAACCGCGGCGATAAATTGTTTTTGGTAGCTGCCTACTTGGTGGCCTATCGTCGCTTGCGGGCGCCATTAACGATGGGCGAGCCGGATGAAGGAGCCGCTTTCATCGCCCAAGCAGTAAAGACGCACCCGTTGTATGCGCGTTATTTTATTGAAGATCTCAAGGCTTGGCGACAGGAAATGGATAAACAAGACCCGAATAAGCCGGCAACTTGGCACCGGGTTTTTAACTACCGGCACTTGCTCCAGTTATTATTGCTGGATAGTGCTTTGCCGGCCCAAGTCGTGCAGGCGATTATGGAACAAGAAAACCGTGGTTAAAATGGTAGCGCTTATGTTATAATATAGTTTCCAAGAGTTACGGTTTTAAATTGACAATTGAATAAAGGAGATAGTTATGGCAAAAGATAAACTTCACGTCGCCCTTTTATTTGGGGGGAACTCTTCTGAACACGATGTTTCCAAGCGATCCGCGCACAACATTTACGATGCGATGGATAAAGAAAAGTACGACGTTAAGCTTTTCATGTTTACCAAAGATGGGATCTTGATCGATGACGAAGCTTCCCGGCGAATTTTTGATGGGGAACCGGAGGACCAAGTCGTGCAAGAAGCCTACGCGAAGATGGACTTGGATTCACCATTGGCTCCAATCAAGGTTTTAGAAGCGGCCGGGCCAATTGACTTTTTCTACCCAGTCATTCACGGGAACCTCGGTGAAGACGGGACGGTCCAAGGCTTATTCCGGTTGCTAAAGAAGCCATACATCGGGACGGGAATTGCGGGGTCAGCGATGGCCTTTGACAAGGATTTGACCAAGCGGATCTTAGACCACGCGGGGATTCGCAATACCCCATACATCCTCTTGACGCCGGATAACCGGGCTGATTACCCATGGCACCGGATTGAAGAAGAATTGGGGGGCTTGGTCTTTGTGAAGCCAGCCAAGCAAGGTTCTTCAGTTGGGATTCATAAGGTGACTAGTGCGGCCGAATATGATGCGGCCTTGGCCGATGCCTTTGGCTATGACTTTAAGGTGTTAGTTGAACAAGGCTTGGATCACCCACGGGAAATTGAAATTTCGATTTTAGGAAATGAAGAACCGATTGCTTCGAAGTTGGGTGGGATCAGCGTTCCAGCAGGTGATGATTTCTACGACTATAACAATAAGTTCGTTGATGCTTCTGGCGTGGTCTTTGACTTGCCGGTACCATCGTCCGACAAGTTGCGTGAAGAAATTACCGCGATGGCGCTCAAAGCGTACAAGGCCTTGGAATTAAAGGGGATGGCGCGCTTAGACTTCTTGGTCGACCAAAACGATGTCCCGTACTTAGGGGAACCCAACACCTTGCCAGGGTTTACCAACATCAGTCTGTACCCGCAAATGTGGAAGATTTCGGGGATTGATTACTCAGAATTGATTGACCGCTTGATCCAATTGGGGATTGAAGAGTTTAACCACAACAACGAGATTAGTTATAGTTTCAAGAGCTTGGGTGAAGAACACGTTGGGGAAAAACGGTACCATTAAGATTTCTTATTAATATTTAACGGGTGATTGAAGAAATAATGAGAATCAGGCGTTAAATTAAGAGTGGGTGATTAACTATCTGTTGATCACCCACTCTTTTTTGAAATCATAAGTAGATTTGGGAAGCAAACCCCGCAAAGCATAAGTTGATTGATTACTCTTTCTTATTAAAAAAGAATATGTTATATTTTTTAAGGCTTATGTTTTTCACTCACATAATTTTTGTGGTAAAGTATGGTCAAGAAATAAAAAACGGTATTTGTTACCAGGCGAATACCATAGGGAGAAGGAATCATTATGCGTTTAAAAGGTGATGTTTTAAAGCAAATTCGCCGGAAGCGGGGCCTGTCCCAAACGGCATTGTCGGAAGGGATCTGTACGCAAGCCACCATTAGTTTAATGGAAAAGCAGAATCGGATTCCGAAGATGAATATTTTAACGGCGATCTGTGCCCGCTTAGATATTCCGGTTGATAAGATTATCGAAAATGACGATGTTTCAATGACTTCGCAATTCGATGAAATCAGCCTGCTGATTGTCCAAGAGGACTACGAAGAAGCGGAAGCCCGCTTAAAGAAGATCAAAGTCAAGAAATTGCAAAATGACTTTGATAAGCAACGTTACTACTACCTGTTAGGGGTCTTGCAAGTGGCAACCGGTCAAGTTGACGAGGCTATTTTCAATTTTGAATTGATCCTCACCCAGTTCTCAACCATGAGTGCCAATATCTACTGGGCCTTAACAACCGTGGGGATGGCAATGGCTTACGAAAAGCGGGGCAATGAAGAGCGGGCGTTGAAGTTCTTGCAGCGGGCCGTGACGTTGATTGACGAAAAGCAATTAACGGGGGGCAAGCGGCAATGGATTATCATTTACCGCAACATTGCCGACCTCTACTTGAAGCTGAAGCAGCCGAATGATGCGATGACAATTGCTGGACGCGGGATTGACATCTGCCGGGAAGACCTGACGATGTTCTTGCTAAGTGATTACTACCAAATCACGGCAAAGGCGGCGGAATTATTAGCGGACCGGGCAACGGCCTTGCAAAACTTTACGATTGCCAAGAGCTTGTTGTTGATTAACGGTGAAGAAGCTCAAGCCCAAGCAGTGCAAGCAGAAATTGATGGTTTACAATAAAAAGAAGCAGTTGGCGCGTGTGTGCCAACTGCTTCCTTATTTTCCTTACTGGTTACTTGACAATTTCGCAAAATTCGATCGTCTCACTGTTGGGGCCTTCGATGTTGAAGAACTTGATCCCGTGGTCCCAGAAGTCGAGGTGTTGTACTTCCGTTTCCTTCATCTTAAAGCCAGCGGCCTTGGCAGCTTGAAATGCCGCATCGGCATCGCTGGTATTTAAGGAGAGGTGGTTGATGGCCCCAGTTTGGTGGACCGCGCCATCCCCGGTCCAGATTTCAAGGGTCAAGTGGGCATAGCTCATGAAGACGACTTGGTTGCCTTGGTCATCGGTATCAAAGTTCCCGGTCATTTTAAAGCCGAGTTTTTCCCAAAATGCGACCGTCTTTGGCAAATCATCGGTTGGCATGCCGACGTGTTGTAAATCATCAAAGTAACCTGCTAAACTCTTGTTAAATGCCATTAGTAAAACTTCCTTTCAAATCAGTGTAAAACTTAGTTGCCAAGGTCTAAGGCCTGGTGGGTTAAGCGACCAAAAATATGCTGATCAGCCCAGCCGGTAATCGCGCCTTGGAACAGTAAAGCAAAGATGGTCCCCAACCCGAAGTTGGCTAAGCCCATCTTTGGTAATGCGATTAGGGCAAACAGCGTTGGCGGAATATAAGACATCCACATGGAAATGGTGGCATTTCCCTTGCAAAAGCGGAACCGCAAAATCTGGTATAAATCATCAGCCGGGTGAAGCACGAGGTTGACCCGTTGGTAGATTGAAATGGCTACCCCGATGAATGCCACCCCTAAAAAGTTGATGGCCACGTACAAGATGACCATCCCAAGGGAATGGGCGTCGGGCATGATCCGATTAAAGATGTTGGAGAACCATTGGATAAAGATCGAGAAGGGTAACATAAAGATAAAATTCCCGCCAATCCGTTTCCAATCCCATTTCTTCATTAGGATGGCGTTTAAAACGGACGTTAACATTCCTAGAACCATAAAGGCCCAGAATAACGCTAAGGGGTTATCCTTACCTAAAATAGCATAACCGAGGTTGTTTTCGGCCGCCGTCCAATAAGCTGACCCCAGAAATTGGGGGTGAATATGTGAACTTGTCACAAGGGTTAACACATTCCCCATCGAATTGATGACAATCGAAAGGGCAAAATAAGCAATACTGGCGGTCATTGAGATCGACCGGGTATTGACCACGTGGGATTCTTGCATGTCTTTTTCCTCCTATTGGTGAAAAACTTCACTTTACGATCATTGATTCTATGCTTCTTTTAGTTCTGTGTCAACCGCTTGACACAAAAAGATCAAAATATTCAATTCAACATTTGACAATCCTTATGATAGAATTAAAATATCATTAAAAACAGGAACTTCAGGTCTGACGGAGGAATGTGGAATGGAACAAACAATTCAAGCGTTGACGATTGCGGGGCACGATTCGGACGGGAGTGCGGGAATGCCCGCGGACCTACATGCCTTTTTTGCAGATCAGGTTTATGGTCACGGGATCTTAACCGCAGCGGTAGCGGGAAATTCACACGGTATTTATGCGAGTCAAGTCATGCCGGCAGAATTTATTGCCAAGCAATTTGAAGTGTTAGCGGCGGATTTTCAAATTCGCGCCGCTAAGACCGGGATGCTGGCCAACGATGAAGTGATTAACGTGGTGGCCGATTCATACGATGAAGCCAAGTTCGGGCCGCTGGTAGTTGATCCGGTCATCATTACCAAGCATGGGGCGATGCTGTTGGAACAATCGTCCTATGAATTATTCCGGGAACGGATTATCCCGTTGGCGACCGTTTTAACGCCTAACTTTTTTGAAGCCCAGAAATTGACTGGTAAGGAGTTGGCTACGCCGGCTGAAATTGAGGCGGCGGCAGAAGAATTACAAGCGCTAGGGGCAAAGAACGTGGTGATCAAGGGCCAACACGTGGCAGGACAAACGACGCCGGTCAAAGATTTTGTCCGTCTAGAGGATCAAACGACCTTTTGGCTGACGCAACTATATGTCCCGACTGATCGCGTTAACGGGACGGGAGACAGCTTTTCGGCGATTATTGCTGCTGAGTTGGCCAAGGGGGCGACCGTCGCCGCAGCTATCCGACGGGCAAATAAATTGGTGCATGCTGCAATTGCAAATGGCTTGACGGTGGGCCATCAATATGGTCCAATTAATCATTGGGCAGCAATGACCGAATAAAAGCTTGAAGGGGAGGAGTTAAGGTGACGATTGCAATTGGCTTAGTCTGCTTGGTTGGTTTAGAGCATCTTGGGATTATGGTGCTCGAAATGTTTGCCAAGCCGCACCAACAAGCCAAGGCCTTTGGTTTGAGTGAAGAATACGCGCGTCAGCCAGAAGCGCGGGTCGCAATGGCTAACCAGGGAATCTATAATGGCATGTTGGGTCTCTTATTGATTAGCACGCTGTGGTTCTTTAGTGGGGCGGTCCGGTTTGAGGTTTGGAGCTTGTTACTACTATTTGTGATTGTAGTTGCTGGTTACGGTGGGTTAACCGTCGGCAAAAAGGTCTGGGTGTTACAAATGTTGCCTGCCGTCTTGGCGGAGGGAGCCGTTTTGGCTGCTTGGCTAGGCTAATCAGAAAATTAAGCAGAGAAGAGGCTGGGAGAAAACACAGTTTTCTTCCAGCCTCTGTTTTTTGAATATTACCCAGATCACGTGGGAAATAACCGCAAGCCTAGTGGATAAGTACGAACGAAGAACGATGCGTACCGCGCCAACCTTCGTTCTAGCTTATCCATCCGGCTTACCGAGCAGGTTATTTCCCACTCTCTTTTTTGCAAAAAAAAACACCGACAAATTTGCCGGTGTTTTGGGTAACCGTCCTAATGGGATTAGTGACGGTTGTAGAATTCAACGACGAGGGCTTCGTCGATGTCAGCATTCATGTCTTCCCGGGCTGGGAGCCGCGTCAAGGAACCTTCCAGCTTGTCAGCATCAAATTCCACGTAGGAAGGACGAGCGACAACAGCTTCAACCGCGTTCTTGATGATTTCCAAGTTCTTGGACTTTTCGCGAACGGAGATTACTTGGCCTACCTTAACTTCGTAAGAAGGAATGTCAACCCGCTTACCATCAACCATGATGTGGCCGTGGTTAACCAATTGACGAGCTTGGCGCCGAGTAGTGGCTAACCCAAGCCGGTAAACCATGTTGTCCAACCGCCGTTCCAACAGGATCATGAAGTTCGTACCGTGAGTACCTTCCTTGATCTTGCCGGCCCGCTTGAAGAGGTTGCTAAATTGCCGTTCCGTCATCCCGTACATGAAACGCAGCTTTTGCTTTTCGCGCAATTGCGTCCCGTATTCAGAAATGCTCCCACGACGGTCGTTCCCGTGGTCACCAGGAGCGTATGGGCGCCGTGCTAATTCCTTACCAGTACCAGAAAGTGAAACCCCAAGACGACGGGATAACCGCCAGCTTGGACCAGTGTAACGTGACATAATTAAATTCCTCCAAATATTTTGAATTGGAGTAAAATAAGCCGATTGTATGGTTCACATTCGTGCAGCCTGATCAGATCGTTCACCCTCGCAGCTGGGGTACTAGAAACACCAAGTTGGCATCAGGCTGTTGACGAGCTTGCTCCATACTGCTGCATTATTTTACACAAGAAGTATCATACAATAAGCTCAAGACCTGCGTCAAGCAAAAAAATAGTTGAACTTGCCCTAGCAAGACCCGAAAGCTTGAGCTGTATGCTATACTGAGACTAAGGATTTTCTTATGTAGGTGGGATAAACATGGTACAAGTTTTAATTGGGGTGCTGGTAGTGGCGTTAGCAGTCATTATCGGATTGTTTGTTTACCAGCGCCAAACTTTAAAGCGGCTGGCTGACTTGGAGCAGCGGTTGGCCGCATTGAAATTGTCACAGATTGACACACGCTTAGGGCCAGATAAAGTTAAGGCCCTAATGGGGGAGTCACTCAAATCGTTTACGGAGTTGCGGGAACGCTTTGATCAGCAGTTGCAACCAGCCGTTAAAAAGGCAAAGGAACAAACCGCGGTTTTAAGCAATGAAGCAAAGACGACGGCCCTGTTTACAATTAACGGCGCAGTGAAGGACTTAGCGGCGCAGGTTCAAAAAGTTGAAGCTGAATACCAACGTATTAACCAGGCGTTGGATCAATTGGACGCGGCGGTAAAGGATCAAACGGTGGCGTTAACCAAATTGCGCAAAACGTACAATGACTACGGCCGCAAATTAGATGAGGAAGCCTTTGCGTACGGTGAAAGCAAAGCCGCTTTACATGATCGCTTAGTTAGTTTAGAAGAAAAGTTTGAACGCTTTGCAACGATTGCCAACCAAGGGGATCATGAGGCGGCCCAAGAAATTTTGGATGATTTAAAGGCGGAAACGGCAGTCTTTGCTGATTTGTTGGACACGGTGCCCCAACTCTATAAGCCTTTGTACACCACTTACCCTGACCAATTAAGCGAACTGGCGAACGGCTATCAACAACTAAAACAAGAACACTACAATTTTAGTGAAGCTGACCTCTTGGTTAAAATTCAGGATTTGGCGGAGGAGCAAAAGTTTGCCCTTGAAAAATTGGCTACCCTTGAAATTGCGCCGGTAAAGGCTGCTAATGAACATTTAGCGCCAGCCATTGATCACTTATATGAAGTAATGCAAACAGAGTTGGATGCCCGGCCCCAAGTTGCTCAGCTTTTGACGCCCACGCTTGATCACTTGGCGCATGCGGAACAGCAGAACCGGCAGTTGCTAAATGAATTGGACAAATTGAGCTTGAGCTATACGCTGAATCACAATGAAATGGCTGACGCCCGGGGGTTAAATGAGCAACTCCGGCAGTTGCGGGCAGAACTGACTGAGGCCCAACAAGCTGTCGATGCACAAACGGCGGTGGACAGTCAGGTGCTCAAGCAGCTGCAAGCAGCGGAAGAAGAATTGGCGGCGATTGAAAAGCAACAAACTGAAATCAATCATGGGGTGGTTGGTTTACAAGAAGATGAGCAACGCGCTCAGAAAGCCTTACAACGGTTTGCAGTAACGTTAAAAACGACGAAGCGCCGGGTCGAGAGTTTAAATTTACCCGGGATTCCGCAAGCCTACTTGGATTACTTTTTCGTTGTGGCTGGTGAACTAAAGAAGTTGTCACAAGCGATGGATCGGCCCCAAATTGATATGGAAGAAATTACCAAGCAACTCTTGATGGTGCAAGAAGATTTGCAAACCCTCCAAGAAAAAACGGATGAATTGCGTGACAGTGCTGAATTGACGGAGCGGATGATTCAATATGCGCACCGCTTAAGCGTAGACCACGAGTCAATCGAAGCGGCAATTCAAAAGGCCCAGACCCAATTTGATCAGTATGAATATACGGCGAGCCTCGAAACGATTGGGACGGCGATTGAAGAAGCCGAGCCAGGAGCTTTCAAACGGTTAGAGCAGAGTTACTTTGACGAAGTTGATCACGCAACGAATTAATTTTTTGATTTAGAACCAGTTGGCTTTTAGTCCAGCTGGTTTTTTTGTATAATGATTGTCGTTTAGAGTTGAACCGGGGATTTTTAGATCCCACCTTTTGACTGGGTCACCATGTTTTCTAACCAAGGTTAGCGAAGGTAAAACAGTCAAGTAGATCGCGGGTAGCCAGCAGCCCCCGTTGGTCTAACGACATGAGGAGGAACGTTTTTGATTTACTTTGATAATAGTGCCACGACACCGGTTTGGCCGGAGGTCCTCGCAACTTTTGATCAAGTTACCAAGCAAATTTGGGGCAATCCCTCGAGTTTGCATAAGCTAGGCGAGCCCGCTTGGAATCTGTTGGAGCAGTCGCGCCGCCAGATTGCTCAACTGTTAGGGGTCTTACCAAGTGAAATTATTTTTACTTCGGGGGGCTCCGAAGGGGATAACTGGGTAATTAAAGGAACGGCCTTGGCGAAGCGGCAGTTTGGCAAACACATTATTACCTCGAGTGTAGAACATGCGGCGGTGCGCAACGCCATGGCGCAATTAGAAGAGTTGGGGTTTGAAGTAACTTACTTGCCCGTTGACCAAACTGGTCGGGTCAAGCCAGCGGATGTACAGGCGGCCTTACGCTCAGATACGATTTTGGTATCAATTATGGCGGTAAACAATGAAATTGGCACGATCCAGCCGATTAAAGAAATTGGCGAAATTTTGCAAGCCTATCCGCGGGTCCATTTCATGGTGGATGCCGTGCAAGCGTTGGGAAAGGGCTTAGATGACGTGGTCTTTTCTGACCGGGTGGATTTTGCAACATTCTCGGCGCATAAATTCCATGCTTTGCGCGGGACCGGTTTTGTGTATGCCAAGCAAGGTCGCCAGTTAGCGCCCCTGATTAACGGTGGGGGCCAAGAACGGGGGCAACGTTCCGGAACGGAAAACGTAGCCGGCTTTGCGGCGATGGCCCGGGCGATTCGGCTGGTGAAGGAAAAAGAAGCCCAAAGTGTTAAACAAGAACAAGCCGTCCGGGCGGCGATCTTTAAGCACCTCCAGCAATTTGACCATGTACATCTTTTTTCGGATCTAACGCCCCAATTTGCTTCGCACGTTTTGTGTTTTGCCATTGAAGGCGTGCGCGGCGAGACGGTCGTGCATGCGTTTGAAGATCACGACATTTATATTTCGACGACCAGTGCCTGCTCGTCGAAAAAACAGGCGGAAGCCAGCACGCTTGCGGCGATGAAGGTGCCGACCAGACTGGCTGAATCAGCGGTGCGCATCAGTTTAGGGGATCAGAATACGCTGGCCGATGCCGTCGCGTTCAATCAGGCTTTTGACCAGGTTTACGCCGGTTTCCAAAAAATTATTGATTAAGGTAAGGAGGGGATTTTTTGGCACAACTCCAATACGATGAAATTATGGTGCGCTACGGGGAACTTTCCACCAAGGGGCGCAATAAAAAGAACTTTATCGACCGCTTAGGTAATAACGTCCGGAAAGCCTTGCATGACTTTAGCGAAGTAAAAGTTCATGCAAATCCCGATCGGTTGCACATTATTTTAAACGGGGCGGACAGCACGGCAGTGATGAAGCGCCTGAAGTTGGTCTTTGGGATTCAGACGTTCTCGCCGTCCCTGCGGGTTGAAAAGGATTTTGCGGCGGTTTGTCAGGCGGCGAAGACTTTGATTGCAAAGCAAGTCGATCGACCAATGACGTTTAAGGTTGAAACCAAGCGCAGTGACCATGATTTTGCCATGGGAACCTTTGAAATGAACCGGGAATTGGGCGGTTATCTGCTGCAAGAATTTCCGGAGTTACTAACGGTTGACGTGCATCAGCCGGATATCGAAGTCCGGGTTGAAGTCCGGTTGAACGGCATTTTCTTAACCAGTGAAATTATCAAGGGGGCTGGTGGGTTACCAGTTGGGACCGCTGGCAAAGGGATGATGATGCTTTCTGGGGGGATTGATTCGCCAGTGGCAGCTTACTTAGCCTTAAAGCGGGGCGTCTCCTTGGAAATGGTCCACTTCTATAGTCCGCCGTATACGAGTGAACAGGCTTTGGCCAAGGCGAAGGAATTAACGGGAAAACTGGCGCAATATGCTGGGAGTATCCGGTTTATTCAAGTTCCGTTTACGGAAATTCAAGAGACGGTGAAGGAAAAAGTGCCGGAAGGTTATTTAATGACGGTTCAGCGGCGCTTCATGTTGCGCTTGGCGGTTGAATTAGCCAACCGCCGGCGGGGACTGGCGATCTTTAATGGTGAATCCCTCGGGCAAGTGGCTTCCCAAACGATGGAATCGATGCGGGCAATTGAAGAAGTCACGAACATGCCGGTTCTCCGGCCGGTCTTGTCTTATGATAAGACCGAAATTATTAAGATTGCTGAAGACATCGATACTTACGAGCTGTCCATTTTGCCGTACGAAGATTGTTGTACGGTCTTTACTCCGCCCTCGCCGAAGACAAAGCCGAATATGGCAAAAGCCGCTAAGTATGAAAGTTGGCTGGATGTTGATGGCTTGATGGAACGCGCTTTAGCGGGGATTCAAATTGAAGAAATCCACGCGGGCCAAGAATTCTTAAATCAAAATGAGGATGTCTTTGCGGAATTACTGTAAGTAAGGGCAAATTCGGTTTCTTGCTTGCATTTAGCTGGGTTTCTTGGTATATTTCTAACCGGAGGAGAAAGTCCTCCCTCAAAAACATCTTTTGTCGGGAAGTATTCAAGAGACTCCGACATCCATTCGCCCCCAATCGGCTCTCCCCGGTTGGGGGTTTGTCGTTGCATGAAGAAAGGCGCTGCGAAACTGAGTTAAGTCAGTTTCGCAGCGCCTTTTGGCTAATATGCTTAATTTCCTAAAGTTGGACTTGATTTCAGCATTGAATTCCCCGTTGACAACCAGTTATTGGAACTGGTCGTAGTACTGATGGTGGTTGCACTTGGCGTCCCACTGCCCGGGACGTTGTAAGTAGCATTATTCGGTAAGATAAAGTCAATATTATTGTAACCATCGTAATTGGTTTGCATGTTATACATCCGGGTTTCGATATTGGTAACGTGCTTGGGCTTTAAGCCGAGTTGTAAGCGGACCAAGCGTGAGACCCGATTGATTTCCTTTGGAGAAGCAATTTGGAAGGAGGCGCCATCAATCATCGCGTTCTTTCCTTGGAAGTGGTAGGTAGCCACGTTGTTCATTGCAACCCGGTAATTGGTAAAGAGCCCCCCGATGGAGTCCATTGGCACATCGGTCTTGATACCGTCCTTTACGGCGCTCAAAATTTTATTGGCCGCTGATAGTGATCCCTTGTGTTTAAAGGTATTTACGACGCTCTTCATGACCTGTTGCTGCCGTTTTTGGCGGCCATAATCATTGTTCGGGTCATCATAACGCATCCGCGAATACTTTAAAGCTAAGGCCCCGTTTAAATGTTGCTTGCCCTTCTTGAAGTGGTGGCCTTCATAGGTAAAGGCAAAGGGGTTATCAACGTCAACCCCGCCAACGGCATCCACGACTTTTTCCAAAACGCCCATGTTAATGACCGCGTAGTAATCAACCGGGACGTCTAAGAGCTCTTCGACTTGCTTAACGGTTTGCTTAGCGCCGCCGATTGAATAGGCTGCATTGATCTTAACGTAATCAGCGCCTTCGCTAGTGTCGACTCTGACCAAGGTATCCCGTGGGATACTGGTCATGGTAATCTTTTCTTTTTTGGGGTTAATTGTAATTAATTCAATGGTATCGGTATTGCCCCCCTTGTTTCCCCGGTCAAGGGCGCCGACGTCCGTTCCCAAGGCCAAGACGGAGACGGGATCCCCGTTGCGCAGCTTGGTATCTAATTTTCCATCTCCAGTGGCAAAAATCCCTTCGGCTGTAGAATGCAGTTTAGTATACTCGTAACCTCCCAAGGCCAAGAAGAGCAAAATAATTGCTAATACGACCCGCCGGACCCATTTAAACGCATCGCCGTGATGGTGGGGGCGTTGCGGGGGCCGGGGGGGCTGATTGCCATTGCCACCCTGTTGTGGGGTTTGGGCGACCCGCTGGTTAATACGGTGTTCTAATTCCCGGCGGTAAGCAGCGCGGGTTTCTCGTTCATCATTCATTTCAAGTTACCTCAGTCAAATAAAATTACTAACTCCTTTACGTTATCAAAACCGTTATCGCGCGTCAATTTGCTCAGCCGGATTTAAAAAAGATGTAAAAAATGCTGGTTAAGCTTGCTTGACAGGTCGGTAAAGGGGGGTATACTTAAATTCGTTAGATTCCTAATAATTAGATACCTAACTAAATTTAGGAGGGCTTTAATGAGTAATCAAGAATTAATGCAGAGTTGGTGGCAGCTCCGGATGCAAATGGGGCGGTTGATGCAAGCGCGGCATCGCAAGGGGCGAGGAACCGGCCTCCGGGGACGAGACCGGATTATCGGCCTCGTGAGTTATGCCGGAACGTCCCTATCCCAGCGGGAATTAGCTGACCGGGTTCATTTGAAGCCGGGGTCATTAACGGAAGCGTTGAACGGGCTAGAAGCGGATGGCTATGTGCAACGGACCCGCGATCCGTTTGACCGCCGAATTTTACGGGTGCAGTTAACGGCCAAAGGTCAAGCTCGCGCTAAGGAGATCAAGGCGGAGCACGATCAGTTTGTGGCGCAATTATTTGCACAAATTACGCCAGCGGACAAGGCAGTTTTGCAGCGGATTTTGCAGCAAATGATTGAAAACATCAAAACTTATGATGCACAGATCAGGGACGCAAAGGGGGATGACCATGCTTAAAATTGCCAAGCGGAACTTGGAATGGTTACCGACGTTACTGGCGGTTGTATTTTTATTGGGGCAAGTATGTGCTGATCTTTACTTGCCAACGATTACGGCGGAACTGATTGACCGGGGCGTGGTGAAAAATGATTTAGCCTATATCAAGCATGCCGGTCTGATTATGTTGGGGGTCGCCTTACTCGGGCTGTTGGCTGCGGCGGTTAATACCTATTTCGCGTCAACCCAAGCCATGCGGGTCGGCCAAAAATTACGGGCCCAAATTTTTGCCAAGGTGTTGCAATTTTCAAACCAAGAAGTCAGCACCCTTGGCGATTCATCATTGATTACCCGTTCAACTAATGATATTGTCCAGATTCAAACGGTAATGTTTCAAACTTTGCGGATGATGTTGCAATCACCAGTGATGATGTTGGCAGCGATTGTCTTAGCTTACCACCGGGAGCCCAAGCTGACGGTCATTTTTTTAATTAGTTTACCGATTTTGGCCCTCACTGTTGGCAGTGTGATGCGACGGGCGATCCCACTGTTTCGGAGTATTCAAAAGAAGACGGACCGGATCAACTTAGTTTTTCGGGAAGGATTGACGGGAGTTCGGGTGATCCGGGCTTTCAACCAAGATCAACGCGAGCAAAGCCGGTTTCAAGCCGCAAATGAGGATTACACCCAAACGGGGATCAAGGCCTATACCTTAGTGGCGTTCCTTTTTCCGGTGATGACTTTGATCTTAAGCCTGACCAACGTGGGGATCATCTGGTACGGTGCGCATTTAATTGCCGAGCGGCAGATGCAAGTTGGTAATTTGGTTTCCTTTTTGACTTACGCGGCCCAAATCTTATTTTCCTTTATGATGTTGGCAATGGTATTTGTTTTTGTTCCCCGGGGGGCAGCGGCGGCCAAGCGGGTGAACGAAGTATTGGATTATCCGATTGTGGTGCAAGAGCCTAGTCAAGCGCAAGCAGTTGCTTTACCACGTGAAGCAGCCAGTTTAAGCTTTAACCACGTCAATTTTCGTTACCAGGGCGCAGAAAAGCTTTCTTTAACAGACGTTAACTTCATTGCGCCAGCGGGGACGACGGTGGCCATTATTGGGGGAACCGGGTCGGGAAAGTCGACCCTGGTCAATTTGATCGATCGCTTATTTGACGTTGAGAGTGGCCAAATCAAGATCGGCGACCAACCAATTAATCAGCTGCGGTTACACGATTTACACGCTTTGGTATCAATCACCCAGCAAAAAGCGGTGCTGTTTTCGGGGACAATCCGCTCCAACTTGCAATTTGGTAAACCGGACGCAACGGATGAGGAAATTTGGCAGGCCCTCAAGGTAGCCCAAGCCCAAGATTTTGTTCAAGCGGCCGGGGGCCTGGATGCCGTTGTCGAACAAGACGGGGCAAACTTCTCGGGTGGTCAACGCCAACGGTTGGCGATTGCTCGGACGATTATTAAACCGGCAGCGGTTTACATTTTTGATGACTCTTTTTCGGCGCTTGATTTTAAGACGGATGCGCAATTACGGCACGCCTTGCAGACTGCTAAGCACTTACAACCGGCGGTGAAGGTAATTGTGGCCCAGCGGGTCTCAACCGTTGCCGATGCAGATTTAATCCTGGTAATGGAAGATGGACACGTGGTTGGTCAAGGTGATCATGCCACCTTAAAGGCAACTAATCCAACCTACCAAGAAATTATTGCTTCGCAGTTACAGAAGGGGGATGAAGCAGATGCATAATCACCATCGGGGACCAGCGGAAAAAGCGGTCGCCTTTTGGCCGGCTGCCAAGCGGCTCTTAACTTACCTGAAGCCTTGGCGCTGGGCGATGCTATTTGCGGTCGTGATGGCCATTGGTTCAGTGGTAACATCAATTATTGCGCCGAAGATTTTAGGGGAAGCCACCACTACGATCTATGCCGGCTTGATGAAGGGTTACGCGCAGCTTAAGGCGGGCCAAGCAGTGGCACAAATGCCGATTGATTTTGCCAAAATTGGGCGGATTGCGGGGGTAGTCCTAGCCTTGTACTTAGTATCAGGACTATTTAGCTTTGCTCAACAGGCCATTATGACCCGGGTTTCGCAGCGCGCGGTCTACAATCTGCGCCGCGATTTAAAGGCCAAGTTGGCGCGGGTGCCCGTGAAGTATTATGATACGACCAACAATGGTGAAATTATGAGCCGGATGGTCAATGATATGGATAATATTGCTTCGGCTTTACAGCAGGGTATTATCCAGCTGATCACCAGTTTGTTGACGATTTTAGGGGCCTTGATTTTGATGCTGTCAATCAGTTGGCAATTAACTCTGGTTGCTTTGGTGACCGTACCACTGTCAGCGGTAGTGGTCGGTTTCGTTGCCCCGACCGCGCAAAAATTATTTGCCAAGCAGCAAGCGGCTTTGGGAACGATTAACGCCCAAGTGGAAGAAGTGTACGCTGGCCATACGATTGTGCGCGCCTTTAATCACGAAGCAGATGAAGCTCAAAAGTTTGCCCAGGCCAATCAAAAATACTACCAAGCCGCCTGGCGGGCGCAATTCTTTTCGGTGTTGATTTTTCCGTTAATGAATTTTATTAAAAACATTGGCTACCTCCTGGTCGTGGTGATTGGGACGATCCGGGTTGCGCATGGGCAGTTGACCTTGGGGAATGTGCAGGCCTTTATTCAATACGTCAACCAATTTACCCAACCCTTAACTCAGTTAGCGAATTTGTCCAGCACAATTCAACAAACAATCGCTTCGGCCGAACGAATTTTTCAGGTCTTGGACGAACCAGAGCTGTCACCAACGGTGCACCCGGCCACGTCACTGGTTGCAACAGCCCCAATGGTTGAATTTAAAAACGTTTCATTCGCCTACCGGCCGGAGGAACCGCTGATTGAAAACTTTAATTTAGTTGCCCAACCCAATGAAATGGTCGCCATTGTTGGACCAACGGGGGCGGGGAAAACGACCATCATTAACCTGTTGGAACGTTTTTATGAGCTCGACCACGGACAAATTCTTTTGAAGGGTCAAGATATTCAGGGCATGCCCCACGAAGAATTGCGCAGTCATATGGCGATGGTCTTGCAAGAAACCTGGCTGTTTACGGGGACGATTTTTGATAATATTAAGTACGGTCGTGAGGATGCCAGTGATGAAGAAGTCTATCAAGCGGCCCGCTTGGCCCGGGCGGATAATTTTATTCGTGAGTTGCCGGAAGGGTATGCGACGATCCTGGATGAAACTGCTTCAAACATCTCCCAAGGCCAACGGCAGTTGTTAACGATTGCGCGGGCCTTTCTAGCGGATCCTGAGATCTTGATTTTAGATGAAGCCACCAGTTCGGTCGATACGCGGACCGAAGTTTTGATTCAACGGGCGATGCGCAAGTTGCAAGAGAACCGGACCAGCTTTGTTGTAGCCCACCGGCTGTCAACGATTCAAAAAGCGGAACAAATTATTGTTTTGAACCAAGGGCACATCATTGAAACGGGGAACCACCAGACTTTAATGGCGAAGCACGGCTTTTACGCGGATCTGTACAATAGCCAATTTATGGGGAATCAATTAAGTTAGGAAGAAGATGGTAGCAGTGTGGCAAGATAAGTACCAACAAACCTTGGCCCAATTGGAAGCGTTGGTCCATGATCAAGTCGTCCCGGCGCTTTCCTACGCGCTATTTGAAGGAGACCAGGTTTGGACCAAAGAGCAAGGCTGGGCTCAATTACAGCCGACCCGCGAAGCGTTGCAGCCGGGAATGTTTTACGATTTGGCCTCGTTAACCAAGGTGTTGGCAACGACGCCGGTAATCGCCTGGTTGGTACAAGAAGGGCAATTGCGCTGGGATGATCCAGTTCAAAAGTACCTCCCTGAACTCAAGGGCCAAAGCGTAACGCTCCGGGAATTGTTAACCCACACGGCGGCAATTGAAGGCTATATTCCGCACCGGGAGCGCCTAAACCAAACGGAGCTGTTGACGGCTTTGTTACAAACGGAGCAGTTTGGCCCAAATGCCAAGCGCAATATTTGTTATACCGACTTGGGGCTGATCTTTGCCGGCTTAATTGCCGAACGAGTTACGGGGGTGCCCATTCAAACGTTGGCGACCCGCGTCCTGTTTACTCCCCTTGGTTTAGCGTCCGAACTCACCTTTCGGCCGCAGCCAAATGAGACGGTGCCAACGGCCATTACGGCGCACCGGGGCTTGTTGCGGGGGGAGGTACATGATCCCAAAGCTGCGGTTTTAAAAGAGCACTGTGGCAGTGCAGGGTTGTTCGGGACGTTAACCGGGGTCCTGACCTATGTCCAGGCTTTAATAACAACGAATTTAAACGGTCTCCTCACGCCGGCCAGTGTTGCGATGATGTTTAGCGACCAAACCGCCTTACCCGGTGAACACCACCGGGCGATGGGTTGGAAGCTGTTCACCAGCCGGGGGACGCCCCGCCACCTGATTGCAAGCCATACCGGGTTTACAGGGACCTTTTTGTTGATTGACCAGCAAACCAAGCAGGGGTTGATCGGGTTGACGAATCGCGTTCATCCGACTGGGCACAATCAGGCTTACCTTGCCCGCCGCGATCAGCTTTTTGCTACCTACTTAAATGAACAAGCCCAGCTAGAATAAAAAAGTGGCCGCCTTGCGCCCCCTTATCAAGAAGGGAGCTGGCAAGGCGGCCACTTTTGTGTTGCGTTAAAGTTAGTCCGCGTGGTGATTAAACTGTTGATAGAGTTGCGTCGCCATGAGGTCGGTTGACCACATCCAAACTGCGTGGCCTAAAATTTCGGAGACGTGCTCTTCAAGGGGTTGGTCTTTCGCGGCCGGGACAGTTCCCAAGCGGGGCATTAACTCAACGTGGAAAGCATCCCAAACGGCTAAGCCAAATGGAACGCCGCGGCCGGTTTTAAGCCACGGCGCCAACTGGCCTCCGACGCTGTACAGGGCCCCAAAGCCAGCCGAAAAGCCAAAATGGACCAGATAACTAACCCAAGGCAGCTGGTGACCAGCGTAAGTGTAGGTCGCGTGGGTAACTTCACTAGGCACCCCAAGTTGTTCCAAGAGCTTTTGGGGCGGATTAGTCGCATCCCGTTCGGGCGTCCGCGGGGGCATAAGATTTTCCCAGCCTAGTTTGACCAAACCAGAAACTAAACCGGCTGCAATCCCAGCGGCCACCGCGGCCTTCAAATTAATTTTTTGTGCCATTTTGTCACCTCATTCTTCGATGAAATTGATTACAAAGAAAAATTTATCATAATTAATTTCAAAAGGCGATCAATTTGCTTGTTATCAACTTAACTAAGCCGGCGATCTTCCTGATCCAAGCGCATTACGACTAAAGTTTCGCAAAGCACTAACACGCACGCTAAGGGCATAAACAGGTGCTCAGGTAAGATTAAGGCCGCGAGAACCAATAGCCATGAAAAAAGATTCCACCGCCGTTCAAGCCGCATGACTTTAGCGAGGCGCGCCTGTTCAGCCGGCTGACGAACGGTGGGAGCTTTTTGGGAGAGCCGGGAATACAGGCGGATTTCCCAAAAAGATTCCGCAAAAAAGATCAGGACCATTAAAGTGGAAAAAAGATTCATTTTGGGGCCTCCCGTTAGAAAGTGGGAGCGATTTTCAACGCTTTTTGTTGGCTGAAGTCAGCCGTTGGATATTTTAATTCCAGGGCTTGCAGCAGCATTCGCTTCGCCAGTTCACCGTTGCGCGTTAAAATCGGCCCGTGGAAGTAGGAACAGTAGGTATGCTTGTAAATGGCGCCTTCAGTTTGGTCCTCACCGTTATTGCCATGCCCTTCTTTCACAATCCCCAAGGGGCGCTCTTTGGGGCCTAAAAAAGTTCGCCCGTTGTGGTTTTCAAAGCCATGGTAAAGTTGGCCCGTTTCCTTATTTTTAATCGTAATGTCGCCGATGAACCGGGTGGCGTTAGCGCTGTCGGTCCGCTGTTGGCTTTGCGTCAGGGTGTAGTGATCTAATGCGCCCACCCCCGGAATTTTTTGACCATTGGCGTCAACATAGTATTGGCCCAGGAGTTGATAGCCCCCACAAATTGCCAACAACGGTTTATCAGCTTCGATAAATTTCTTTAACTCCGCCGCTTTATGCGGTAAGTCTTTTGAAACGACGAGTTGTTCATAATCTTGGCCACCGCCGAAGAGCGCTAAATCGAAGTCATCAGCGTGAAAATCTTCTTCAATACTGATTAGTTGCACTTCAATCTCGGCATCCATTTGTTGGGCATAGTACTTTAATGCCAAAATATTGCCCTCATCACCGTACGTATTTAAAAGATTACCGTAAAGGTGCGCCAAGCGTAAATGATATTGCGCCATCTTAATCCATTCCCCCTTTAATGTAGCCATGGTCCGCCAGTTCTTTGCGTAGTTGCAGGACCGCCGTGTAAGTTGCCAGCAAGTAAACATGGCGGGTTGGCATCTGTTTGATGTCGTCAATCACCTTGGTCAGGTCTGGTTCATGCGTATTTAATTCAATCCCCGCCATCGTCAGTCGGGTGGTGATATCTTTGTAGCGTTCACCACCGGTCATGAAGTAAGGAATTGCGTGATCTTTGAGCTTTTCAAATTGCCCATCCCAAATCCAACTGGTATCGATGCCATCCGCGTAGTTGGCATTTAGAAGAAAACCAAAACTAAATGGTTCGGGATCCGTTAAGATCATGTCCAAAACTTGATTCAGCCCCACCGGATTTTTCACTAGAATCAAGGTGACTTCTTTGTCAGCAACCTTAATTATTTCTTGGCGGCCAAAGACCCGCTCGTCAGATTCAAAGGCATGCTTGATCTGGGCTTGTTCAACCCCCAAAAAGCGCCCTAAGGCATACGCAGCCAGCGCATTGTAAATATTGTATAAACCACCAATCCCAATTCGGTATTCTTGACCGTCCAATTCGAAAGTCGAACTGGTTGGGGTCAGTTCGGTCAGCTTGGTCACGGTATAAGTTAATTGGGGCCGAGCAAAGCCGCAGTACGGACAGAAGTAATCCCCTAAGTTAGCATAGGTCCGCAAATGGTAATGTAAGATGTGCTGGCATTTGGGACAAAGCAAGCCATCCGTATTGGCTGGCGCCATGTAGTCGCCCTTTTCAGTATGGTCAAAGCCGTAGTAAATGGTCGGATTAGGTAAGGACTTGGTATTAAAAATCTGTTCGTCCCCATTTGTAATAATGGTAGCTTGAGGAGCCAATTTGATCCCCGCCAAAATTTTGTCGTAAGTGGTATAGATTTCACCATAGCGATCCATTTGATCACGGAAGAGATTGGTAATTACAAAGGCAATCGGCGTAATGTATTGGCAGACCCGGACCACGTTGGCTTCGTCGACTTCCAAGACGGCTAACCCCTTGTGCTTGGGCCGGGGAGCGGTAATAAATGTGGTGACGATCCCTTGAGCCATGTTAGAACCAGTAGGGTTGGTCAGGACCTGCGGATATTTTTCCTTGAGGACCCGGACACTTAAGGCCGTGGTTAAGGTCTTGCCATTGGTCCCGGTCACGATCACCAGGTCGTATTTTTGGCTGAAGGCTTGGAGAATATTGGGATCCAGTTTTAGCGTGATTTTTCCCGGCAGGGAGCTGCCCCCGTTGAAAAACTTGTGTAAAAACCAGTAACTGGATCGGCCAGCGGCTTCAGCAATTGAACTTTTGAGCGACATAAGGCGCCTCCTTCATTTCGCAATAATCACATTTAGAAATTATAAGCGTTCTGGTATCAAAAGAAAAGCAATCCCTTCTTTGGCTTAGTTCCAAGGATTTTACCAGATTTTTTTAAGCTTCCCGGCGAAGACGGTTTAAAAATGGGGCAATCTTCGCTATAATATAGATCACTATGCAATTAAAAAAGGGTGAAAGAATTGGCACAGCTGTTTTTTAAATACGGAGCAATGAATTCCGGCAAGTCAATTGACATTTTAAAAGTCGCACACAATTATGAAGAACAGGGCAAACCAGTGCAACTTTTGACCAGTGGGGTTGATACCCGCGCGGGGCGGGGGATTATTGCCTCTCGTATTGGGTTAGAACGCCAGGTCACGCCAGTGATGATGGATACTGATATCTATGAATTGGTTAAAGCGGTTAAACACCCCCTTTATTGCGTGTTGATTGATGAGGCCCAGTTTTTAACCAAGGCGCATGTTTTGCAACTGACCCGGATTGTTGATGAATTAAAGATTCCCGTGATGGCCTTTGGGTTAAAAAATGATTTTAAAAATGAGCTGTTTGAAGGTTCCAAGTACCTTTTGATTTATGCCGATAAAATTGAAGAGATGAAGACAATCTGCTGGTTCTGTAAACATAAGGCGATTATGAATTTACGGATTCACGACGGTCAGCCAGTTTATGAAGGCGAGCAGGTCCAAATTGGGGGCAATGAGTCCTACTACCCAGTTTGTCGCCATCACTACTTCCACCCCGCATTATCCACAGGACAGGAGATTGATTAAGAATGCAAATGAACGAAATCTTTGATAAATTACAAGCGGTCGCAGATCGGTATGATGAATTAAACGAACTGATCTCTGATCCCGAAGTGATTGCTGACAGTCAGCGGTTCATGAAGCTCTCCAAGGAGGAGGGAAGTTTACGGGAAACGGTTGAAAAATACCATGAGTACCAAACGGTGACACAAACGATTAAAGATGACGAAGAGTTGTTGCGGGAAACCTCCGATCCCGAATTAACGGAAATGACTAAGGAAGAATTGGCTGAAAGTAAAGCCCGCCAAGCGACCTTGGAAAAGGAACTGGAAGTGCTATTGATTCCTAAGGATCCCAACGATGATAAAAATATCATTATGGAAATCCGGGGAGCCGCTGGTGGGGATGAAGCGTCCTTATTTGCCGCTGACCTTTACGGGATGTACTTGCGTTACGCGGAAAAACAAGGCTGGAAGGTTGAAATCATCGACCAGACCGAAACCGAAGTTGGTGGGTTTAAAGAAATTGCCATGATGATTACCGGGGAAAATGTTTACTCCAAGCTGAAGTTTGAAAACGGTGCGCACCGGGTCCAACGGGTCCCAGTTACGGAATCCGCGGGGCGGGTCCACACGTCGACGGCGACCGTTGGGGTCATGCCAGAAGCTGAAGACGTTGAAATTGAAATTGATCCGAAAGACATTCGGGTTGACGTTTACCGTTCTTCTGGGGCCGGTGGGCAACACATCAACAAGACTTCTTCGGCGGTGCGGATGACGCACTTACCAACGGGGATTGTGGTTGCGATGCAAGATGAACGGTCGCAGCAACAAAATCGGGCCAAGGCCATGCGGATTTTAAAGGCCCGGGTTTATGACTACTACCAACAAAAAGAGCAATCCGCTTATGATGCCCAACGCAAAGATGCGATTGGGACCGGGGACCGGTCAGAACGGATTCGGACGTACAACTACCCGCAAAATCGGGTGACGGATCACCGGATTGGGTTGACCTTAAACAAATTGGATAAAATTATGGCCGGCGATTTGGATGATATTGTTGAAGCGCTGATGATTGCTGACCAAACCCAAAAGTTGGAGCAATTGCGTAATGAGTAAGTGGACCTATTTTGAAGCCCAGCAGTGGGCTTCTTCTTTTTTGAAGGCAGCCGGAATGGATCCGGCCACCCCGCAATTTATTTTAGAGATGATCCATGACTGGAAACTAACGGATTTGGTCTTGCACAATCGGGAGATTATGCCTGCTGATGAGGCGTTTCGGTTTACGCGGGCGGTTGAGCGGATTGCCAATGCTGAACCAGCCCAGTATGTTGTTGGCAAGGCGCCCTTTTTTGGTCGGGTGTTTGTGGTTAATCGGGACGTCTTAATTCCAGAAAGCGAAACCGAAGAATTAGTGGAGTGGGTATTAGCGACGATGCCTGCTGATCGGCCTTTGCGCGTGCTAGACCTAGGAACTGGCAGCGGAGTGATCGGGATTACTTTGGCCTTGGAACGCCCCCGTTGGCAAGTGACCTTGAGTGATATTTCAACCAGTGCGTTGCGAGTTGCCTTGGCTAATCAACGTTTACACGGAACCAACCTGCGGCAAGTCGAAAGTGATCTGTTTGCGGGCTTGGCCGGGCAAAAATTCGATTTAATTGTAACTAATCCCCCTTACATTGCCGTTGATGAAGTCAATGAGATGGATCGTTCAGTGATCGAATATGTCCCCCCGTTGGCCTTATTTGCTTCAGAAGGGGGCTTAGGCTTTTACCGGCGCCTGTTTACTGAATTACCAGAACATTTGGTACCTGGTGGGGTCCTCTTTGGTGAGACGGGGTATAAGCAAGAGCAGCGCATTCAAGACTTGTTCCACCGGACAGTCGCGGATGGCCAAATTCAAACCAAGCATGACATGGCCGATCGGATGCGGATGATTCGGGTGGACCTTGGTAAATAAGGAATAAAAGATCAGAAAGGAAGTCAATGGCATTTTGAAGACACAAATTTTTTCTCCGGAGGAAATTACCACCGCTGCCGCTACGCTTCGCGCGGGAGAACTGGTTGCTTTTCCAACTGAAACGGTGTATGGCCTTGGGGCGGACGCGACGAATGAAGCAGCGGTGAAAAAGGTGTACCAAGCTAAGGGACGGCCCAGTGATAATCCTTTGATTGTCCACGTGAATTCCGTTGCAATGGTGGAACAATATGCCGCCGAAATTCCGGCGGCAGCCCGGCAATTAATGGCCCATTTCTGGCCCGGCTCATTGACCATCATTTTAAAAATTAAGCCCGGCGTACTGTCAAAAACGGTGACTGGTGGTTTGTCAACCGTTGCTTTTCGCTACCCAGACTGTGCCCCGACGCTAGCCTTAATTAAGGAAGCCGGGGTTCCACTAGTGGGACCATCTGCCAATACTTCAGGGAAGCCGAGTCCAACTACGGCCCAACACGTTTATCATGATTTGGCCGGCAAGATCGCCGGGATCTTAGATAACGGTCCGACCCGGGTCGGCGTAGAGTCGACGGTCCTGGATCTGTCGACGGCGCAGCCGGTAATTTTACGGCCGGGGGCGGTAACCCAAGCCGACATTGAGGCAGTAATTGGCTCGATCGAATTGAACCATCACCAAGTTAAGCAAGATGAGATCCCCAAAGCACCCGGAATGAAGTATAAGCACTATGCCCCGAATGCGCAGGTGTACATGGTGCGGCCTGATGCGGATTGGCAGCAAGTCAAGCAATGGTTGCAAGAGCAGGCGGCCCCGGTGGGCGTGATGGCTACTGATTCGATTTTGCAGCAACTTCAATTGCCAGCAACCGATTTGACGTTTTCGTTAGGAACGGATGTAACGACGGCTGCCCACCGTTTGTTTGATGGGTTGCGGACCTTTGATCACCACCCAACGATCAAGCAGATTTTGGTGCAGGCGTTCCCGGAAACCGGCTTGGGCTTGGCTTATATGAACCGCTTGAATAAGTCCGCTGGGGGACAATACTTCAAGTATTAAGTGGTCTGAAACCGGTAGCAAACGAAAATAGTCGGAATTTTCTCCCGCAAGCCGGTTGGTTTTTGGTACAATGGTTGAGAAACCAAAAGGGAGTGTGTATCATGGGCAAATTTGAAGTATTGGATCACCCACTGATCCAACACAAGTTAACGATGATTCGGGACAAAAAGGTTGGGACGAAGGTCTTTCGCGAGACGGTCAAGGAACTCTCAACATTAATGGCGTACGAGGTTTCGCGTTCAATGCCGTTAAAGGACGTGGAAGTTGAAACGCCAATTGCCAAAACGACCCAAAAGGAACTGGCTGGCAAAAAAGTCGCGATCGTGCCAATTCTGCGGGCAGGGATCGGTATGGTTGACGGGATGACGGAATTGATTCCGGCGGCCAAGATTGGCTTTATCGGGATGTACCGGGACGAAGAAACTTTAAAGCCCCACGAATACTTTGTTAAGTTGCCAAATGATATTTCAGAACGGCAATTGTTTATTGTGGACCCCATGTTAGCTACCGGCGGGTCCGCGATTATGGCAATTGAAGCCTTGAAGAAGCGGGGCTGTGCGGAAAAGAATATGAAATTTGCCTGCTTAGTTGCAGCCCCAGAAGGGGTTAAGGCCGTGCGGGATGCGTTCCCCGATGTTGACATTTACACCGCGGGCTTAGATGAACGCCTGAATGAAGATGGCTACATTGTTCCTGGTCTTGGCGATGCCGGTGACCGGTTGTTTGGGACCAAGTAAGCATTTAGCAAAGTCCGAAGATCATTTTGATGGTCTTGGGGCTTTTTTCTTATAAAAGGCTAAAAGTGCCCCTTAAGTTTGTTAAATGGGTGTAAACTCAGAAGGAAATTTAACTTGAGGTGAACGAAAATGAAGAAATGGCTGACCAAGCGCCGCCGTTGGCTCTTGGTCTTTTTGGGTTTAATGGGCCTGGGTTTGTGGTGGTTTACTGGTCACGACCAACGCCTGTACCAGCCGCCGCTTGCGCGCGTTGAGGCGGTTCACACCCTTAACACTACTAGGACGCAAGATCAGTTTGAAAACCAGGACCAAGAAGTGACCCAACGCTTGCGGCTCCGGCTTTTAAACGGACGGCAGGCAGGAAAAACGTTTGAAATTAACAATCAGTATGTGAAGTCGATGGGATTGAACCAGGCCTATCGTGTGGGGGATGAAGTCTTTTTGACCCAGTTGCAGACCGCCCACCGACCGTACCGAGCGACCCTTGGTGACCGGAAACGTGATCGAGCCGTCATAATGCTGTTCTGGCTGGTGACCGCGCTCTTGCTGTTAACCTTGGGGCGGGCAGGCGGCTTTGCCTTATTATCAGTTTTGATCAATTCCGTGGGGTTAGGGCTGGCAATTGAACTGGATTTGAAATTTCAAAGTTGGAACGCGTTCTGGTTGTTTGCCAGTTTGGCGGTCCTCTTTGCTTTTAGCAGCCTTAGTCTGGTTTTAGGGTGGAGCAAAAAGATGGTTGCGACCTTGGTTGCAACCTTTTTGGGAACCGCAACAGCAGTCGGCATCAGCTATTTGCTTTTGCAAATGACGGGTGAACGAGGGGTTTATTATGAGTCAATGCAGTACGTGACACAGATTCCCCGGCCGTTATTTTTGGCTGAGACGCTGTTGGGGTCGTTAGGAGCGGTGATGGATGAAGCAACTGATATCATTGCCACATTGTTTGAATTAACTACCTTAAATCCTGCAATTGGCGTGCGTGAACTGTTTCTTTCTGGTCGCAACGTGGGAAAGTCGATTATGGGACCGTTGGTAAATGTGTTGTTTTTGATTTTTATGGCGGATACCTTCCCGTCTGCTTTGTTATATTTAAAAAACGGCAATTCCTTAGCCTATACCTTTAATATGAATATGAGCTTGGGAATGGTCCAGAGCTTAGTTTCTGGGATTGGGATCGTCTTAACCGTTCCGCTGGTAAGTTGTTTTGCCGCCCTGTTATTAGGAAGGAGGAAGGTAAAATGACAACGATTACGGCCTTAGGCTTAGTTTTGTTGGGGTTAATGGTTTTAGTGGGTGGCAAACAAGGTTGGATGGCCTTTTTGAGCTTTTTGCTTAATTTTGGTTTCCTATATTTAACCATTTTATTGATTGCGTTGCAGGTTCCGGCGGTTTGGGTGGCAGTTGGCAGCGGACTGGTGGTGCTAGCAGTGACAATCTTTATGGGAGAAGATGATTTGCAAGTTGCGCTGCCGGCCTTTTGGACCGCCTGCTTGGTTGCGATGATCATGTTATTGGTCATAATTGGGGTTGAACATGGGGTGCAGGTACAAGGTTTTGGTTTGGAAGACAGTGATGATTTAGAGGGGATGTCGTTGACGATTGGGGTCCCTTTTTTATCGGTCACAATTGCAGCCGCTTTTTTGGCGACGTTAGGTGCGATTGCTGAAGCAGCAATGGCAGTCGCGGCGGGGCTGGCCGAAATTTTGCAAAAGCATCCGACCCTGCCGGATCAACGTTTGTTTCTCAATGGACTGGCGATTGGCAGACAAATTATTGGGACGACCTTAAATACCTTATTTTTTGGGTTTGTGGGGGGCTTACTGGCCCTATTGATTTGGTTTTTTGGTCTGCATTACACGTGGGGCGCGGTATTGAACAATAAGATTTTTGTTCATGAGTTGACCTTGGTCTTGATTTCCTTTTTAGCGGTGATTGTTACGGTGCCGACGACGGCGTTGGTGATGATTCGGCGGCGACATGTGTAAAGCTAATTGCCGGGAAAATCCTTGCTTGACAGTGGTGGAAAAGGCCGGTAAAATACCGATAATTGATATCGAGTCCTTTAAGGGGGTCCCGTGAGGCTCCAAAGGTCAGTAATACCCGTTATGCTTTCAGTAACGGTTAGTAGCCTTTGAGTCGAAATGGACCCAAGGGCTTTTTTGCTGAAAGGAGTTTGCACGATGCAAAACAAGCGTGACGTAATTTTGGACGTCGATCAACGGCCAACGCCGGGGCACTGGTTGGGACTTTCATTGCAACATATGTTTTCAATGTTTGGTTCGACCGTGCTGGTACCGATCTTGGTGGGCTTAAATCCAGGGATTGCCCTGTTTTCTTCGGGGGTCGGGACTTTAATGTACCTACTGATTACGAAGCATAAAATTCCCGCCTATATGGGTTCTAGTTTCTCGTTTATTGTGCCAATGCTGGCCTTGATGAAAACAACCGGTTATCCGGGAATTGCCCAGGGGACCATTGCGGTTGGCTGTGTTTATCTGATTGTTTCGCTGATTGTTTCGGCGATTGGCTCAGCGTGGATTGACCGGGTGTTGCCACCAATTGTGGTGGGACCAATTGTCATGGTGATCGGGCTCTCGTTAGCCGGAACGGCGGCCAAAGATGCTACGATGAACGGCACACACTATGATTTAAAGTACTTTGTCGTGGCGCTGTTAACCTTGTTGATCACGATTATTTTTAATATGTACTTTAAAGGCTTTTTGGGTCTGATTCCCATCTTACTCGGGATTATTAGTGGTTATGTGATCGCTTGCCTCTTTGGGATTGTCGATTTTTCAGGCGTTCAAGCGGCTCATTGGTTTAGCTTGCCAGCGTTTCAGATTCCTTTTGTCAGTTATCATCCGCAATTCTACTGGGGGGCCATTCTAAGCATGGCGCCAATCGCGTTTGTGACGATGACGGAACACCTGGGCCACATTATGGTTTTGGATGAGTTAACGGGGTGCAACTACTTTAAAGATCCTGGCTTAAATCATACCTTGGCTGGGGATGGGACGGCTTCAATCATTGCCGGGTTTGTCGGGGGGCCACCGGTTACTTCGTATGGGGAAAACATCGGTGTTTTAGCCATTACTCGGGTCCACTCCGTTTATGTTTTAGCAGGCGCCGCGGTTTTTGCGATCTTCTTTAGTTTTGTTGGGAAACTGTCGGCGTTGATTGAATCAATTCCGGCCCCGGTAATCGGGGGGATTTCATTCCTGTTGTTTGGGGTGATTGCTTCATCTGGGTTGCGCGTCTTGATTGAACGCCACGTTAATTTTGATAAAAAGCGCAATTTAATGATTGCCTCGGTCATCTTAGTGATCGGGATCGGAAATGCCTACTTGCAACTGGGGCAATATCAATTTTCGGGGTTAGCAGTTGCGGCGGTCTTGGGGATTATTTTAAACTTGGTTCTCCCCGAAGAAGCACGCAGTGAGACCAAAGCTTAAACTAATAAAAGTCGCGAGTAACATCGTGACTTTTTTAATTTGTGAATTCACGAAAAAATTATGAGCGCGACAAACCGATGAAAATGCCTTGGAAAGGGTGGGTGAAATCGATTGACAGAATCGTTTTTGATTTCACAAAATTGATTTTTCCCTCGATTAATAATCAAGCGAACCAAAATAAAATCAAAAGACGGAGTAACGAGCGCAAACCGCTAAATTAGCGGGCTTTTAATGCCATCATATGGTAATTTAATTTGAAATTACTGGGGTCGGCGCTAGCCCGATAAAAACACTATAAAAATTATGAAACCGGATTCAAAAGTGAATCATGTGAAAGCGATTACCGTCTGAAATGAGCAGTTTGGAATCGATTTCTTTAGTTCAGAAGTGTTTTGAATTTTTTCTTAAACAATGCTATATTATTTTCTGTAACTTAGGTGTCTAAGCTTTTTTAGTGACTTATGGCAATAAATTACAACTTTGAATGTTATAAGGAAAAGAGGTGAGATGTAAATGGGCGGTGATGCTTTTACTTTTGAGCTGTTCGGTTTGACCTTTAATGCAACCAACGTCCTCTCGGGCCTACTCGTTTGTCTGTTGACTTTCTTTATTTTGTTCGGACTTTCACGGCATTTGCAAATGAAGCCAACGGGCGGTCAAAACGTGATTGAATGGTTGGTTGAGTTCACGAATGGGATTGTGCGCTCACAAATGCCAGCGGAACAGGTGGGCAATTACAGCTTCTTAGCCTTTGTGCTGTTCGTCTTCTTGTTCATTGCAAACCAACTGGGGCTGATTCTCCAAGTCGGTTGGAATGGTCACGAACTAATCAAGAGTCCTACGGCTGATCCGGTGGTAACCTTAACGTTCTCGCTGTGTGTTATTACCTTGACGCACTTTGCAGGTATTTCGCAAAAGGGCTTTAAAGCTTACTTTAAGGAATACCTCACACCGAGCGTGTTAATGCTTCCCATTAATCTGGTAGAGGAATTTGCTAATTTCTTAACGCTGGGTCTACGGATCTTTGGTAATATCTTTGCCGGTGAAATGTTGCTGAAGTTGCTGGCGCAACTGGCCTTTTCACATGGGTTGCCAACGATGATTGTCAGCTTGCCGATGGAAATGATTTGGCAAGGGTTCTCAGTCTTCATCGGTTCAATCCAGGCATATGTCTTTGTAACATTAACGACGGTTTATATTTCTCGGAAGGTAACCGCGGAATAACCACTTCTTAAGGAGGAAAATACAATGGGTGCAATTGCTGCAGGTATCGCTGCTGGTTTGGCAGCTGTTGGTGCTGGTGTCGGTAACGGGTTAGTTATTGGCCACACGATCGACGGGATGGCTCGTCAACCAGAAATGTCTGGTACGTTGCGTGGGACGATGTTTGTGGGGGTTGGTTTGATTGAAGCCATGCCAATCCTGGCCATCGTTATCGCATTCTTAGTAATGAACAAGTAGTTGTTGGTTTTTAAATCATTTTGTAAAGGAGGTGTCAATAGATGCTGGTAATTGCAGAGTCCAATAGCTTATACGTCGGGGACATGCTCTTCTACTTGATTTCCTTTATTCTGACCGCTTTATTGGTATGGCACTACGTGTGGAAACCAGTAACGGGAATGATGGAAAAGCGGGCGAAGACGGTGGCCCAAGACATTGATTCCGCCAAGCAAGCTCGGATGGAAGCAACGGAATTGGCTGCTAAGCGCAAGGCACAGTTGGAAGGCTCCCAAGCAGAAGCCGCCCAAATTGTTGACCAAGCGAAAAAGTCAGCCCAAACCCAGGGGGACCAAATTGTAGCAGCGGCGCAAGCTGATGCGCAAAACCTCAAGGAACAAGCTCAACGAGATGCAAAGCAAGCGCGCGAAGATGCGTTGCGTGGTGCCAAGGACGATGTCGCAAACCTGTCTATTGAGATTGCTTCCAAGCTCATCCAAAAGCAATTAAATGCAGATGATCAAAAAGCCTTAATTGATTCTTATATTGAAGGGTTGGTAAAACATGAGTCTTGATCTACAAACGGTTGCCAACCGCTATGCCCGGGCCTTGTTTGAACTTGCCGATCAACAAGGAGAGTTGGAACAGGTCCACCAAGAACTCATGAGCTTGCGTGAGATTTTTCAAGCAAATCCACGTTTAGCGACCCTTTTAACTAGCATTAAGCTTAGTCTTAGCCAAAAAGAATCCTTGGTTCAAGCCTTGCAACAAGGGGCCAGTCAACTGACGACCAACTTGATCCAAATGGTTTTTGATTACGGCCGGATGAATGCAATGGTCGCAATTATTGATGAGTTTGAACGCCGGTACGATCAGCAAAACAAACGAGTTCATGCCGACGTAGTTACAGCGGTGCAACTTGATGAACCACGGCGCGCTCAACTCAAGCAAAACCTCTTAACCCGGTATGGGGCAAAAGAGATTGTTTTGCACGAAACGGTTGATGAATCAATCTTGGGGGGCGTAATTGTTACTGCCCAACACAAGACTTTGGACGGCAGTTTAAAGTCCAAGATTGAGCAGATTCGTCGTTTACTCGTTAAATAGTAATTTTTGGACTTGAAGAGGTGAGATTTGTATGAGCATTAAAACTGAGGAAATCAGTTCACTCATCAAAAAGCAACTCGCCAACTACCAAGATGACATTTCCGTTCAAGAAACGGGAACGGTAACCTACGTAGGTGACGGGGTTGCCCGGGCCGATGGTTTGGAAAATGCCATGGCTGGTGAGTTGCTCGAATTTAGTAATGGCGTCTTCGGGATGGCCCAAAACCTCGAAAGTAACGATGTTGGGATCGTTATTTTAGGGGACTTCACGGGCATTCGCGAAGGTGATTCCGTAAAGCGGACCGGCCGGATTATGGAAGTTCCGGTTGGCGATGCTTTATTGGGCCGGGTAGTTGACCCCTTAGGTCGTCCGTTGGATGGTTTAGGGGAAATCGCTACGGACAAAACGCGCCCAATCGAAAAGAAAGCCCCAGGGGTTATGCAACGGAAGAGTGTGTCCGTTCCGTTGGAAACTGGGATTAAGGTGATTGATGCCTTAGTTCCGATTGGTCGGGGGCAACGTGAATTGATCATTGGGGACCGGAAGACTGGTAAGACTTCGATTGCCATTGATACGATTATTCACCAAAAGGACCAAAACGTGATCTGTGTTTACGTGGCAATCGGGCAAAAGGAATCTACGGTCCGTACGCAAGTTGAAACGTTACGGCGTTATGGGGCCTTAGACTACACGATCGTGGTTTCAGCTAGTGCGTCTAACCCGGCTCCATTGCTCTACATTGCGCCTTACGCTGGGGCCGCAATGGGGGAAGAATTTATGTACAATGGTCAAGATGTCTTGATTGTTTACGATGATCTTTCCAAGCAAGCCGATGCCTACCGTGAACTTTCCTTAATCTTACGGCGGCCACCGGGTCGGGAAGCTTATCCAGGGGATATCTTCTACACCCACTCACGGTTACTGGAACGGGCTGCACGGTTGTCTGATGATATGGGTGGGGGGTCCATGACGGCCCTGCCAATCATTCAAACGCAGGCCGGGGACGTTTCGGCTTATATCCCAACGAACGTGATTTCCATTACCGACGGGCAAATCTTCTTGAATGCCGACTCCTTCTACGCTGGGCAGCGGCCAGCCATCGATGCCGGGACTTCCGTTTCCCGGGTCGGGGGGGATGCGCAAATTAAGGCCATGAAGAAGGTTTCTGGGACTTTGCGGTTGGACATTGCTTCTTACAACGAATTGGCATCCTTTGCGCAATTCGGGTCGGACCTGGATGCGGCCACGCAAGCTAAGTTAGCGCGTGGGGAACGCACGGTTGAGGTTTTAAAGCAAGGTCTGCACGCCGGGCAACCAATTGAACAACAAGTCGTTACGTTGTTTGCCTTAGGGCACAGTTTCTTGGACAAGGTTCCGGTGGAAGACGTTTTGCGTTTTGAAGAAGAATTAGCTGCCTTTATGCATGCCAACCACCAAGACTTGTATGATGGCATTAAAGCTAGTGGCAAGTTGCCAGAAGGCGACGCATTGGAAAAGGCCGTAGCGGAATTTGCTGCTGGCTTCCAAGTTACTAAAAAAGCAAATAATCAAACAGAGGCCAACGACTAAGATTGACCGCTAAGAAAGGACGGTGAGATTTAGTGCCAGCTTCATTAGCTGCGGTTAAGCGGCGTTTAGAATCAACCAAGAACACTCGGCAGATTACAGCTGCCATGAACATGGTTTCCACCGCCAAGCTCAACCAAATCCAAGGTCACACGAAGACTTATGAAGTTTATGCTGACCGGGTTAAGTCGGTGTTAATATCCTTGGTTAAATCTCATAACGCGACCTTAAAGAACGGGGTTTCCGATGATAAAGATCATTTGGGGACACTTTTCACCAAGCGTCCAGTTAAAAAGACTGGGATCTTAGTTGTTACGTCAGACCGGGGATTAGTCGGATCCTACAATAGTAATGTGATTAAGGCGACCCTGGATAAGATGAAAAAAGCGGGCCTGGATAAAGACAATACTGTCTTTTTGACGGTAGGTCGGACTGGGACCGAGTTCTTTAAGAAACGCGGAATGAACGTTGTCTTTGAATCCACTGGGATCAGTGACGTGCCGACGTATCGCGAAACGCATGACATTGTCAAGAATGCGGTTCAGATGTACGCCGATGGTGTGTATGATCAGTTATTATTATCATACAGTCATTTTGTGAACCGGATCGTTTCGCGGGACCGGGTGGAATTGGTCTTGCCAATTTCAGCAGAATCATTAGCATTGCAAGAAGATACCGAAGCGACGAAGATAGTCGGGGCTGAATACGACTTGGAGCCGGATTTGCCACAATTAATTGGTAAGTTGGTGCCCCAGTTTGCGGAAAGCTTGGTTTATGGGGCGATTTTAGATGCCAAAACCAGCGAACACGCATCAAGTGCCAACGCGATGAGTGCCGCTTCAGATAATGCCGATGAAATTATTTCGACCTTGCAATTACAATACAACCGGGCACGTCAAGCTGCCATTACGACGGAAATTACTGAAATTACCGGTGGGATGACAGCACAAGAATAAATTGAGATTTTGGAGGAAATGAAATGAGCGCTACTGGTAAAGTGGTTCAAGTCATTGGGCCAGTTGTTGACGTTGAATTTCCCTTAGACGAAAAGCTGCCAGAAATCAACACGGCTTTAAAGATTCAAGAAGCCGACGACAAGACCTTGACGGTCGAAGTTGCCCTTGAACTGGGTGACGGGGTCGTACGGACGATTGCCATGGACGGAACTGATGGGTTAACGCGGGGCATGACCGTTGAAAACACGGAAGCCGCGATCAGTGTACCTGTTGGCGATGATACCTTGGGCCGGGTCTTTAATGTCTTAGGGGAACCAGTTGACGATGGTCCTGAATTTGGACCAGACGCAAAGCGGATGCCAATTCACCGCGATGCACCAAAGTATGAAGAATTAAGTACCCAAACGGAAATCCTGGAAACCGGGATTAAGGTTATTGACTTACTTGCGCCGTATGTGCGGGGTGGTAAGATTGGGCTCTTTGGTGGTGCCGGGGTTGGTAAGACCGTTTTGATTCAAGAATTGATCCATAACATTGCCCAAGGGCACAACGGGATCTCTGTCTTCACGGGGGTCGGTGAACGGACTCGTGAAGGGAACGATATGTACTACGAAATGAAGGCTTCTGGGGTTCTGGAAAAGACGGCCATGGTTTATGGTCAAATGAACGAACCACCGGGTGCGCGGATGCGGGTTGCCCTGACCGGTTTGACGATCGCGGAATACTTCCGGGATGTTAAGGGGCAAGACGTATTGCTCTTTATTGACAACATTTTCCGGTTTACGCAAGCCGGTTCCGAAGTTTCAGCCTTGCTGGGCCGGATTCCTTCAGCTGTTGGTTACCAACCAACCTTAGCAACGGAAATGGGTCAGTTACAAGAACGGATCACTTCCACGAAGAAGGGGTCGATTACGTCGATTCAAGCTGTTTATGTGCCAGCCGATGACTACACCGACCCGGCCCCAGCGACGACGTTCGCTCACTTGGATGCGACGACGAACTTGGAACGGCGGTTAACCCAAATTGGGATTTATCCGGCCGTGGACCCGTTGGCATCAACGTCAACGGCGTTAGCGCCAGAAATTGTCGGAAAAGAACACTACGAAGTGGCTACTGGGGTGCAACACGTGTTGCAACGGTACCGTGAATTGCAAGATATTATCTCGATCTTAGGGATGGACGAATTGTCCGATGAAGAAAAGACGGTCGTGGCTCGGGCCCGGCGGATCCAAAACTTCTTATCCCAAAGCTTCAGCGTGGCTGAACAATTTACGGGTCAACCAGGGGCATACGTGCCACTGGAACAAACGGTCAAGGACTTTAAGGCAATCTTGGATGGGAAGTACGATGACTTACCTGAAGAAGCCTTCCGTTTAGTCGGGGGAATTGACGAAGTAGTTGCCAAGGCAAAGAAGATGCAGGCGGACACGACGGCTAACGATTAGGAGGGATGACCATGGCTGAGTCGACTTTCAACGTCACCATTGTCACTCCTGATGGGACCATCTATGATGAACCTGCAACCTTGCTGGTAATGAAGACCAGTGAGGGGCAAATGGGGTTAATGAAGAACCACCAACCAATCATTGCCGCTTTGGCAATTGATGAATTACGGTTAAAGCACGCCGGTGAAACGGAAGATACCGTGATTGCGGTCAACGGGGGTTTCATTGATTTTAACGGGCAAGTTGCAACGGTTGTTGCGGGCAGTGCCGAACTGGCCGAAACGATCGACGTTGCTCGGGCCCAAAGTGCCAAGGAACGGGCAGAGAAGCAAATTGCACACGCTAAGCAAGTGCACAATGCTGATGAGCTTGCCCGGGCCGAAGTTCACCTTGCCCGGGCCCTTAACCGGTTGCGGGTTTCTGGTGGCAATTAATTTTCAAGGGCTGAGAAATTTTCTCAGCCTTTTTTCGGTTCTTCGTCAACTGGTACTGATGAACTTTTAGAAGAATAATTGGTCTACCCCCA
>NZ_AZFK01000077.1:226701-227543 GCF_001435775.1 Limosilactobacillus ingluviei DSM 15946 | reverse complement strand
CTTCCCGAAGTAGAGGGCTTGGCGAATCTTTTCGATGTATTCCTTCTTTTCAGCGTCCGTCAGGTTAACGGCTTCAACATCGGCTGGTAATTCCTTGCTTGCAGCAACCCGTTCTTGCTTCATCATGGAGATGTAACGAGCGTAAACAGCTTCCGTAATCACGGATTGTGGAGCACCACCGTCCAGGGCAGTTTCAGAAGACCACTTCCCAGTCCCCTTGTTTGCCCCCCGGTCGAGGATCATGTCCACGATTGGCTTGGACTTGTCAGCGCCCAAGTCGTCCTTGCGCGTCAGAATGTCAGCGGTGATTTCAACTAAGTAGGAGTCCAATTCACCCTTGTTCCATTCGGCGAAGATGTCAGCCATTTCGTCTACGGAGAGGCCTAAGACGTTGCGCATCACGTTGTAGCTTTCGTCGATTAATTCTTCGTCCCCGTATTCGATCCCGTTGTGGACCATCTTAACGTAGTGACCAGCCCCGTTTGGCCCAATGTAGGTCACACATGGCTTGCCATCTTCGGCCTTGGCGGCAATTTGGGTCAGGATTGGTTCAACCAGGTCGTAAGCTTCCTTTTGACCACCTGGCATCAGGGAAGGACCTTGCAAGGCACCCAGTTCCCCACCGGAAACCCCCATGCCGATGAAGTTGATCCCGGACTTGTCCAACTTAGCGTTGCGGGCCATCGTGTCGTGGAAGTTGGTGTTCCCACCGTCGATCAGCACGTCACCCTTGTCCAGCAGTGGCAGCAAGCCGTCAATCACAGCGTCAGTCCCCTTACCAGCTTGGACCATCATCAAGATCCGACGTGGCTTTTCCAGGGAGTTTACGAAGTCTTCCAGGC
>NZ_AZFK01000077.1:0-226691 GCF_001435775.1 Limosilactobacillus ingluviei DSM 15946 | reverse complement strand
TCGCTGTGGTCGCGCATCATTTCGTCCGTCCGTTCGCGGTGGCGGTTGTAAACGCCGACCGTGAAGCCGCGGCTTTCGATGTTCAAGGCCAGGTTCTTACCCATGACGGCAAGACCGATCACACCAATTTGTGCCTTTTGATCTGACATTGTGTTGTCACACTCCTTAATCTAATAAAACATACTTACAGGCCCCATTATAACAGATCACTTCTGAAACGGAAACGTTTTTGCTAATCGTTGAGCAAGACCAATTTCGCCGGAAGCGCTGCCATTTGTAATGAAACGGGGATCAAGGCGCTTGCACCGGTGGTGAAAAATTTTAACGAGGCCTACCACAAAAAGCGCCCCGCAAGCGGGACGCTTTGAGTAATAATTTACTTGTTTAACTTGTAGATCCAAGCGCGACCATCGCGGGCCAACAATTCGTCGGATGCCGCTGGGCCCATTGAGCCAGGGGCGTAGTTCGGGAATTGTGGTTCTTCGATGTCCCACAGCTTGCGAACCACGTCAACGAACTTCCAGGAGTAGGCGATTTCAGCCCAAGAAGCAAAGTTGGTGTGGTTGCCTTCCAAGGCATCGTGGAAGAGCCGTTCGTATGGTTCAGGCGCTTCCTTCTTTTCCGCGGCGGATTGCAAGAACTTCAAGTCGACGGGTTCGGTCTTGAAGCCTTGGCCAGTACTCTTGGCGTTAACCCGCAAAGCAAAGCCGGATTCTGGTTCCACGTAAATCGTCAAAACATTGCTCTTCAAGGATTGATCAGACGTCATCCGCGGGTTGGCAAAGATGTCGATCAACGGCTTCTTGAAGACCACGTCGATCCGGGTGAACTTGTCAGCCAGCTTCTTCCCGGTCCGGACGTAGAATGGCACCCCTGACCAGCGGTAGTTGTCAAACAACAGCTTGGCAGCGACGAAGGTTTCCGTAGCGGAGTCAGCTGGGACCCCGTCAGCATCCCGGTAGGCCGGCGTGTCAGCGCCAGCGTCATATTGGCCGCGGACGAAGTTGGAAGCAGCTTCAGATGGGGTGTAAACCCGCAGGGACCGTAAAGCCTTGATCTTTTCGACCCGGACGTCACTATCGGTAAAGGAAACTGGTTGTTCCATGGCTAATTGGGCGACCACTTGCATAATGTGGTTTTGAACCATGTCCCGCAGTGCCCCGGAGTTGTCGTAGTAACCGGCCCGTTCTTCCACCCCTAACTTTTCGCTCAACGTCACTTGGATGTTGTCGATGTAGCGGTTGTTCCACAGGGATTCAATGATCGTGTTCCCAAAGCGCAGGGCTTGGATGTTTTGTACCATTTCCTTTCCCAGGTAGTGGTCAATCCGGAAGATTTGGTTTTCTTCAAAGGTTTGGGACAATTCGTCGTTTAATTCCTTAGCGGAAGCGAAGTCGCGGCCGAATGGCTTTTCCATGATCAGCCGGTTGTAACCTTCGTCGGTCAATAAGCCTTGCTTCTTGATGTTCATGGCAATTACCCCAAAGAATTGCGGTGCCACGGACATGTAGAAGAGCCGGTTGCCCTTCGTCCCGAATTGTTGGTCCAATTCGGCCAGGCGGTCCTTTAAGACGTCGTAGTGTTCCGGCTTGGTAACGTCGTGGGCTTGGTAGAAGAAGTGCTTAGCAAAAGCAGCGGCTTCCCCAGCCTTGGTTTCCTTGATGTCCTTGATGGAATCAGCAACCAACGCTTGGAATTCTTCGTCACTCTTTTCCCGCCGGGAAGTCCCGAGCAAAGCAAAGTGGTCAGCGAGGTATCCCTTTTGGTATAACTTGAACAGGGATGGGTAGAGCTTACGGTGGGCAAGGTCACCGGCAGCCCCAAATAAGGTAATCAAAGCAATGTTTTCCGTAGCCAATATGTTCACTCCTCTAGAATCTACATAAAATTCGCTCTAACAGTAGCAATTATATACTTTCTTTGGCGGCTCTGCACGGAAAAAGCGGGTCCCAAGCCCGGTAGGAAGCGAATGGAATGGCTAAGACGACCGGATGGCACCGCAAATTGTTAAACGTCAAACAAAATTGGTCTAGGTCGAAATTATTTTTCAATGATTTGGTCGTGACGTTCGCTTAAGAGGCCAAAGCCAGTGAAAACAAGCGTGATGACAATGGTAACCAGCAGGGCTAATTGCCAGTTGCCCGTCGCCGCTTTTAAGTTCCCCGTCAACCACGGCCCAACGGCGGCCAGCAGGTAGCCCAAGGATTGGACCATCCCTGATAAGGCGCTGGTGTCAGCGGGATTGCTGGTCTTAAGGCCAAACAGGGTCATGATCAAACCAAACGTGGACGCGGTCCCTAACCCTAACAAGAGAGCCAAACCGGTGTAGTAAGCCAAATTGCCAATTGGCAAGAGCAACCCCACGTAGCCCAGCAGGGTCAAGCCCCCCGCAACGGCCACGATGGCGCCGCGCTTTTTGACTTTAGTGGCCAAGAGCGGGACCACAAAGGCGGTCGGCATCGAAAAGAGCTGGAAGAGTCCGGCCACCAGACTGGCTTGGTTAGTCGACAGGCCGTGGTCCATGGCAATGCTTGGCAGCCAGGCAACGGTTGTGTAAAAGACAAAGGACGAGAGACCAAAGTACAACAGCAAGTACCACGCCCGCCGGTTACGGTACATGTTGTGACCTTGACTGGCGCCAGCTGCTTGGGTTGGCGCTGGTCGGTTCCCCTTTAAGGTTGGGATCCATAATAAGGCAGTTAAAATGACCAGCCCGGTCAAGACCTGCACCCCGGTTTGCCAACTGCTGTGTTGGGCAATCGGGGTGATTAAATAAGCTCCTAAGGCTGAGAACATCGTTAAGGAGACGTTAAAGAGGCTGGTCATCAGCCCAATTTTAGCGGGGGTCTTTTCGGTAATGATGGCGGGCAGCAAGACGTTGATAAAAGTCGTGGCAACCCCAATCAAGACGGTCCCTAACATTAAGGTGGTTAAAGAAAGCACCCGGGCCGCGGACCCCAGGGCCAAGATGACCAAGGCGATGGCGATGGCGGCTTCGTTGCCGATGCGCCGGCTGACGGCCGGAACGATTGAGGACAACAGTCCAAAACACAGCAACGGAATCGTCGTTAAAATTCCGAGGCTAGTAGCTGGGACGTGGAAGCTGGCTGCGATCTCGTTGACCACGGACGGCAAGGAAGTAAATGGCGCCCGCATGCAGGCCCCGAGTAAAAAGAAGCCCAGCACGAGAAAGCCGGTTTGGCGATGTGTTTGCTGCAAGATATTCAATCCTTTCTGTTGGAAAATTTTTTCGCACGGTCAAACTCAATCCATTTTAGCACATATAACGTTTTACCTTGAAGGAATTTTCCGCGGAGGGAACGGCCGCAGGGACCCGCGCCATCCTGGCAGGCTGACCGGGGCAAATTGACGAAGGCAGCGCAAAATAATACAATAGGTGGGATTGAGATCGGAGGAACAGCATGGCGGCAAAAATATATCCGTATTTAACATTTGAAAATGCCAAGGTGGCAATGGACTACTACGCCCAATACTTTGGGGCGGAAATTATCCGCCGGGTGCCGTTGACTGAAGAACAAGCAGTCAGTTTAGGGTTGCCAAGTGAAAACTTGGCGGCTACGACGGCCCAGGGGGAAATTTTGGTGGCGGGGCAAAAATTGCTTTGCGCCGATGCAACGATGATGACCCCGCAAGCGTCATCGTTAGTGTCAATTTTTCTGACCTTTACAGGAGATGCCGCGGCGGCGCGGGCCTTTTTTGAACAAATTACGGTTGCCCCGGACTTACGGGTGACCTTACCCTTTGGGCCCCACCAATTTAACGGCCAGCTGGGCCAGGTGGTGGACCGCTATGGGATTACCTGGTTTGTGGCAGCCGAATAAATTAAGAACGGGGGTGAGAGGAAATGGACGTTTTCTCTCACCCCCTTCTTTGGATGCTTACCAGGGTCTGATTAGGCGTTAAATTCTGCAGCTCGTTGCTTGAGGATCGCGTAGATGCGTTCAATGTCGCGGTCGGTCCCTCGCAATTCGTAGTCGGCCAAAAAGGGCACTTTGAATTCGTCGCTGTACTTGCGGGCGGTTAAACAGTATTGTTCGTTGAAGTTTTTGTTACCAGACCCCACGACCCCCATGCACTGGCTGGCGTTGTCGTTTTGTCCGATATATTCGCCCAGGGCATTGGTCATCATTTCCGTAAAGCCGGAATCAAAGCCGTTGCCCCCGTCCAAGTAGGTGGGGACAAAGACGAAGAAGGGGGCGCTTTCTTTGGTTGGGAGGGTTTGGTCGGTAATTTCTTTTAAGTGCACGGCCGGATTCGCTGCGTCAATGACGTGGTGTTGTTCGGCGTAGGAAGCCAGCCGGTTTAAAAAGGAACGGGTATTGCCTTCAATTGAGATATAAAGGATGTTAAGATCAGTCATAATTTACTTACCTCGGTCAGTTAGTTTCTGATAATCTATTGTACGCGGTTTCGAAGAAATTTGAAATAAGTTGACCCGGGATTTTTGGAAGGAAATGGACGATGAGAATCGAATTAGTTGATGAATTCACAGGTGACTTGGGCCGCCAAATTGTGGCCTTGACGGGGGCCATCCGCCACCCCAATTGGCAATTTGCGTTTCCGGCAAATCTGGTTTTGGGGTGGCTGCCCGACTTTTCGGCTCCGGATCTCGGGGTCAGAAATTTGGTCGCCGCCGTGGATGCCAATCCGGTCGCCCCACAAAAGATTGTGATGCTTTCGCCGGCCGGGACGGCGGATGATGCGGACCTTGATCAATTGATCAGCTGGTACGGAGCAAACGCGTCCACTTTACTGGGGGATGCCCTGTATGCGGTTAAAATGGTGGATGAATTAGAACTGCCGTATACGGTAATTCGGACCTTGCCGGTGGTGCGCCAAGGGGGCGGCCAAAAGCTGTCGCCAGAGGGGGAACCCATGCAAGGGCAGGCCACCAATCAAGCGGCGTTAGCGCACCTCTTTGGGACGGCGCTACAAACCGCGCAGTACCAAAACCAATCGATCGGCTTGGGGGAATAAGTGGTTTTTAAAACCAGGTGCTGGCAGATCCGAGCTAGCTTGGTTATAATAGAGCTAACAGCAAACGAAATAACCAGCAGAGGGGGATTAGCATGGACCTGAGTAAATATGAAGCGTGGCGCAAGCGCTTGGCGTCCAGTCAATTACGCCGGTGGGAAGAATTGCCCGAGCTCAACTTGTATATTGATCAATTAGTGGCGGTGATTAACGACCGGTGTGCCAGCTTAGGGGTCAGCCCGGTTACCAAATCAATGATCAATAATTACGTGAAAAAAGGGGTCATTATGGCCCCGGTCAAAAAGAAGTATTCCCGCTACCAAGTGGCCGCGGTAATGGTGATTGCCCTGTTAAAAAACATCTATCCCTTAGATGCAATCAAAGCCGCTTTAGATCAATTAACGATCAATGATTACCCCCAAGCGACCTATAATCGCTTTGTGGAACACTTTAACGCCTTGCTATTAGAGCAAACGCCGCCTCAAGGTCAAGTGGCCCCCGCGAACGATGAATTGTTGCGGTTAGCGGCGCAAACGGCTTACCAACGGATGCTGGCGACGAAATTATTAGCAGAGATGCAACGCCAGCAAGCACCGGTCACGGTGAAAAAAGGTTAAAAAATTGCGGTCCAGCAGTTAATCCCGCTGGACCGCAATTTTTAGTTGCGTTTGACCACAATCGAGCCCATGATGACGTCGCCCTTGATAATTAATTGGGGAGTTTGCCCAGTCGCAGGGCGGCCCGGCGCAATCGTCGTCGAACCCAGGATGTTGTCAGTATGGGCGACGACCGTCCAGTCGGCTGGGACGAAGATTCGGAGATTGCCCATCACAACGTCAGAATTGATTTGGACCGGGGTCGTCACTTCCTGGTCAAAGTAGAGGGTGACGTTGCCCATGATCACATCACCGTTGACCAGGGCGGTATCACCGGTTAAATAGTGGGTGGCCGAACTCATGATGGTGTCAAAGCTGGTGCTGGCACCGGCATGTTGGTAGGCCGTCTCGACTTGCCAATCCCGCACCGGCCGCTTGGTGATGATCAGGTGCAGGCCCAACCCGAAGAGCCCCCCAATTAAAGCCAAGCTCCAGGTATCCAGGCTGAGCCAGTGCAGCCAGTGGTCAGCTGCCCCAAGGGTCAACCCGACCCCGGCACAGCCGACCACCAGACTCTTGTTTGCAAAGCCGTAGACCGCAATTAAAAGGGCACAAAGCAGCCAGCTGGTGGCCCACCAGTCGATGTTTTGGGGCAGGTAATTTTGCAAGGCGAGGCCGAGGGCGATTAGGATTAAGCCAATCCCGGCCACCACGCGTTTGGTAGTTTGCATATCAGTTCATCCTTTCAGCAAGGGCGTCGCGTAACGCCTGGTAGTAGTGACGGGAAACGAAGACCCGTTTATCGGTGTGCGCAAAGTGAATCTCACAGCCGGTTAAATTGCGGGTTAAAGAATAGATTTGGTGTAAGTTGAGAATGACGCTTTTGGCGCAGCGCAAGAAGTGGTGCGGCAAGCGTGCTTCCAGGTCCTTTAAGCGCCACTTGACTTGGTAGAGCCCGGTGGCAGTGTGAGCCCAGGTCCGTCGGTCGCTGACCTCAAAGAAGAGGATTTCGTTGAGGTCTAAATAATATTCAGTGTCGCCTTGAAAGAAGGTTAGCGTGGGCGTTTGACTTTGCAACTGGGTGACCAATTGATTAAGAGCCGGCGTTAAGGTGGCGGTTCGGATCGTGACCACCGGGTCGGTCGCCGCCGGATCAATTTCGATTTTAACTTGCATGCGCATCCCTCCTTTCATCCTTATTATCGAGGGCCCAAGGGCAGAAAACAAGGTAATTGGGCTAAGTGGTCGGGTTTGGTGCGCAAGTGGCAATTTGTGGGCGCCCAAAGTAAAACCCGCGCCAAAAGTTGACGCGGGCTAAGTTTAAAATTGACTTTTATGCGGATCAGGCACCGGGTAGAGCAAGCCCCGCCGCCAGTGGCTGGCCTGGGTCTGGACCAAGGTAAAGAGGGCGTTAAAGTCGGGATCATCCGCCAAGTGCGCTTTTTCGCGCAAGAGGGAAGGGAATAAGTCCGCCGCTAACGCACTGACTTTTCCACCGTTAGCTAATTGTTGCGCGGTCGCTTGCAAGTGGGCTTGGGTTGCCGGCGTGAGGGGCAGGTCGCTTTGGTTGATTACCGCGGTCAGGGCCGCTAGGCAGGCCGCTCGCTTTTGCCGATCGAGCATTACTTCACGTACACTTCCGTCTTAGCCGGGGCGGTCTTGGCGATTACCTTGCCGTGGCGGATGTTGTAGAGGACTTCGACGTGTTCGTTTAAGGCGTTGTAGAAGTCGCTTTGGTTTAGCAGGATGCAATTACCAGGCTTGCCGACTTCAATCCCGTAGTGATCTTGGATGTGCAAGGTTCGGGCAGCGTTGGTGGTAACGAATTGGTAAGAGTCTTGGATTTGACCGTACCCCATTAGGTGGGCAATGTAGACCCCCATCGTCACCGCGTCGAGCATGTTGCCGTTGCCCAGGGGGTTCCATGGATCCTTAACGTCGTCTTCCCCAAAGGAGACGTTGATGCCGGCGGCGTTGAGTTCCTTGACCCGGGTTACGCCACGGCGCTTTGGGTAGGTGTCAAAGCGCCCGCCGAGGTGCACGTTGACCAGCGGGTTGGCGACAAAGTTGATCCCGCTCAGCTTCAAGAGGCGGAAGAGCTTGTAGGTGTAAGCATCGTTGTACGAGCCCATCGCTGTGGTGTGGCTGGCCGTCACCCGGGCCCCCATTTGGCGTTCCAGGGCTTCGGTGGCCAGGATTTCCAAGTTGCGCGAGGCCGGGTCGTCAATTTCGTCACAGTGGACGTCGACCAGCTTGTCATATTTGTCGGCCAGGGCCATCAGGAAGTGGACGGATTCCCACCCGTATTCGGTGTTGAATTCAAAGTGGGGGATCCCGCCGACCACGTCGACCCCTTCCTTTACGGCTTGTTCCATCAGTTCTTTCCCGTGGGGGAAGCTTAAGATCCCCTCTTGCGGGAAGGCCACCAGTTGGAGCTCTAAGTCGTCTTTCATTTCTTCGCGTAATTCCAAGAGGGCCTGGGTGGCGATCAGGTGGGGATCGGTCACGTCAACGTGGCTGCGGACGTGTTGGATCCCATGGCCGATCATGTTCAAAAGGGTCGCCTTGGCGCGGCGCTTGACGTCGGCCTTGGTCAGGTCCTTTTTGCGTTCGCTCCAGATCCGGATCCCGTCAAAGAGGGTCCCGGTTTCATTCCATTCCGGTTCGCCGGCCGTTAAAGTCGAATCGAGGTGGACGTGGGAATCGACGAAGGGTGGCAAGAGCAGTTTGCCCTGCCCATCGATCACTTCTTCGCCGACGCGGGCGCTTAAGTTGGGCGCTATTTGGGTAAAGCGGCCGTTTTCGATTAAAACGTCGGTTAATTGGTGGTGGTTGTTGACGTGGACATTTTTGATTAACATGGTTACTTCCTTTCCAGCAGGCGGGTCAAGCCAGCGTACAGGCCGGCTGAGACCACCATATCTACAAACGTCATCCCGATCGTATTCACAAAGAGCGGGAGCTGGTGGGCGGCCAAGAAGAGGATTACGCTGACGACAAAGGTGATCAGCGCGCTCGGGTTGAAGCCGTTTACATACCAGTAGGCACCGTTTATTTTACCAAATTCTGCGACCTGGTAGCGACCATGCCGGACAAAATAAAAGTCAGTGCAAATAATCGCAATTGTCGGGCCCAAGACCATTGAGACGTAGTCCAGGAAGCTTTCAAAAGTATCCAAGAAGCTGCCGACAAACATTGGGATGAAGGTGACCAAGGTGGCCATGAGCACGACCACCCACAGGGAGTACTTTAATTTCAGTTTGGGGAAGATGTTAGACAGAGCCGAGCCGGCCCCCAACAAGTTGACAGCGTTGGCGGTCATGGAGGTCAAGATAATGACCAACAGGGCGATCACGCCGAGGCCAAGCTTGCTGGCAATGGTGGAGGGATCGGAGTTGTTCGGGTCATAAACGCCGGAGGTAATCGCAATCCCGATCGTGGAGATCAGCCCGATGAAGGCAAACCAGACCACGCCGACCATGGCGCCCAGCCACGGGGCCAGTGTGGCATTATCCTTGCGGGCGGTAAAGCGAGTGAAATCAGCTCCAGCCGTGACCCAGGCCAGGTTAAAAGCAGCGACGTAGTCAATTGCCGCCCCGGTGGCCATTTTTTGCTTAACCGGGACTGACCAGTGGGCGATTTGAGTTAATGAAACGGTCTTAAAGACGGCAATTGATTCCCAGATGACAAAGATCAAGACGATGATAATCCCGATCCGTTCAATTAATTGGATTGACCGGGAGCCGCTGGCGACACTGATGATGTGCAAAATGCTCATCACCAAGATCCCGACGATCAGCCCCCATTGGCCGCCCGGTTGGCCCCAAACGGGCCAGCCCAGCAGATCGTGGAAGAGCAAGGAGACCGACTGAGCCGCGATAAAGGTGTTGACGGCCGTCCAGCCGATAAACTGGGTGATGTTGACCAGGGAAGGCAAGTAGCTGCCGCGTTCGCCAAACGACGCGCGGGCCAAGGTCATCGTGGAGACCCCGGTGTGGTAGCCAATGTAGCCGACCAGGCTTAAAAAGACGTAGGACAGGGCCGAGGAAAGGACCAAGACCTTCATCGCAACGGCAAAGCCGCAGGCCGCTAATACCCCACCGACAAACCAGGTCCCATTGTTGGCGTTGGCGCCAACCCAGGTCGCAAACATGTCCCACCGGGTGGTGTGGCGAGCCGCAAGCGGGATCGGGGTGATTTCACTGGAAGTTTGTTGTTCTGCCATGGCAAAAACTCCTTTGTAGTTAGCTTAATTCTGCCTGGCATTTGGACGGCCAAAGAAAAAGTCCGTACCACACTGGGCACGGACTAGGGCAAAGCCCCCACGCTAAGGGGGTGATTTTGCTGGTCATTTGCGCCTCACGGGACTGCATTAAATGCCAAACGATGAATTTTGGAAAATTATAGGCAATTCCAACGCGAAAGTCAAGGCGAATTTAGGGACTGTATCTGTCAAGTTTTCATAGGTAGCCTTAATTTATGCAATTTTAGTGACTAAATGCCTTAATCATTCGCCCCATTGGACTACTTGTTGGAGCGTCCAGTGGAATCGAGCCATTAACTGCCCCTTGAGAAGAACGGGGCGGGGTAACTTTCAAGAAATCACGGACCTTGATTGTGACCATTGACGCTGCCTCTTCAGACAGTTCGGGAACTTTTGTCAACTGTTTTAAACTATTTTCTAAGGCTTCTTCAAGTTGATCGTTTTTACGCGCCTCGATGAGGCTAAGCATAGCCTTAGCGCCTTTTAGCGTCCAGGCTTTGCCCTGCTTCTTCATCCGGTAAGTGTATGCGCGATGTGAGCTTTCAATCGAACCAATGTTGGTAATCTCGTAACCTCGTTGCTTAGGCGAGGTTACGTAAGCCCAGTTCCGGGTGAAGTAGGCGCGCAACCGATCCACCTCTTCTTCTTGATCCTTAGAAGCATTGCCTTCAAAGGTATCCAATATGGTCATAAGTTCATCAAAATCATTGGTCCGAACTGCAGTTAACGCCCGGGGCGTCAGTACATTCTACCGCCCCAACGTGTTTTTAATCTTGCGTAGGCAATGGTAGCGGTCCAAAAAATATTCGCCATGGATGTAGCCAGGCAAGAGGTCCAGGAGATTTTGGGGTGCGTAACCGGGTCCGGCATCACTGGCCAAGTAAACAGTCTGGCCCTGTAATTCGTAATTCAGATCCAGATAATTGCGAACTCGTTCTTCTGATTTTTTTGATGTTTCCAAGACTGAGAAAATCATGGCAGCGCACCACTTTAAACTTCCCATCAGCCCCTTTTTCACGCTCATAGACCTGGTAGTGGTGAACCTCAATGGAGTGAGTTTTCTTTTCGTGCTTCTGCTTCACGATAAAAGCGTCCCCCTCGATCGTCAAGCATTCCGGAACCCGCCGGCCGCCGGCTGGCGCGGTTTTCTCAGCTGCTTGATAACTTCCGCCCCTAAGGCATGCACAGCCTCCATGACCGCACTGTGACTGACGCCACTGTCAAATAACATGTTCAGTGCCATGGCAGTATTGCGCATTGTCGTGGCTTGGCCGAGTTTAGCCATCATCTTGACCAGGTACGGCGACTGACGGCTCCGGGGAGCCAAAGCCAACTGTTGGTCTAAAAAGAACTCATTAGGCGCCTTTTCCACTCGGTAATACCGCCGCTTGAACGTAACTGGTCCAAAACAGAAGTTAACGGTCCGGGACTGACGGTTGATCATCTGGTGGGTGATTGGGACTTCACTGCTCAGCTGGTCGTCAAGTGCTTCGAGGTAGGTCTGCATCACTCGTTGTCCCAGTTCCAACATACTCCGTAAAATTACTTCCTCAATTTCAATTAAACTGCCACATTTTGCCAACTTGGTCATCATTTCTGGTACAATATTCATTGGGAAAACCTGCCTTTACGTTAGATTTGTGCATAGTTAAGGCTACAGGGTTTTCCTTTTTTTGTACATTGGTCTACATAGAAAATATTCATCAGAGTCAGGATTATTCACCCTGACCTATGAAAACTTTACACTAACCTACAGAGGAAAGATTTAAGCCATAAACTTTAGAAGGTGTATTGATGACCAAACAGAAGTTAATTGAGGCGGGCGGGGCTTTACTATGGCTCGGTATGCTCGGGGGCAACCTCTACCACCACCATTACGGGACTGTTTTGTTGCTGATTGGAGCGACGATTGGTTGGGCCGTGTTTGACCGGTACCGGGGACGGTGAAGGCCACTTAGCTTAGGGAACCCAAAAAGCGGCTGACGAGCGTTAAAAAGCTCGTCAGCCGCTTTGCTTACTTCAAATGTTGGGCCTTAAACTGCTGTAAGTTCGTAGCCGTAGGCGTTAAGTTTTGCCATTCCGTTGAGAGGAAGGCTTCGTTCATGTGGTAATGGGGTGCGGGTTGGGGATTGTCTAAGAAGGGGGCAATCCGGTGGTCGAAGTCGACCCACCCGGCCCAACCAATATGAATCGTATCGTTCATAAAGCCCGGCTTGCTGCCGGCGTGGGAGTAATCAATGATGTGATTAAACCCTTGGGCTTGCAATTGGAACTTGATCTTCTTGGCCGTTTGGTAGTACATCTGCATGTCCAGGCCGGTCTTTTGCTCCCACTTGGTGTTGACCGGGGTAATCATGAAGACGACGTTGGTGTTGGTCTTTTTCAGTTGGTTTAAGACCACTTGCAAGTCGGCGTACTCCGGACTCTTCAGGTAGGAGAAGTGCTTTTGTGAACCGGCAATATGCTTGGCGTGCTTAATCCGCTGGTCATAGAAGCTGTTTAAGACGCCGAGGTCGTTGTTATTGGTGGCCTTGGCGTGCGCCTTGACGGCCTGGGCATAGAGCCGGTCGTAGTCATAGCGCTTAGGCAACAGTTTTTCCCGCGGCTGAATCCGCTTTTGGTAGTTGTCCTTTAAGAAGAAGCCGGAGAAGAGGTTGTCTTCGTGGGCTAAAAGGGCAATCCGGACCTTGATGTTGGCCCGTTCAAAGGCATTCAGCTGTTCACCCCGTTCAATCTTGTAAGCATAGCTGGCCACCGTCCCGCTGTCGCTGGTTAATTCACCCAGGCGCTTGGCCGTGTAGCGGTCGTAAGGCGACTTGGGGTTAGCCTGGGCCAGCCAGACCAAGTTGGCGTAGGTCCCGTTGTAGTAACGAAAGGCATCCGGCATGACCCCTTTTTTGACGAACCACTGCGGCGAAATGACAAAGACGGCCTTCTTATTCTTCATTTGCGGGGCCATCATCGTCATGTTAAAGAGCTGGGGCAGGGATTGGGTCCCCCGCGAACCAAACATGAAGGGCCGGTAGTGGTGGTACTTGGCCGCCATCGTCGCGGGGTAGTAGCGGTCCATTCGGTTGAACTCACTGGAACCAAAGAAGGGAACGTAATTGGCCTTTTTATCGGCGAGGGCTTGGACCTTGATCGCCCGGTTCTTAAAGACGTTCGGGCTAAGGGAAACAGCCGCCTTTTGCAGGGTCGCCGGTGAGTTGTTGCTCTTCCACGGAATCGCAAAAACCACCAGGGCCAAGCCGGCGGCGATCAAGACTGGGCCAAAGATTGACCACAGCTTTTGCTTGTTAGTCATTTTGGAGTTCCTTTACCCGCGCTTCAATCTTTTCCACCGTGTTCCAAGCGTCGCGATCGAATTCGGAAACCGGCACTTGAATATCAAATTCGTCTTGCAAAGACAAGAGGAATTGGACGGTGGCCATTGAATCGAGCATCCCATCGGCGTACAGATCCATCGTGACGTCGGCAAAATCGGCAGCGTCGCGACCAGTGGCTTGAGCTAAGAGTTCTTGAATTTGTGCTTGCATGAGTAATTCCTCCAAATTTTAAAGTGTGTTTGCAACAGTAGTGACTAGTGGTGACCAGGCACCACGAACCACAGCTTGTCCAAAAAGCCGCAGAAGACTAAGAAGGACAAGACGACAAAGTTAAAGGTAATAAAGCCGGCGACAAACTTAGTCCATTTGGTCGACTTAATCTTAAAGTGCTTGCGCTTGTAACGCAACCACCAATCGTTGACGACCAGGGCCAAGCCGTGCATGAAACCGTAGAGAATGTAATACCAGGTGACCCCGTGCCAAAAGCCCATCACCATCATGTTGAGCATGTAGGCGACGCTGGACAAGACATTCCGGTTTTTAAACCACTTCTTCTTGGTGGCCATAAAGACAAACCGCATGAAGATGTAGTCGCGGAACCAAAAGGACAGGGTCATGTGCCACCGGTTCCAGAATTCCTTGATGTTCTTGGCCAAGAACGGCTTGTTAAAGTTTATTGGCGTTTGCACGCCCATCAGATAGGAGATCGCCACGGCAAAAAAGGAGTAGCCGGCGAAGTTAAAGTAGAGGTGACCGGCATAGGTGTAAGCCACCCCTACGACCCACCAGGACAGGTGCGGCGCTGACAGCAGGGCCTGCTTGACCATGAAGGGGTACCAGAGTTGCCCAAAGAAGTAGTCGATCACGAATTCGTAGACAAAACCGATGAACAGGTATGGGACAGCCTTGGCCACCAGGTCCAGGTATTTTTCCCGGCTGGGCACTTGTTGATAGTCCTTGGCAAAGCGCCGATAGCGGTCGATTGGCCCAGACGTAATTGTTGGCATAAAGGCCATGAAGCGGACAAACTTCCACCAGTTTAAGTCCTTAACGACCCCATCGCGGGTTTCGATAATTGTCCCGGCAGCCCGGAAAGTTAGATAGGAAATCCCTAAGAAACCGAGCAGGGAATTGTGCCCGACCATCGCCGGGGAGAACTTCACGATAATGATGGGCAACAGTGATAGAAAAACGGCCAGGTAGAAGATCGCACTGGCATTTTGCTTTTGCCGGTAGTGGAAGTAGCTGATCACAATCACCGTCTGGTAGATGATGTAAGCGACCAAGGAGAAGGCCTGTTGGTAGCTTTGCCCATCAAACATTAAGAAGATAAAGACAAAGCTGACTAAGGCTTCGTACCAACTGAAGCGTTTGCCAAAGTACAAGCCGATCCCCAGCGGCAAGAGCGCCACTAACAAGTAAATAAAGTAAGTCGGCGTTCCATAGGCAGTGAAGTTAGGCAAATCTTGCATCCACGTCAACATTATTGGTTAGCCTCCGCAATGATTTGCTTGACGGCGATCTTACCGTTGGCCGACTTTGGGAAATGGTCGACGTAGACGAACTGGGTTGGCATCATGTAATCCATGATTTGATCCTTCAAGCTTAACCGGATCGCTTTGGTCAATTCCGCTGAGGTGGCATAATCGTTGGCTTCGGCGATGATGTAGGCAATCAAGTGGGAAGCCTTGCCGTTTTTATCGTACTTTGGCACCGCGACGGCTTGCTTGACCAGCGGACTTAATTCCAAGCTGGAGCGGACTTCATCGAGCTCCACGCGGAAACCGTGCAGCTTGATTTGAAAGTCCATCCGGCCAATGATGTGGCGGACCCCAGCTTCATCGATAAAGCCGGCGTCGCCAGTCCGGTAGGATTGAACGCCGTTGACTTTAAAGAAGTTTTGGGCGGTCTTTTCCGGATTGTGCAGGTAGCCCTTGGCCACGCTGTCACCGGAAATGACGATTTCCCCGTGCACGTTCGGCGTGGTAATTGGTTGGTCGCCATCCCAAATTGAGGTCGTGACCCCGGGCTTGTCGACCCCGATCGGCAGCCGCTTCAGCGTTTCAGCCATTTCCTTGGTGATTTCACAGCTGGTAATTGCCACCGCTGCTTCGGTCGGCCCGTAGGTATTAAAGATCTTCACGGCCGGGAACTTGGTAAAGAGGCGCTTGACCGTTGAGGGGGTCAGTTCTTCCCCGCAAAAGACCATGTGGGTCAACTGCGGCATTTTTACGGCGTTAAAATCCGGGCTGAGCAAGAGCATGTCCGCAAAGGACGGGGTCCCGACAAAGACGTTGAAGTCTAGGTCAGGTAAGACCTTAAAGAGTTGGCCAAAGTTTTGGACCGTTGCTAGCGGGACGGCTTTGATCGTGGATCCCGTCAACAGGCCAACCAGCCAGTAGAAGTGGGAAATGTCAAAGGAGAAAGGCGCTTGGCCCAAGTACTTGGTTGCCGTTGGCAGGTTGAAGTCCGGGCCCATCATCCAGTCGGCAAAGGATTGGATGTTGTCATGGGTGACTTCGACCCCCTTCGGCGAGCCCGTCGTCCCCGACGTAAAGAGGATGTAGAAGGTGTCATCACCGTTTAAGGCGTGGGTTGGCGTGTAAGTGGCCGGGGTCGTCATGATCTGGCGCAGGTCCGCTTTAGTCAAGATTTGCCCAGTAAAGTCCACATCGTTAGCCGGGAAGTCATCGATGGCGACCACGAGTTGGGGTTGGGCCGTCTGGATGATCGATTGCAACCGCGGCAAAGCGGTGCCGACTTCGACCGGAATGTAGGGATGGCCGGCCTTAGCGCCCCCGATAAAGCCGGCGGCCATTTCAAATTGGTGATCCCCGTAGTAAAGGATCGGGCTGCCCGGCGCAATCGTTGACTGTTGGTCCAGCCAGGCCGCAAAGGCATTAGTATAAGTCAGTAAATCTTGGTAGGTATGAGTTGTGCCTAATTCATCGTAGGCAACCTGGGTCAAGTTGGCTTGAGCCACTTGATCCAAGCGGGTAATCAGGTTGTTAGCCATGGTGGTTTCCTTTCCTTAGAACTCGTTGTAAATAAAGGGCGCTTGGCCGACGCCGAAGTAACCGTAGAGGTAGATCAGCAACATTAAGACCAGAAAATATAAGAGCGTCCGAATGGCAAACGAGGCCTTCGGGTGGTCTTTAATGACCTTCATTGTTGGTGTCCTTTCTTTTTTAAATCACGCTTTAGTCTAGCGCAATTCCAAGCGTTGGTTGCAAAAAAAGCAAAAGTTAACCGAATGTTAAACACTCGGGTAAAGTCTTCTGAATTTTACAATAAAGTTACGGGAAGTGCAAAAAAGCTGAAAAATTATTAGTGCCGACCAGGGGTAATGATTTTTCACGAACAAATCAGAACACCTGTGTGGTATAATAAAGCGGACAAACCAGCTTCAAAAAGAAAGGACGGATACCGATGCGCTTTTTACACACGGCTGATTGGCACCTCGGGAAAAAATTAAACGGCTTTGATTTAGCCGCCGACCAGTGGGCCATGTTTAAACAAATTGAGAGCGTGGCGTTGACCGAACAAGTCGACGCCCTCGTGCTGGCTGGCGATTTGTTTGACCGGGCGGTCCCGAGTGAAGCGACGGTCGATCAGTTGAAGAAAATGTTGGCCCAGCTGAATTTAGTTGATCGCTTCCCGATTTTGGCGATCAGTGGCAATCATGATTCGGCGCCCCGCTTGGGGATGGCCAGCGCGTGGTACCGAGCGCACGGTTTGTATTTGGTGACCGAATTTGCCCAGGCCTTTGAGCCAATTGTGATTGGCGACACCCAATTTTTCTTGTTGCCCTACTTTACCTTGCAAGCGGCGCGCAATTACTTTGCCGATGAGCAGCTTCGCGATTTAAATCAGGTGATGGCCAAAGTGGTAGCGACGATGCAGGCCCAGTTTGCCCCAGACAAGCACCATGTCTTGGTTGCCCACTTCTTTGCGGCGGGCAGCCAACGAACGCCCGCTTCGGAAACCATGATTGAAGTAGGAGGCCTGGCGGCGGTTGACGTCGCCTTATTGGCCCCGTTTGACTACGTGGCGTTGGGCCACTTGCATAATCCCCAGGCCCTCAAGACCAAGCGGGTGAAATACAGTGGTTCGCCCCTGAAACTGTCAGCCAGTGAAGCGACGATGACCAAGGGGGTCCGCGTGGTTGATCTCGCGGCGGACCGGGTGGCTTGGCAGCCGTTGTCCCAACACCCGGACCTGGTGAAAGTGACGGGGAGCTTCGCTGAATTAACGGCGCCCGAGCAAGTCGCGGCGATTGACCGGGAAAATTATTATTTACTGACGCTGACCGATCAAAACGAAATTCCCGATGTCATGGCCAAGTTGCGCGAATTTTATCCCCGCATCCTCAGTTTGCATTTTACCCGGCAGTTGAACCAACCGGCGGTGCAAACCATGCACAACCTTACGGAAAAGTCACCACTGGAGCAACTAGCCGCGTTTTATGAACAGACAACCGGTCAGCCGTTGACTGCCCGCCAACAAAAGTGGGCGGCAGAAGGGTTAGCAAAGATTAAGGGGGAAGACGATGCGACCACTCAAGCTTGAATTAACTAACTTTGGCCCGTACCCACACAGTGTAATTGACTTTCGTCAGTTTGATGAGGCCCCGCTCTTTTTGGTCACCGGGCCGACGGGGAGCGGTAAGACCACCATTTTTGACGCGATGGTCTATGCTCTCTTTAATGAAACAACGAACAACCAAGACCGGAATGCCGCGGCCTTACGGGCTGATTTTGCCCCCGCCGATGCCGCCACGGTTGTGCAATTCACCTTTGAACATGCGGACGTGGTCTACACCCTTACCCGGGCGCCAAAGCAGAAATTGAAAAATAAGCAGGGGCGCCTTGTGGAACGCGTGGCCAAGGTTAGCTTAACTTACGAACGGGCGGGTGAAAGCCAAACGTTGACCCGGATCAGTACGGTTGACAAATTTATTGTCGATTTGCTGCACCTGACCAAAGAACAATTTAAACAATTGGTGCTCTTGCCGCAGGGGCAATTTCGGCAGGTCCTGGCTTCTTCAAGTACGGAGAAAGAGGCTTTATTAGAAGAATTATTTGCAACTGGTTTATACCAGCAATGGGCCCAAGTGTTAAAGGAACAATTGGCTCACCAAGAGGCCGCGCTGAAAACCCAAAACCAGAAATTAGCCTTGCTCAAGCAGGCCGTTCCACAAATCGATGCGACCTTGCCCACCCCAACTTGGCAGGCCCAAGCTCAGCGTCAGGTGACCGCCCAAACCACGGCCTTGGCTGATATTTCCCGGGAAATTGCAGCGGCGCAAACGGCCGTCCAAACGGCCAGTGCGCAGTTGCAACAGGCTCAAAGCGTCCAAGCCGACCAAGCGGCCTTAGCCAAGTTAACCGCGGCGGCCACCCAACTCACTGCCCAAGAGCCCCACATTCAGCACCGGCAGCGGCAGTTACACGCGTTGCAATGGTACCAAAGACAACAAACCACCTATTTAAAGTGGCAAACGGCCCAACAGGATCTGGCGGCGGCCCGAGCTGCCCGTCAAACTGCCCAGACCGCCCGAGCAGAAGCGGTTCGGGCGCAACAAACTGCTGAGCAAGCAGGGCAGACTTTGGCGGCCCAAGCACCAACGATCGAACAACAGCAAGCCCAGCGCCTGACCTTGATCAGCCAGTTGCCGGAATTTGAGGCCCGGGCCCGCTTGCAAGCGCAAGTGGCAACTCAACAACGGCAGGTTGAGCAGCTGACGGCCCAAGTCGCGGAGTTAACGACGCAGCGTGACCAGCAGCAAGCCCAGCAAGCCCAGCTGACGGCGGCCGTAGCGCGCGCGGACGCAATCAATGCGCAGGCCGTCGCGGTGGAGCGCCAGACCAACGAGCTCCAACAAACCACCGCGGCCCTAACCCGGGTACAAGAGCAACAAAACACGCTGACGGCGGCGGAAGCTAAACTGCAAACGGCCCGCCAAACGGCCCAACAAACGGCGGCAGCGCTAGCGACGGCGCAAGCCACGTTGAAAACCCAAAAGGATGCCTACGCGCGGGCCGCGATTCGCCGCTTGGCGGCTGATCTGCAGCCGGGGACACCATGTCCGGTTTGTGGCAGTCGCGACCACCCACACCCGGCGCCGGCGGTCGCCGGTGGGGAGGAGGTAACCGCTGAAATGGTCGAAGCCGCCGAAACGGCGGTCACGGCCGCAATCCAAGCCGCCAGTCGGGCCGCTAGCCAGGTGAGCCAACAGGAACAGCAAGTCGAAGCTGATCGTGACCAATTAAACCAGCAGTTGACGGCCTTGGCCCAGCAATTGGGGGTCGCCGCTGAGTTGCCAACCGTGGCGGCAGCCGTGGCTAAGGCGCAGGCTACGCTTACCCAGACCCGGGCGACGTTGGAGCAAGAGCAAGTTGCCGTGGCCCAAGCTAAGCAGGACTTGCAGGCGCTGAGCGCACCGCTGGAACAAACCACCACGAACCTGGCCACCCAGACCGATCACTTGCGCGCAGCGCGGGAAACTTTGGCGGCGCAACAGGCGCAGTTGCAAGCGCAAACGGCCCGGTTAGGGGAGCGCACGTTAGCCGAAGTGCAGGCGGAAATTGAACAGTTGACCACGCGGCTGCAAACCTACCACCAAGCGGTCACGCAGAACCAAGCGGCGCTCACGCAGGCCAAGCAGGACCAAGCCGTAGCCCAAACCCAGCTGGCGGCGGCTGATAAGCAAGTCACGGCCGCTCAGGCGGTCAGTGAACAGACTCAGGCCGCCTTACAAACGGCCTTGGCTGCCTTTGATCCGCAGTTGACCTGGGATTTCTGGGCCCAGGCCCAAGCTGATTTAAGCCAGCAGGCCACTTGGCAAGCCGAAGTGGACGCCTACCGACAACAGCAAGCCGCCAATGCTGCCCAGCAAAAGCAGCTGCAAGCGCGCTTAGCCCAGGCGAAGGACACCGTGGCAGTTGCAACGGCCAAAGCAGCGCTAAAGGCGGCCGAAGTCACCCTTGCGGACCGTCAGGCGGCCAAGGGGCAACAAACTGAGCAATTGGCGCAGCTGCAAGCCACCCTCAAGAAAGTGGCGACTGTAGTCAAGGCCCAAGCGGCGCAACTTGAGGAACAAACGGAATTGAATACGTTGGTGCAAGTAGTTACTGGCAACAGCACCACCAAACTCAGTCTGCCCCGCTACGTCTTACAGACCTACTTTAGCCAGGTCTTGACGGTTGCCAACCAATATTTGCTGAAGCTGTCGGAGCAACGGTACAGCTTTAAATTGGATGAACAGGTTGGCAAGGGCCGGGGGCAGAAATGGTCAGGGTTGGAAATCAATGTACACGATAATCAGGTGGGGCAAGACCGCAGTGCGCGGACCCTGTCGGGCGGCGAAAGTTTCCTTGCCTCACTATCGTTGGCCCTGGGCTTGTGCGAAGAAATTCAGCGCCAAGCGGGCGGGGTCCAGATTGACGCCCTCTTTATTGATGAAGGTTTCGGTTCGTTGGATCAAAATGCCTTGCAGACGGCCTTAAACGCCCTCTTGGAGATTCAGGGCCACCGGATGATTGGGGTGATCAGTCATGTGACGGAAATGAAGGAACAAATTCCTGATCAATTGGTCGTCCACAGTCATGATGGCCGGAGCACGGTCAGCTACCGGCACGCTGATTAGCGAAAAATCTGGGGAAAAAGATTGCAGTAGCGCCTTAAATCAACTACAATAACTGTCAGAAAATGAAACACGCAACGGGCTTTAAGTAGGTGGGCAGAGAGCTCCCGGTTGGTGAAAGGGAGATGCCGAAACTCCGGCCCGGTAAAAGTGGGCGGGTAATGCCGCACGGACAATGGCCGTTATCCATTTTGAGGGTGCTTAATTAAGCAAACTTGGGTGGTACCGCGGAAATGGAGTCATTTCGTCCCAATGATGGATGGAATGGCTCCTTTTTTAGTTGCTAACGAAGGTAGAGGAGGAAATACTATGCTGGATTTAAAGAAGATTCGTCGCGAACCGGACTGGTTTAAAGAAAAGTTAGCCACCCGGGGAGTCAAGCCGGAAGCTATTGATGAAGTTTTAACCTTGGATGCCAAGCGGCGGGAACTCTTACAGGAAACGGAAGCTTTGAAGGCCCAACGCAACGAAGCGTCCAAAAAGATCGGGGAAGCCAAGCGCAACCACGAATCGGCCGACGAAGCGATTGCGGCAATGCAAAAGATCGGGGGGCAAATCAAGGCCTTAGATGAACAAGTGGCCCAAAACGATGAAGTCTTATTTGACAAGCTGGCCCACTTGCCAAACGTGCCCCACGAAGGGGTTCCGGTCAGCCTGACCGAAGATGGCGCCAAAGAAATGCGTAAGGTTGGCGAAATTCGCCACTTCGACTTTGAACCGAAGCACCACTGGGATATCGGGGAAAACCTGGGGATCCTCGACTTTGACCGGGCGGCGAAGGTTTCTGGCGCTCGCTTTGTCTACTACGTCGGCTTAGGGGCCCAATTGGAACGGGCGGTTTACAACTTCATGTTGGATGAACACATGAAGGAAGGCTACACGGAAATGCTGCCACCATACATCGTGAATGCCCACGCGATGTACGGGACGGGGCAATTCCCGAAGTTCAAAGAAGATGTTTACCAAGTCAACGGCGAAGACATGACCTTGATTCCAACGGCCGAAGTCCCGCTGACCAACTACTTTGGCAATGAAGTGATCCCAGCCGAAAAGCTGCCGGTTTACGTCACGGCCTTGACGCCAAGTTTCCGTTCTGAAGCTGGTTCGGCAGGTCGCGACACCCGGGGCTTGATCCGGATGCACCAATTCAATAAGGTCGAAATGGTGAAGTACACCAAGGCAGACCAATCTTGGGACGAATTGGAAAAGATGACGGCCAACGCCGAAAACATCCTGCAAAAGTTGGGGCTGCCATACCACGTGATTACCCTGACGACGGGGGACATGAGCTTTACGGCGTCAGAAACGCACGACTTGGAACTGTGGATGCCAGCCCAAGGCAAGTACCGGGAAGTTTCTTCCTGCTCGAACTGCCTGGACTTTCAAGCCCGGCGGCTGCACATGCAATACCGCGATGAAAACGGTAAGTTACAATACGTCCACACCTTAAACGGATCGGGCTTAGCAGTCGGCCGGACGGTAGCGGCCATTTTGGAAAACTACCAAAACGCCGATGGTTCGGTCACGATTCCGGAAGTCTTGGTTCCATACTTCCACGGGATTACCAAGATCACCAAGGAAAACGCGGTGCCATTTAACCGCCAAAAATAAGCAGTAAACGACTAACAAGACTTTCTTCTTTGCGGGAGAAAGTCTTGTTTGGTTTTGAACTAAGTCCCCGCTGAAAGGGGAAGTCTGCTAAAATAAAGCCAACAGCAAAGAGGGGGCGAGAGGCGTGGTGCCAGACGATCATCAGCCGCAGGTTGTTACCAGCTGCGGCGGCCAAAGTCATTAAGTCCGAACGGGGAATCACCAACGAACTTTACCTGAAAGGACGAAAATGATGAAAACAATGAAATTAAAGTGGCTCTTTTTGGCGAGTCTGCTCAATAATACTGGTTCCGCCCTGCTGTGGCCGTTGATTACCGTCTACGTCCATGACTACCTGCACGAATCAATGACGGTCGCCGGGATCGTGATGTTTTTTATTTCGATGGCGATGATGGCCGGCAACTACTGTGGGGGTTGGCTGTTTGACCATTGGCGGCCGTACCAAGCGGCGGTCCTAACGGTGCTGGTTGCCACCTTGGCCACGATCTTATTAATCTTTTTCCACGGCTGGCCGACCTTTGCCCTCTTGTTATGCTTAGTCAGCTTTGCCGATGGCTCCAGTCTAACGATTATCAACGCTTACGGGACGGCAGTCACTTCGCGGTCCACCCGCTACGTCTTTAATGCTTTATATATGGCGATGAACGTCGGGGTGGTCTTGGGGACGTTGTTAGTGGGGGTGCTCTTGCCAATCAGCCCGACCTTGACCTTTACGGTGACCGCGGGGGCCTACCTGGTCTTTGCGGTAGTGGTGGCCCTGGCCTTTCGGGTGCCGGTCACCAAAGCGCAAGCGCCCCAAAGTCAAGCTGGTCAGCGCAGCAGCCAAGCCGGGATTCACCTGGTCTACGCCCTGTGTCTGTGTCTATTGACGGTTTACTTGAGTTATTCTTTGTGGGAGACGGTCATGGCGGTGCGGATTACCGACGCCGGCCTGCCCTTTGTGGCGTACAGCTCCCTGTGGACGATCAATGGGGTGATTATTGTCGTCGGTCAGCCCCTGGTGCCGCTGTTAGCTAAGGTGATGAAGCTGCGCACCCAGATTGAACTGGGGATTTTCGTGTTTGCGGCCTCGTTTTTACTATTAACCTTTGCCCACAGCTTTGCCATGTTTGTGGTGGCCTTAGTGATTTTGACCTTGGGGGAGATGACGGGGCTGCCAGCCGTGCCGGCCTATATCGACCAGCTGACTGATCCGAGTGAAACCGGGAAGTACCAAGGCTTGCCGAATATTGCGATGTCGATTGGCCGGGCAATTGGCCCCTTTTACGGCGGTTTGATCGTCGACCGCTTGAACTATGAAACCCTCTTTGTGTCAGCCTTTGGCATGATTTTGGTCACCCTCTTGTACGTGGCAGCCTACGCGCGGCAGAAATTTGTTAAATAAATGGTTGCCAAGCCTAGTGACCCATGGTAAGATATTTCTTGCTCAGCTGATGACCCGTTGGTCAAGTTGGTTAAGACACCAGCCTTTCACGCTGGTAACATGGGTTCGAATCCCGTACGGGTCACTAATTTGCCTCACCTTTTGTGGTGGGGCTTTTTTGTTGCTTAAAGAGCACCAAAATTGCCAGTTGACTGGCAGTAAAGTAAAATGATTCTAATTTAGCAAAACTGATGAGGGGGCGACGAGTTGATTATTGAAGCTAAAGATCTTGACTACCAAGTTGATGGCCGCCAAATTCTCCACCAGCTTAATCTGGGGGTGACCAAGGGCGATTACTTAACAATCGCGGGGCCGTCGGGGAGCGGAAAGAGTACCTTTTTAAAGTTGCTGGCGGGCTTTTTAACGCCTAGTGCCGGGACGATTGAATTTCAGGGACGGGCGCAGGAAAGTTACCCGATTCCGGCCTATCGCCAGCAGGTGTCTTACTGCATCCAACAACCACTCTTGTTTGGCCGAACCGTGCAGGATAACTTGGCCTTTCCGTACGCGATTACCAATCAACCGGTCGATACGGCGCGGATCAATCACTTGCTGAAAGCGGTGGATTTACCGCCCCGCTACGTGGAAAAGGGGATTACCGAATTATCCGGTGGGGAGCGCCAGCGGGTGGCCTTGGTGCGCAACCTCTTATTGGAACCGGCGGTCTTGTTGCTCGATGAGGTCACGACCGGCTTGGATGAAGCTTCTAAGCAAATTGTCTTGCACCTTTTGGAGACGGAACACCAACGGGGCAAGACTCTGATCAAGGTGACCCACGACGCGGAAGAAATTGAAGCGGCCGGTCACTTGTTACACATGAAAGGAGGTCAATTAATCAATGAGCAGTAATTTAACGGTGTCCAACCTCTCCTTGGTGATTGCCGCCTTGGGGATGGTGCTGGCGATCGGGATCAGTACGAAGGAAAAACTGGGCTTGCACAAGGATATCCTTTACTCCGTCGCACGGGCAATTGTCCAGTTGACGGTGGTGGGTTACGTCTTGAAGGGCGTCTTTCACGTGGCCAACCTCTGGCTGACCTTAGCTTTGTCCTTAATCATTATTTTGAACGCTTCGTGGAATTCCTACCAACGGAATGGCAAGCAAAAGCGGGGCTTTTGGTATTCGTTTTTAGCGATCTTTTGCAGCACGACCTTTACGATTGGCCTGTTGGTCTTGTCGGGGTCGATCAAACCGATCGCCCAGCAGCTGGTACCGATTACCGGGATGGTGGCCTCCAATTCGATGGTCGCGATCGGCTTGGCTTTCCGGGCGATGCGGACCCAATACCAGCAACAAGAACAACAGGTTAACGAAATGTTGGCCTTAGGAGCAACGGCTGCGCAGGCCTCGAAAGGAATTTTACGCGAAAGCATCAAGACGGCAATGCAACCAACGATTGATTCGGCCAAGACGGTCGGCTTAGTCGCCTTACCGGGGATGATGTCGGGGTTGATCTTTGCCGGGGTCGACCCGGTTTATGCGATCAAGTACCAGATTATGGTTGTCTTTATGCTCTTATCGGCGACGAGCCTGGGTTCGGTTATTGCCATTTACCTGTCTTACCGGAGCTATTTTACGGAGCGGTTGCAACTGAAAGTGCCCCGCTAATTGGTTCGGAAAGGGAATCTTTTTATTTCCCGGGTAATTGTGTGGTAAAATGGAAAACGAATTTTAAAACGAGTGGGCGAATTCGGCCACTCGTTTTGCTTACAAGTAAACTTAAAGAGAGGATCTTTTTGGAATGGATAATAAGGTACGCGTACGGTATGCGCCAAGTCCAACGGGCTTCTTGCACATCGGGAATGCACAATCAGCACTGTTTAACTACCTCTTTGCCCGGCACTTTAACGGGACGATGGTCTTGCGGATCGAAGACACGGACTTGGCCCGCAACGTCGACAACGGGGAACAATCCCAGATTGAAAACCTGCACTGGTTAGGGATTGACTGGGATGAAGGTCCCGACAAGCCCAACGCCAAGTACGCACCGTACCACCAAACGGAACGCAACGACGCCGGCATTTACCAAAAGTACATCCAAGAATTGCTCGACAAGGGCTTAGCCTACAAGGACTACGCCACCGAAGAAGAACTCAAGGAAATGCGGGAACAACAAAAGGCCAACGGGGAACCACCGCACTACGACGGTCGGTGGTACAATGCGTCTGAAGAAGACATCAAGGCCGCCGAAGCCAAGGGGATCAAGCCAACCGTGCGGATCCACCTGCCAGAAAACCACGTTTACGAATGGGACGACTGGGCGCTGGGCCACATCGAATTTAACTCCGACAACATCGGGGGCGACTTTGTGATCCAAAAGTCCAACGGGTTGCCAACTTACAACTTTGCCGTGGTGATTGATGACCACCTGATGGAAATCACGGACGTGATCCGGGGGGCCGACCACATTTCTAATACGCCAAAGCAAATGGCGATCTACGAAGCCTTGGGCTTTGACCACCCGCACTTCTGCCACATTTCACTGATCTTCAACCCGGCCACGGGCAAGAAGCTTTCCAAGCGGGACGCCAACACCCTGCAATTCATCAGCCAATACCACCGGCATGGTTACCTGAGTGAAGCGATCTTTAACTTTATCGCCTTCTTGGGTTGGTCACCAGTGGGGGAACAAGAAATCTTCTCCAAGGATGAACTGATCAAGGCTTACGACCCGAAGCGGATGTCTTCTTCGCCGGCGTACTTTGACCAACGCAAGCTGGACTGGATCAACGCCCAATACATCAAGAAGATGGACGTTGAAGAACTGGCTGACCGGACCATGACCTTGGTCCACGAAAATGATTCTGATCAAGCCAAGCGGGTAGCCGACCTGAATCTGGACGATGCGGCCCTCAAGGCCTTGCTGGTTAAGGTAATCAAGATTCACCAACGGGACGTTACCAAGCTGATCGAAGTCTTAGATCACGCTTGGTTCTACGCAACCGTCCTGGATCAAGACCTGTCCTACGAAGACTTTGGCAAGTTGGACGCAGCTGAAACCAAGCAAGTGCTGTTGGCCATTAAGGACGGCGTGGCGGCCTTTGACGGCCAACCAAGCGCGGCTGATTACAGTGCTTTGATCAAGCAAGTCGGCAAGGACACCGGCGTCAAGGGACGGAGCCTCTACTTCCCATTGAACATTACCTTTACCGGGAAGAGTTCGGCCCCAGAAATCAACGAAATCATGGCTGTTTACTCAACCACGACCAACTTAACCCTCTTGGACCGGGCCTTAGCTGCCTTGAACTAGGGGAAATACAAAAGGTTTGTCAATTTTTTTGGCAAACCTTTTTTGGTACCTCAAATTAATCCCGTGATTGGAAGAAGTTAGCGGGATCACTGCTAAAAGGCAAGTTTGCGGCGCGCCGGGAAGTCGGACGCTTGAAACAAAAGTTGACCGCCACCCTGCCGGGCTCGGCCCCATTGCGGGGCCAGCGCCCGGTTTCCCCAACGGTCTTGGCGGCTGCTCAAGCCCAGGCCCTGGCCGAACGGGAAGGCTATAGCTTGGCTGGCGACCGGGTAGTGGATCGACAGGGGCGCCCCGTCTTGGGGTGGCTGGTCCAAAACGGGGTCGCGTATGATGAGCATGGCTATTTGGTTGTGCTGTCGGCCGCTGTGGGTCCAATGAGAAAGGGCCCCTACCGCCTGTGGGCGTGGCTAAAACATTATTGGTTGGGTATTAGTTAACCTGATGGCACGAAAAAATCCCGGGCCGCTTGGCAAAAGCGGAGCCGGGATTTAGCTTTAGTTGGGGACAAAAATTATAAGTTAACGTCCATCTTAAAGGTCAGCTTGGACAGGCCAATCCCATCACTGATCAGCTTGGCTATCAGCTTCTTGGTGTCTTTTTCGACCCGATCCAACATTACGGTTTGGGCCTGATTTAAGACCGCACTGGCGGCGGCCGGGTCCAAGTCCTTGGTTTGCGCGGCGGTTTGGGCTACCCAGGTGTGGAAGAACTGGCGCAGGGCCTTGAGGTAGTCCAGGTCAGCCTGGGCAAATTCAGCGTGATGCGCTTCGACCAGCATGGCTAAGCGCTTAAAGAGCCAGTAGAAGCTCGGGTCGTCCAAGTCCAATTCTGCCGGGGTGTTGCGCAAGCGGGCGTCGGCTTGATCGGCGTTGCCAAAGAGCGGCAAGTACGGCGTAAAGGTTGGCGCGCCCCCCAGGGCCATCCACATAATCGTTTGGGCGGCTTCTGGCAAGTCCGGCTTGATTTGCAGGACGTGGGAGTTTTGGGTCCGGTTCAAAGAAATCGGCCGGAAGCGCCGCTTGTCTTCCTCGTTGCCGTGGCCCAGCGGATCATAGGGCGTGTTTTGGTAGTGGCTGCCTAAGTAGGCTTGCACTTCTTCTAAGCTGATTAAGTGGTCACACTTCATGACAAAGGGCAAATCGAGATCCATCGGGTCAAACTTCAATTCCGGATTGAAGAGCTTGTGCCCGTACCATTGCCGCGGGGTGTTGTAGTGTTGATCAAAGACGTCAGCGGTCCCGAAAATCCGGCGGAAGTTCCACCCGTCCGGATCGGGGTTCAAGTGGTGTTGGGCCACAAAGTCTTGAATCCCCGCGGACCACATAAAGTTATCGGGATCGCCAAAGTCAACTTCTTGGATGGCGACCCGGTTCCCCGTCAAGGCGTAGCAATCATCCGGGATCCGTTGGGCGACCCAGTGGTGCCCGGTGACGATTTCCATGTACCAGACTTCATCGCGGTCGGCAAAGATGACCCCATTCCCTTCCGCAGAACCATACTTGGCAACTTGTTGGCCGAGGTATTCGACCCCGTGGCGTGCCGAGTCAATAAAGGGGAGGGTTAAGGCCACGATCACGTCTTCGTTGATCCCACTTTCCGTGTTCAGGGGGTCAAAGGCCAAGACGCGTTCGTTGGCGTAAACGCTTTCCGTGGCGCTCATCGCTACGTTTTTTTCGTTAAAGCCATTTTCGTCGTAGACCCCTTCTTTTTTCAAATCAACGTTGGGCACCCCTTGGTAGCGGTAGCCATCCGCCGGCCGGTCGCCCACGAAGTGATTCAAGTAGGATTTGACTTGGTTGGGGTGGTTGTGATAAGCCGGGTAGACGACGTATCGTTGGGGAGTCAGGGGCAAAAAAGTATCATCATTGCGCCCGGCCATGACCGAGCCATCAATGGAAGCCTTTTTGCCGACTAAGATGGTCGTACAAGATGAGTGGCGAGTTTGCATAACTATGCTTCCTTTCGTAAATCAAAGAATACGTTTATTGTAGGCGTTTGCCCAGGGGGCGTCAACGTAAGGCGTGGCGCAAACAACGGAGGGCAAAGTAGACGAGCAGGTTAACCGCACCGGCAAAGACGAAGGTTCGGTACCAAGGTTGCAACAAGGTCCACAGCTGGGCCGCAAGCGTTGTGGGATCACTAAAGAGGGCGAGGACGCCACTAAAAATGACCACACAGCCAGCTAAAGCCACTAGCCCCGTCCGGGCGTTGGTGAGATCGGCTGGCGAGACGTCAAAGCCGCCGATGGCAATGTTGATCATTAACAACAACCATACCACGACCCGGCCCAGGGGATCACTGGCCCCGCTGGTCAGGTCGCCCAAGAGGGTGGCGTAGCTTACCGGCACTAACCATTTGGTGGTCAAAAGCATCACGATCGGGCAGATCAAGACGGGCGCTAAGCCGATAAAGACGTTGCCGGCTTGCTGGTAAAGGCTGTGGGGGTTCCAAGCGTGGTTGACATAGCCGAGACTTTGGTCGGTCGGATCTTGCCGGTCAGGGATGCGCAGCAGGGCAACCTTGGTAATCCGGTGGCCGAACAAGACGGCGACCAGTAAGTGGCTGAGCTCATGGAGGATGATCCCCAGGCCGCCGCCCAGAATTTGGGCCCAAAAGCCCCCCAACTGCACACTAAGCAGTTTATTTTGGTGGCTGATGACCACCACTAATGCGCCGAGCAGCCCGGGCAGTCCCAACGCCAAGCCGGTGAAAATGGCCATGGTTTGTAAGTAAGTCATTATTTTTGTTGGAGGTCCGCGAAGGTGGCATCTACCAACTGCGCTAAATCGGTGGCACTAACCTCAACGGACCGACCGATTTGCCCGGAGGAGACGAAGATCGTCGCTTCAGCTTGGGCGGCCTGGTCAATGTAGATCGGGTAGTGGTGTTTTTCGTAGATCCCGACCGGGGTATTGGCGCCGTGGACGTAGCCGGTGGTCTTGACCAACTTCTTGAGGGGGACCATCTCGACTTTTTTATTGCCCGACACCCGAGCTAGGGCTTTTTCATCCAGGTAGGTATCGATCGGGACCACGCCGACCACGGGACCAGTCGTCGGGCCTTCTAAGACCAGGGTCTTGTAGATACGGTGTTCATCAATGCCGAGGTGATCGACCTTCATGCTGCGGACGTCGCCATCTTGGACGGTCGGGAATTCAATTTGGCGGTAGGGAATCTTATGTTTATCCAGGATTTGTTCGACCTGGGTCTTTTTCAGCCGGGCTTTTTTCTTTGCCATGAAATTGGCCTCCTTTTTGTGCAGATTTTTCAGTACTGGAACGGTCCAATCTTTAGAAAACGCGTATCCAGTTGGCAAATTTTTGCTATACTAGTAATGTTAAACGCAAAGCGCGGGAAAGTGAACCGTAATCAAAGAAAGCTGAGGACTAAATTGGAATGGCAGATCTAGTGTACCGCTCGGTAATGCGCGACATCAAAGAAAAAATCTTACAAGACGCTTATCCGGGGATGCGATTACCGGATGAACGGAGCCTGTCAGAAAATTACCACGTCAGTCGGAGTTCGATTAAGCGGGCCTTGGATGTCTTGGTCCAACAAGGGATCATCTTCAAAAAGCGGGGGGCCGGGACCTTTATCAACCCCTTGTACTTAAAGAACCGGGCGATGTTTCGCTATGAAGGCAGCAACCTGGGGATTACTGACAGTTTTCAACTCGATGGCAAAAAGCAAAGCATTAAGCTGATCAACTACCAAGTCATTCCGGCCAGCGCCGAATTGGCCCAGGACCTCTTTTTGAGTCCGGATGATTTTGTGTACAAGATTGAACGCTTGCGGTTGATCGACGACCAACCCTTTATGATTGAAACGGGCTTTATTCCGATTAAAATCATCCCGACCCTCTCACCGGCCGTGGCGGAAAAGTCGATTTTCAACTACTTGGAAGAAGCCAAGGGGAAAACGGTCACCCGCTCCTTTATGACCCTGACCGTGGAACCATCGAGTGCCAACGATCAAAAGGAATTGAACCTCACCCCAACGGAGCCGGTCGGGGTGATGGAAGGGGTCTTTTTCCTCGACGATGGGACCCCCTTTGAAGTATCGTATATGCGAGTACATTATCAATACATGCGCTATAATACCTTCGTCAGTCTCGGAAAGGAATAGTTATGATCAAAGCGATTGCGACCGATATGGACGGGACCTTTTTAAACTCCCAAAGCACCTACGATCAAGCCCGCTTTTTGACCGTTTACGCGGAATTAAAGCGGCGGGGAATTGCCTTTATTGTCGCTAGTGGCAATCCGGTCTACCAGCTCCAAAAGACCTTTGCGCCGGTCAAAGATGAATTGGTGTACGTTGCCGAAAACGGCGTTGAGTTAGTTGAAGGCGGCCAAGACGTCCTCGTGGGGCAGATTGCGCCGGCAGCCGTGACGGGGATCGTGGCCGAAATTGCCCTCATTAAGGGGAGCCGCATTATCCTGTCGGGGCGGCACCAGGCCTATGCGCTGGGCAAATTGCCGGCGGCCTTTCGGACAATTGCCGAGCGGCACTACCCGGGGGTCAAGGAAGTGGCCAGTTTGGCCGAAGTGGTCGACCCGATCGTCAAAATCATGCTGGACGTGCCCGGGGAGTTGACCCAGCCACTAATGGACCAGATCAACCATGATTACGCCGGAGAACTGACGGCGGTTTCCAGTGGCTATGGCAATTTGGACCTGATTGTGGCCGGGATGGATAAAGCCGCGGGCTTGAAACACTACTTAGCCCACCACCAGCTTGAGCCGGCCGAATTAATGGCCTTTGGGGACGGGCAAAACGACCTGACGATGTTGCAATTGGCTGGCGAAAGCTACGCGATGGCCAACGGAATTGATGCCGTCAAGCAAGCTGCCAAATACCAAACCCGGTCCAATGATGAAAACGGGGTCTTGGTGGCGATTGAAAAGATGTTGGCTCAAAACTAAAACAATGGGCGTCGGTGCTGAGGGCACGGGCGCTTTTTTTGCGCGGTGCTTCACTAAAAGTCAATCATTTGTGAAATTTTTGCGACCACAACGGCACCGGATTTGTTTTCACAACCTTCTTGGAAAACGTTTATCAAAATGTGATGAACTAAGCAAAATGGTCAGAACTAGCTTTGTGAATTACAATAGGCATCGTTAAAATCACTGGATCTTTTCACAAACTGAAAGGTCCACAGAGAGAAGGAATTGATGATGACACAACCACGATTTGGGGCGGACGCGATTGTCGCCAGTCTAAAGCAACACGGGGTGGATAAGGTATTCGGGATTCCGGGGGCCAAGATTGACCGCTTGTTTGAAAAATTAGAGCATGAACCCGGGGCACCGGAACTGATTGTTACCCGGCACGAGCAAAATGCGGCCTTCATGGCCCAAGCCTATGCACGCTTGACCGATAAGACTGGGGTCGTAGTAGCGACTTCAGGTCCAGGAGTCGGGAATCTTGCCACGGGGTTAATGACGGCCCAAGCTGAAGGGGATGCTGTTTTAGCGATCGGCGGCCAAGTGCAACGCAAGGATTTGCAACGCCAAACCCACCAAAGTACCCCTTCGGTCCAATTAATGGCGCCAATCACTAATTACAGTGCTGAAATTCAGGATCCGGCCAACATTGAAGAAACCTTGGCCAACGCTTTTGCGGCCAGTCAGGGGGCCAAGCATGGGGCAGCCTTTGTCAGTGTGCCGCAAGACATTGATGATGCGCCATTGACCGATGCGGGCTTGCCAGTTTACCAACCAGCGCAAGCGGGACCAGCTCCTTTGGCGGCAATCAAGGCGGTGGCCAAACGAATCAAGGCCGCTCAGTTCCCGGTTTTACTAGTCGGCCTTCGGGGATCGGCCCCGAAAGAAGCCGCGGCGTTGCACGCGCTGTTGGCGCAAACGGGGTTGCCGGTCGTGGAAACCTTCCAAGCAGCGGGAGTCGTGACGCGGGAACTGGCTCCGACGTCTTACTTTGGGCGGATTGGCCTGTTCCGCAATCAAGTCGGGGACCGGCTTTTGCGGCAAAGCGATTTAGTCGTTACGATTGGTTACGACGCAATTGAATATGAACCCCGGAACTGGAATGCGGCCAAGAATGCCACGATCGTAAATCTGGATACGATTCCGGCCCAAATTGATAACTACTTTGCACCGGTTGCCCAATTAATTGGGGAGATTGCGCAAACCTTAACCTTGTTAACCAGTGAGTTGCCGGATTTTGTTTACCCAGCCGCGGCCAAGGCGCAGTTGGTAGCGTTAAAGGCGGAATTAGAAGCGGACCAAGCTGCAGTGGCGCCAACGAATCAGGCGGTCAGTCACCCCTTGGCGGTGGTGCAAGCCTTGCAAAAGCAAGTCAGTGATGACATGATTGTGTCGGTGGACGTGGGGAGCCACTACATCTGGATGGCCCGGCATTTCCGTAGCTATCAAGCCCGTCATCTGCTCTTTAGTAACGGGATGCAGACCTTAGGAGTGGCCTTACCATGGGCAATGGTGGCGGCAATGCTGCATCCCGAACAAAAGGCGGTGGCCGTGTGTGGTGACGGCGGTTTCTTATACTCTGGCGCCGAATTGACGACGGCGGTGCAACACCAGCTCAATCTGGTCACGATTGTGTGGAATGACGGTGGTAACTACGATATGGTGCGCTTCCAAGAGGAGTTGAAGTATGGGCAAGCTGCCGGAACCAAGTTTGGGGATTTAGACATCGTGAAGTTTGCTGAAAGCACCGGAGCAACGGGCCTGCGAGTCCAAAGTCCGGATCAATTAGATGCCGTTTTGGCCCAAGCCTTTGCGACTGACGGTCCGGTCGTGGTGGATGTACCGGTGGATTATAGTGGTAATCAAGCCCTGGCCCAACAATTGATTGATTCGCAACTGGGTTAGTCCAGTTAATAGAAAGAAGGCACTTAAATGACAACGTTGTATGAACACGGCACGCTGGCGGCTTTAATGGCCGGTAATTTAGCGGGGACACTCTCCTTAAAAGAACTCTTGACCCACGGTTCCACGGGGTTAGGGACCTTTGATGGGGTTGATGGTGAAGTGGTGATCTTAGACGGAGAAGTCTACCAGGCTGACGCAACTGGTCGCGTCAACCATGTGACGGATCCGAACGTGATGCTCCCCTTTGCTTCGGTTCATTTCCCGGGAAATGATCAGCAGGCAGTGACGGTGACCGCGACGTCAAAAGCGGCATTGCAAACGGCATTAACCACTAAGTACCAATTGGCAAACGTGTTTGCCTACGTCCGGGTGAGTGGTGAGTTTGACCACGTTAAGGTGCGGATCGCTCCCAAGCAAACGCAGCCGTACCCGAGCCTGCTGGAAGTTGCCAAGCACCAACCCGTCTTTGAACAAACTCACGTTAGCGGGACCTTGTTGGGGTATTATGCCCCAGATATTTTTGGGACGGTGACGGCAGCTGGCTGGCATTTGCACTTTATTAGTGATGACCGACAGTTTGCGGGGCACGTCTTAGAATTTACCGGTGGGGAATTAACCGGTGAATTGGAAATTTTTGATAGCTTAGAACAGCATTTGCCGATTCACGATCAAGCCTTCCGGCAGGGGAAGGTGGACTTAGCCAGCTTAAAAGCTGGAATTCACGCGGCGGAAGGCTAGCCGCGCGTTTTTTGCCGCGGACCTTGCATTTTGCTCAGGGGGGCGATAATGATCGCGTCACCTTGGTTGAACTAGAAAGGAAGCGCAAGGAAATGTTGCGGTTAATGTTAGTTGGCAATTGGCTGGTCTTGATTGGCATCATTAGTTTAGGGGGCTACTGCTTGCGACGGTTGCGCCATCGGCCCGCCACCAGTTGGGGCTGGTTTGGGCTGATCGTCTTGCTTGGCGGCGTGGCCAGCTGGTTGGTTGGCAACCCTTATTTCGGTTAATCAGCATTGGCGGGGCAGAATGCGGCTTCGCTTTTTAGTTTCTCTTTCTTTCCGCTCTGGACTAAGTTAAAGTAAGAAGGTTTGAAAGCGTTTAGGGGGAGAGTTCATAATGAGCAAGCAAGCACGAGGAATTTGGTTGGCCGCGGGTGGGGCCGCGTTATGGGGCGCGTCGGGGGCGGCGGCCCAGTATTTATTTGAACAAACGCCGGTTACCACCGCCTGGCTGGTCGCCGTCCGGCTCCTGGTAGCCGGGGGGATTTTGACGGCGGTCAGCTGGCACCGCAACCCGACCCACTTAAGGGAATTGACCCGCTACCGGTGGGCCTGGTGGCACCTCTTGGGGTACAGCGTGTTGGGGACCCTATTTTCCCAGTTGGCCTACTTTTTGGCGGTCAAAGCCAGCAATGCCGCGACCGCCACGGTCCTGCAATATCTCCAACCGGTCTTGATTATCATCTGGGTGGCCCTAGCCAGTCGCAAGTGGCCGCGGCGGATTGACAATTTTTCGGTGCTGTTGGCCTTGCTCGGGACCTTTTTATTGATTACCGATGGGCACCCGGGCTCATTGACCCTCACGCCCTTAGCGCTGTTTTGGGGGCTGTTGTGCGCGGTCGCCGCGGCTTTGTGTACCCTCTTGCCGGTCCGGCTTCTGCAACACTTTGACACCCTGGCGGTCTCGGGCTTGGCAATGTTGGTCGGCGGGATTTTGATGCTGCCGGAATTATTTTTGACGCCCTGGCCCCACCTGACCTGGTTTGCCTGGCTGATGGTGGCCTACGTGGTCATTTTTGGGACCCTGCTGGCCTATACGATGGTCTTGGCCAGTTTAAATTACATTTCGCCCACCGCGACGGGGATTTTGGGCGCCTTTGAACCACTGCTGGCGACCGTTTTGGCGGTTGGCCTGCTCGGCACCCGCTTGACGCCGGCGATGGTGGTCGGTTCGCTGTTGATTTTAGCGACGACCTTCCTCCAAGCTCTGCCGGTGGATTTAAACCCCTTTGGGCGCTTGCGGACCAAGCACCATCATTAACAGTTTGCCGGTGCGCCACTGCCCTTTCCCGTGGCGCGCCGGTCTTTTTTGCCAAAATTTAAAATTGGTGGTTGCAAGCCACCAGGACGTGCGTTAGAGTAGTGACAACTTTGCGAGAGTAAGAGGAAACTGGTAATGACAAAACGCACGCGGGGGCTGTTGCTAGCGGGAGTCGGGGCTTCATTTTGGGGTGGCTCGGGCGCGGCAGCCCAATACTTATTTCATGACACCCCGATGACGACCACCTGGCTGGTGGCGGTCCGCTTGCTGGGCGCGGGCCTGGTTTTGACGCTAGTCAGTTGGTTGAAAAATCCGGGCGCCGTCAAGGGCTTGGTGACCCAGCGTTGGGCCCGGTGGCAATTGATCGCCTTTGCTTTGTTTGGGACCCTCAATTCCCAATTGACTTATTTTTTAGCGGTCCGGTATAGTAACGCTCCCACGGCAACGGTGATCCAATATCTCCAGCCGGTCATCATCATCGCGTGGGTCGCGCTCAGTACCCGGAAGTGGCCGCGCCGGATTGATAACCTGTCGGTGGCCTTGGCGGTCTTGGGCACTTTTTTGCTGGTGACGGGCGGGCACCTGGGGACGTTGACCCTCACGCCCTTGGCCCTGTTTTGGGGCTTGTGGTGTGCCTTGGCCGCGGCGCTGTACACTTTGTTGCCGGTGAAGTTGCTCCAACACTTTGATACCTTTGCCGTCTGTGGACTGGCGATGTTGCTAGGTGGACTGGTTATGTTGCCGGAATTGTTGTTACGGCCGGTCCCGCACTTGAGCGGGGGTGATTGGCTGTTGGTCGCCTACGTCATTTTCTTTGGGACGATGGCGGCGTACACGATGTTTTTAGGCAGTTTGAACTTCATCAATCCCACGGCTGCGGGGATCTTAGGGGCGTTTGAACCCTTGATTGCGACGGTCTTGGCAGTGACGTTGCTGGGGACCCACCTGTCTTCGGCGATGGTGGTCGGCTCGCTGTTGATCTTAGCGACAACCTTCTTGCAGGCTATTCCAATTAAACGTAACCCCTTCATTAAGTTTAAGCACCACAAGCGGGTGGTGAAATCTTAACCAAAACGGGCCGCCCCAATCGGAGCGGCCCGTTTCAGGTTCATTAATTATTTGCCTGGACGTTACTTGGTTTGGTTAACTTGATCTTCCATCTTCATGATGGCCCGTTCCTTAAAGACGAGGTAAACCAGTAAGAGGAAGGCGACCCCGGCGGCAATGTAGATCACCGTCGATGAAGCGCCCCAGCCGAACTTGTCGACCAGCATCCCGATCAAGGCTGTAGCCATCGTTTCCCCAAAGACGTACTGGAAGAAGCCCATAAACCCGGTCGACATGCCGACCGCGTAGTTTGGCACGGCTTCATTGACCATCAACCCGACCAAAGACAGCGGGGCGTAGATCAAACTCCCCATGATAAAGAGAACGACCGTGATCAAGGCCTTGCTGGTGCTGGTAAAGTAGGTTACCAAGCACAAAATCATCGCAATCACGCACAGGAAGCAGACAAAGGACCGCCGCCCCTTCAACAGGTCGGAGACCAAGCCTAAGATGATGACCCCTGGTACGGCGGACAATTCAAAGATCCCGACCAGCCACTTGGCCCATTCGACCGAGAAGCCCTTGGTTGGCAAGTAGGAAGGGATCCAAGACATGACCCCGTAGCGAACAATGTAAATGGACATTGAAGTCAAGGTGACGGCCCAGACGACCTTGTTGGTTAAGATATCGTGGAAAAGAATGTCGGCAAAGGACTTGTCGGACAGTTCTTGGGCGGTTGATTCGCCCTTTTCGTTTAATTCAACGTGACCGGAGTATTCCGCCATGTTCGGCAGCCCTTCACTTTCGGGCCGTTCGGAATTGATCAGCAACATCAGAGTGGCGATAATGGCCGAAATCACGGAAGCGGTGATAAAGACCATCGTCAAGGAACCGGAGAACAAGAGGGTGGCTAACTGGATGCAGGCCACGCAGGCAAAGGCCCCGGCGTTGTGGGCAGAGGCCCACACGGCAAAGACGACCCCGCGGTGCTTTTTGGAGAACCAGAGGCTGATTTCCCGCTGGCAAGCCGGCGCTCCCATCGCTTGGGTAAAGGAAATAAAGAGCATTAAGAATAAGATGACGTAGAAGTTCTTGGTAAAGCCCAAAAAGGCGTTAAAGATACAGGAGAGGTAGAGCCCAAAGGCCAAGAAATTCTTGGTGTTGGACTTATCCACCCAACCGCCCATAAAGAGCTTGGCGATCCCGTAGCCGACCCCAAAACAGGAAAGAATCAGCCCGATTTGCCCCACGGAGAAGCCGTATTCCTTCATAATCGGCTTTTGTTCGGTGGTAAAGATCAAACGAATGATGTAGTAGGCCAGATAAGAGATACAAGTGGCAATCAAGACCCCGGTTTGCTTGCGTTTGTAGACCCCTTCGACTTTGTCGGCGGGAACAGGTACTTTCGCATCGGGGGACGGCTTTAAGAAATTAAACATACTGACACGCGTCCTTTCTGCACAAAAAACTGGAATAAATGCTCCTCCGTGCTTTATTTCGCATCAAAATTGGCTAACCGTTGAATAAATTGCATAATTGGAAATAAATTGGGAATAAATAAAAAGTTTAACGATTATAACCTTTTAAAAACGAAATTAAACCCGGAGTTTTTAATACATGGCTATCCTAAAATATTATGTAAGCGCTGTCAACAGAATTTAAAAATTTTATTGGACCGGTCAAATTCTGAGAAAAGTTGGTTTTTGCTTAATGTTGGGCCGTCCACTTTTATGTGAAAAACCAGAATTATTTGAAACCGGTTCAAAAAAGGTGGCAATTTTGCTGGAAGCGTTTTATAATGGTCAATGTTAAACGTTTGCCAAGACGAGGAGGAAATTACCAGATGTCAACGGATGTAAAAGGAATTGCGGCTAGTGACGGCTTTGGGATTGCACCAGCGTACCTGCTGGTCGATCCAGATCTGACCTACGAAACGACGCAGGTCGAAGATACCGCGGCGGAATACGCCCGGGTGGAAGCGGCCTTTCAAGCTTCCATCGATGAATTAAGCAAGATCAAGGAAAACGCCAAGGGTCGCTTGGGCGACGAAGAATTGGAAGTCTTTGATGCCCACATTGCCATCTTGTCCGACCCGGAAATGATGGGGCAAATTAAGACGGATATTGAAGAAAACCACACCGGGGCCGAAGCAGCGGTCGACAAGGTAATGACCGGCTTTGCCGACATGTTGGCTGCGATGGTCGACAACCAATACATGCAAGAACGGGCGGCCGACGTCAAGGACGTGGCCAAGCGGGCCTTAGCCCACCTGTTAGGCAAGCAATTGCCAGACATTGCCGGCATTGACCACCCGGTGGTAATTGTGGCTAAGGAAATCACCCCATCCGATACCTCCCAGATGGATGCCCAGTTCGTCAAGGGGATTGTTACGGACCTCGGCGGGCGGACCAGCCACGCTGCCATTATGTCCCGGACCTTGCGGATTCCAGCCGTGGTGGGTTCAGAATCAATCACGACGACGGCCCAAAATGGGCAAATGATCGTTGTCGACGGGCTGAACGGGGATGTGATCGTGGACGCGGATGACGCCACGGTTAAGGAATACGAACAAAAGGCCGCCGATTTTGAAAAGCAACGGGCCCAATGGGCGAAGTTAGTCGACGCCCCATCCGTTTCCAAGGACGGCAAGGAATTTGAAATTGCGGCCAACATCGGGACGCCGGATGACGTGGCCGACGCGGTCAAGCAAGGGGCCGATGGGGTCGGCCTCTTCCGCTCCGAATTCCTGTACATGGGCAGTGACCACTTGCCAAGTGAAGACGAACAATTTGAAGCCTACAAAAAGGCCGTCGTTGGGATGAACGGCAAGCCAGTGGTCGTCCGGACCTTAGACATCGGGGGTGACAAGCCGCTGGATTACTTGCCACTGCCGGAAGAATTAAATCCGTTCTTGGGTTACCGGGCCATCCGGATCTGCTTGGAACGGCCAGACATCTTCAAGCCCCAACTGCGGGCCTTGATTCGGGCCTCAGAATTTGGCCCACTGGGGATCATGTTCCCAATGATCGGGACGGTGGCGGAACTGCGGGCCGCCAAGGCGATCTACAACGAATGCTTGACGGAACTGCAAGCCAGCCACCCGGGGATCGGCAAGAACGTCCAACTCGGGATGATGATCGAAGTACCGCTGGCGGCCGTTAATGCCGACAACCTGGCCAAGGAAGTCGACTTCTTCAGTATTGGGACCAACGACTTGATCCAATACAACTTTGCCGCCGACCGGGGCAACGATAAGGTTTCTTACCTTTACCAACCACTGAACCCAGCCTTCTTGAGCCTGATCAAGCACGTGATCGACTCAGCCCACCGCCACGGGGCCAAGGCCGCTATGTGTGGTGAAATGGCCGGCGACAAGTACGCTTTGCCACTGCTGATGGGGATGGGCTTAGACGAATACTCCATGAGTGCGACGTCGATTTTGCGGACCCGGAGCACGATGAAGGACTTGGATACGGCCGAATGTGCTAAGCTGGTCGACAAAGCGATCAACGAATGTGCCACGGTCGAAGAGGTCAAGGCCTTGGTAGAAAAGGAATTAGGCTAACAACTGCTTAGTGAAGTGCGCAGTTTCACAGCTTAAATTTGCGCGGGGGCAACTCTGACCAGCGCAGCAATCAATCACACACAAAAAATGGACCACGCTGCGTGGTCCATTTTTTCGTCTACATAAATTGTTGTAAGTATTGGTGGCTGGCGACTTGTTCGGCACAGTTGGCTTGGTCCTTAAGATCAATTTCGTAGATGTCAGTGGCCGCCGGGTTGAGGTGGGGCAGGACCCGGGGCCAGGCAATCCGGCCTTCCCCCAAGGGCAGACTGTCGTGGGTCTGGCCCATTGAATCGACCAGGTGGTAGTGGACAATTTGCTCTTTTAAATGCTCCAAGCTGGCGATCAAGCGGTCGTTATCACCATGGACAGTGATAAAAGCGTGGGAGACATCATAGGCCAAGCGGTAACCGTGGGCCAGGATGGCATCTTCGACGGCCGGATCGCCGTAGAAAAAGACCGGCGAGATCGAATTTTCAAACATCACGTGCTCACCGCCAAATTCCTGCAAGCGATCCAGAACGTCAAAGCCGACCTGGCGTGCGGCCGCGACGTCGGGGTAGGCGGCCAGCATTTCATCAAAGCCGTGTTGATCGTCATAGGAACCATGGATCAAGGCCTGGGTGCCGGTCTCCTTGGCAACTTGAATCAAGGTCACCGCGGTGCGATGGACAAAGTCGTACAGGGCCGGAAATGAGTCCTGCGGGGTGATCACTTCCGTGTGGTGGCCCTGGAAGTTCATCGGCTGGTGCAAGACGATCTGGGAAATGCCCTGGTTTTGCACCTGGCCAATCATTTGCTTGAGGTGGGTCAGCCCGCTGGGGGTAAAGTCAGGCTGGTCAGTGAAAAATTCAAAGACGGCTGGCTGGTGCTTGAGCCGGTCCATGATTTGCCGGGGGTCAGAACTGGCCTTTAGGCCGAGCATGGGAAACATAGTGAGACCTTCTTTCGTGTTCGTTGTCCCCAGTGTAAGCCCGCTGGCGCGCTAGGTCAACGGCCCGTCAGGCTTGGATTAGGACCGGGCCATACTTGGTCGTTATGAGATCGCATTCCAACTGGAAGGTGGTTTTGACCCGGGCGGGGGTCAAAACGCTTTTTGGAGTCCCAGTGGCGACCAACTGCCCGTGGTCCAATAAACAGCAGTAATCACTGTAACGCAGGGCTTGATTTAAATCGTGCAGGATCATTACGATCGTCAACCCCCGCTGCTGATTTAATTGCCGCAGCAAACGGAGAAACTCGGTCTGGTAGTGCAAATCCAGGTAGGTGGTGGGCTCATCCAAGAAGAGGTAGGTCGGTTCTTGGTTGAGGGCGAGCGCCAGCCAGACGCGTTGGGCTTGGCCCCCGGATAATTGCTTTACCGGTCGGTCGGCCAAGTCGGTCAGCTGCAGTTCGGCCATGATGGCGGCAGTATCCGCGGGGGCCGGGTCGGCAAAGAGGGAGCTTTGGTAAGGGAGGCGGCCAAGCTGGATTAAATCGGCAACCGTCAGCTCATCGTACAATTCGTGGTGCTGGTGGACGACAGCGATTTGCTGGGCGGCACTTTGGGCTGAGTAGGCGCGCCAGAGGTCCTGGCCGGCGAGGTGAACGTGGCCAGCTTGGGGCGAAAGCTGGCGAGTCAAGAGTTTCAACAGGGTGGATTTCCCGGAACCGTTCGGCCCGAGCAGGGTCGTGATTTGGTGCTCGGGAATGGTCAAGGACAGGTCGTCAATGAGCGGGGCTTGCTGCGGATAAGCAAAGCGGAGGTGTTGCGCGTCAAGCATGGGTGGTCCCCCCTTTCAAAATCCAGATCAAGCACGGACCGCCAAAGATCGCCAAGAGGGCGGTAGCCGGCAGTTCGCTGGGTTGGATGACCAGCCGGCCCAGGGTATCGAAAAAGAGCAACAGCCAGCCCCCGGCCAGCATGGTAAAGGGCAGCAGGCGGTTATAATCGCGGCCGACCAGTTGGCGACCCAGGTGGGGGACGATGATCCCGATGAAGGCGAGGACGCCGACGCAGGCCGTGGTCGTCGCCGCTAAAAAGACCGCCGTTAACAACAGCCCGCGCCGCAAGCGCTGCGGCGATTGGCCGAGTGAGACCAGTTGGGCGTCGCTGACCTTGAGGTAATTGCCCCACGGCGCCAGCAGGACGGCAATGATCAAGCCCCCCAGGCCCAGGATGGCTAAGAGGGTGGTTTGCGTCCAAGTGACGGTGGCCAGCGAGAGGCTGCTTTGGCCCGGCATGGTGGGGATTAAGGCGGTGAACCCGCTGAACATGGCGTTGATCGCAACCCCGACTAAGATCAGCCGGTAGGGGTCCATTTTAGGTTGGAAGCGGACCAAGAGCTCAAAGGCCAGCCAGCCCCCGGCCAAAGCCCAGAGGACCCGGTTGAAAAAGAGGCCGGGGATGACCAGGCCACCGAGCAGGGCGAACAGGTGCGCCCCGCTGGCGACCCCCATGATCCCGGGATCAGCGATTGGATTGCGCAGGGCGGCCTGGAATAAAGCCCCGCTGACCGCGACGGTCGCCCCGGCCAAGAGGGCGGCGAGGATCCGTGGCAGGCGGATGTTAAAGAGGGTGTTTTGGGCGGTGGGCGACAGGGCCAGCAAGCTGAAGTGGCTGGCCCCGTTGGTCAAAGCGATCCCGCTCGTGACCACCAAGAGCCCCGTGAGGAACAGGTAAGTAAGGGTCGTTTTTTTCATGGTGAAGTCCTATTTCTTTGGGTACAGCCATAAGCTGACTTGGTGCAGGGCCTGGGGAACCTTCATATTGGCCGAGGCATTGAAGGTCGGCTGCTTGAGGTCATAGACGCGGTGGTTTTTGACGGCTGGCATCTTCGCCCAGACCGGATTGTCCTGAAACTCCTTGTTAAACTGGGGTACCGTGACGCTTGGCATCGCGTGAGCTAAGCGCAAGATGACGTCGGGGTGCTTGGTCGCGAGAGTTTCGTTGCTAGGGGAGAGGTAGGCTTGACCGTGGCTGGCGTAGACGTTTTGCCCCCCGGCCAGCCGGACCAGGTCACCAACGTAGGAGTGATCGGTCGCAATCAAATACCCGGCGCCCGGCATCCCCATTAAGACCAGGACCTGCGGTTTTGCGCCGTGGCGGCGGGCTTTGGCGGCTTGGATGGCCGCGTTGATCTTTTTGATCTGGGCGTTGGCCTGGCGGGTCCGGTAGTATTCATGGCCCAATTGGCGCAAAGTCGTCTTTAATTGGGCCACGGTATCGAGTTTCAGGTAGGTGACCGGGACACTTTGGGCCTTAAAGGCACTTGAGTATTCGTCCTTGAGGGTGGAAACGGCGTAGACCTTGGAAGGATTGAGGGCGGCAATTTTTTCGACGCTCGGGTTCATCGCCCCACCGACTTTGGCGGTATGTTGGTAGCGGGCGGGCAGGGTCTGAGCCGTCGTTGGGACGCCGACCAGGTTGATGTCGAGTTTGTCAAAGATCTGGGCGATCGCAACGGTGGTTACGACCAGCCGCTGGCGGTCAGCGACCTGGCGATTGACAAAGTAGCGCACCCCCGCGGCCGTGCCGCCGATTAAAACCAAGAGACTGAGCAAAATGATGATAAGACGCTTGCGTGCGTGCATGAAAAAGCCCCCTTGTGAAAAGGGCTGGTGGTGCAATCAGCTCCCCCAGCCCCGCAAAAGTTTAATTAGTGACGTGGTAAATTCTTTTTGGCGTTGATGATAAAGTAGGCAGCGGATGCAATGATCACGATCAGGCCCAGTCCTCCGCCGATTAAGACGTAGTAGAAGAGCTTTTGGTTGCGGTCATTGGCGGCTTGGGCCTGGACGTTTTGTTCCAGGGTCTGTTTGGCCAGCCGACTTTCCTTGCGGCTCGCCGCTTGGGACTGGGACTTGGCCTGGGCGTTTAATTTATTCAGCTTGGCTTGCAGCTGGGGGTCGTTGGCGCCCGCGGCCTCACCGGTGCTGGTGGTGGCCGCCGCGCTGTTCTTGGTCCCCTTGGCATTCTTGCCGTTTAAGGCGGGCAGCTGACTGGTGTCGAACTTAAAGCTGATGTTGTGATCAGCGTTGTAGTTGGCACTGGGCACGTTAACGTGGATCGAACTGGAAATCACGCCATTTAAAGACTTGGCGGTAAAGGAGTAAGCGTAATTGTACCCCCCGCCCCCCTGGGTCTTGCTGACGCTTTGTGGGGCCTGGCCGTTGATGGAGTAGACCGTCACTGGCCAAGCACCTAGGTTGGCAGCGGTGTGGATGGTCATCGTGACGACGTATTGGTTGCCACTGACCGTGACTTGGGCGGGGCGGACGTAGTAGGAGTCGGCCATTGACGTCTGGTTGGTCCCGTACTTTAGGGTTTGGTAATTAACGCTGGCCGCATGGGCATTGGTAACGCCCAGCAGCCCGAATAAGGTAACGGTGAGCAGGGTCAGCCACCGTCCCCAGTTGAATTTAATCTTCTTCATGGTTGAATCCTTTCAATTTGCGGGTCGCATGGGTGTACCAAAGCATGGTCCCCCCGATGATCGCAAACCCGGTGACCAAAAAGGCGGTTAAAGCCTGGACGATCGGGTAGTCGACGAGGGCGGCTTGGATGCGGTGCTTGATCCCATTTGGCACCCGGTAGTGAGCGAGCCGCTTTTGGGCGGCCTTTAAATCAAAGGGGGTAATCGCTGCCGCATTGGCCGCTCCCGGTTGGCTGGTGATGTCGCCCCCGGCTGGGCCGCTGGCGCTTAGCGCGGCGGCCGCGTTGCCAGTGCCGTAGCCGGTAGTGCTTAAAGCACTGGGACCAGGACTGCTTTTTTCTTGGCCGAATGCAAACCAAACCCCATAATTTTGGGCGGGCATACCTAGGAGCGGAACCCCAACCTTAATGCGACCGGTAAAGGGTTGGTCTAAAGCACTATCGTCATTAACGTGGAAGGTATACGTCCAAATATCTTGGTTGCCAATTTGAGAATGCGTTTGGTTTGTAATTGGTCCGGCCTTCATCGAAATTGGGGCGAAGGTAGCGGTACCCTTGGCAGCTTTAATGGTGAGGGTTACGTCATAACCAGAAGTGCCGGTCTTAATAACATGTGCTACGTGAGTGTAGAAAGAGTTGGCATCGGACAACTTAGTACCTTGCTCATTATAGACGGCATAAGGAATATCTTGGATCTCCTTTGTGCTATCGATAACGTGATGGCTTGGTTTAGGAATTGGTGGCTCAAATGGTTGGGGCTTTTGAGCTTGCGGGTTGAACGCCTTGTTATTCCATACCGCATACGCTTGTTGAGAATTGCCTAGAACAGAGAGGTCAAAATTAAAGACCCCCCCGCCTTGTTGATAAGCCTGTTTAGAGAGTTTAAAGGAGTAGTCAACTTTAGCCCCATTGGTTACGGTTTGGACAGGCTTTTGCCCGTTAAAGGTAATACCGCTGATGAACTGCGCGCCGCCGATTAAGTGGAAAGTTAGTTGATAACCATCGGCAGTTGGCTTGACGGATACGGTTTTACTGAAGAATTGGCCTGATTCTGATGGCGCTGGGTAATCTTCATACTTTAAGAAACTAACTGGGAGTTGGAGCACGTCATCGTGGTCTTGCTTGGTCCCAGTTGACTGCGTAGGTGGTGTGGTTTGACTTTGGGATACCTGAGTCGTCGATTGCGCTTGCTGGTGGTCGGACTTAGTAGTTGCAGTTGACGTTGTCGTTTGGCTGCTGCTAGTGGCTTGACTGCTGTCAGCCTCCGCACTGGCGGTCTTGACCTGGCTGAGGTCCACTTGTAAGTCGGCCGCTTCGTGCATGGTCATGCCCGGGGCCAGTTGCAGGTCCATTTCAACTACGTACTTGCCGCTTTGGTTCGGCAGGTTAAACGTCACCGTGGCCTGTTCGCCATTTTTTTGGATGTTCGCCGCCTGATTGCTGCCCTGAATTTGCAATTTTTGGACATAATTGGCCCCGGTTGGCATTGTCATTACCAATTGGAGCTGGCCGTTGGTGGTTTTTAAGCTGGCCTGGTCACTGAAGAAGTGGCTGGCATCGGATGCCGTGGTCGTGCCCGTCTTAAAAAAGCGGGCGGTCGTCGGGATTGTTGTCGCTGCTGGGGTAGCGGCTTGCACCAGGGCCGGCAGGACGGGGCTGGCCGCGGCCAGGGGCGCCCCAACTAATCCCATTAGTGACACCGAAGTAATCACTCGATAGGTTATTTTCGAACCAACCGTCACGAAAAACGCCTCCTTAAGAATTTCTTTAATATCATTGTTAAGTTTAAGCGTTCAGGTGAACGATTTCAATAAAAATTCGTTGGATAAGTAAAAACCCGCAAAATATTCCGCGACGGGTTGCGCTTTCACCTTGATAGTGCCATAATATGACGCATATTAAAGCTTTTTGGAAAATTCAATGAATTGCACTTATTTTTAATTTTTGTGGGGGAATTCCAATGAAGAAGACGAACCTGAAAAACGCTGCTTTGTTAACGGCTTCAGTGGCCGGAATCGCCGGTGTGACGGGGTTGGTGGCTGATCAACCGGCCGTGCACGCTGATGAAACTGCGGTAGTGGCCCAAAACCAATCGGACGATAAGTAATTATCGGTATCCGATGCTCAACAAGCAGTGACACAAGCGCAACAAACGGTCGCACAAGCCCAAACGGCTCAAAGCCAAGCTAGCGCCAAGTACAGTGCGGCCAATGCGGCGGTAACCGCGGCCCAAAGCAAGGTCAAGGAAACTTCGACGGCAGCGCAAACCGCCAAAGCGACAGTAGACAACGGCAGTGCGGCTTTGTCGTCGGCCCAAGCGGCGGTTAGTGCGGCCCAAAGCAAGGTTCAATCGACCAGTGCGGCCCTGCAAAGCGCCAAGGCCAAGACACAAACGGCCAGCCAGGCTACGAGTGCGGCTCAATCGACGTATGATCAAGCCAGTGCGGCGGTAACTGCAGCGCAAAAAGCGTACGACCAAGAAGTCCAAACCAGCAGTGCCAACGCGGCTTCCCAAGCGGCTGCGGAATCGGCTTACCAACAAGCCGTTGCCACGGCTTCCACGGCTAATGCCGCTTTGAAGTCGGCCCAAACTGCCTATGCGGCCGCTAAGGACCAATTAGAAAAGGACCAAGCCGCTGCCGCGGCAACGGAAGACGTAGCCGCGACCTTCTACAAGACGGGAAATGACGGAAATGAAACGACGACCAAGTCGGAAATGGCTGGCTTCTTTAAGCCAACGGCCACGGTCAGCGTGGATGCGAATGGCAAGGTCACGGTCAAGATCTTCTCGGTTACCTTCGCCAGCATGATTGAATCGATGAGTTTTGAAAACGGTGGGTCCTTTACCAAGAGCAACCTCAGCGCCGATCAAAAGACGGCTGACTGGACCGGGGTCGCGCCAGGGTTAGCCAATGACTACAAGATTGCGGTGGTTATCAATACGGGGATCCCAGGGATGAGTGTTATGCACGAAACGGCCTACCTGAACCTGGCTTCCAGTGACAAGCTGACCGCTGCGGTGGAAGCTGGCAAGCGTTTGGCGGCTGATCAAACCAAGGTCGACCAACTGAACAGCGAGGTTCAAACCGCCCAAACGAAGGCAAACGAAGCTAACGCTAAATTACAAGAAGCTGCTAAGGCGGCGGGTCACGCCCCAGTCTTCATGAACCTGATGATGAAGGCGGCGGTTGATACGGTCGGGATGGCCAAGGCCAACTTACAAGCGGCGCAAAATGACTTTAACGATGCTAAGAATGCGCTGGCGGCGGCGAAGGAAAATCAAACCACGGCCAGCCAAAATGAAGCGGCCGCCCAAAAGGCCTTTGATGACGCTCAAGCCGCGTTGAAGCAAGCCCAAGCCAACCTGGCGACGGTTAAGCAAACGGTTGAAAATGGTCCGGCGGCGGTCGCTGCGGCCCAAAAAGCCGTTGCTGATGCCCAAGCCGCTTTGGAAGCCGCGCAAGCTAATTTGGCTGATGCCAAAGCTGAATTAACCGCGGCAAACGCCCGCTTAGCTGCGGCCCAAGCAGCCCTGCAAAAGGCGCTAGGTCAACTGGCAATTGCCAAGGCGGCCGCGGGAGTTGTTAATGGGGCAACGAGCGAACCAACCCCTACTGCTAAGCCAACGCCAACTTCCCAAGGGACCCCAACCCTGACTACGGCCAAGGTCCAATTAACGACCGCCCAACCAGCGGCGGCGCAAAAGGCCAGCCTGCCGCAAACCGGGAACGCGTCTGCTTCGGCGCTGACCGTTTTGGGGATGGCCCTCATGAGTTTGGTCTTAGTACCATTTAAGAAATTCGCGAAGTAAGCGTAAGTTCCACTGGATGCCCCAGCGTCCAGTGGGCTTTTTTTGAACCAAAAATGAAAAAGTTGTCAAAGCTAAGATTTCCCGGGAAATAAGTTGACGCTTTCAGGCCCGCGGTGGTTAACTAGAAGTAAGTTGTTAGTAACGAAAAGTAAGTGGGAAAGGCAGATGATTGATACGCACACAACGGAAGTAATTGCCAACCACCGGTCGATCCGGGCCTTTAAGGCGCAAACCTTGGCCAAGGAACAATTGACGATCTTGTACAAGATGGCCAGCCAGACTTCGACCAGTATGTTCATGCAACAACTTTCGATTTTGCACGTCACTGATCCCGCCAAGCGCGCGGCGGTCCGCGCCGTTTCCGGTCAACGCTACGTTGGGGCTAACGGGGACTTGTTTATCTTTATCGTGGACTTGTACCGCAACCAGCAGATTCGCCAGCAACTTGGCTATGATGATGGGCGCCTGCATACGACCGACATCTTCTTTCAAGCGCTGGAGGACACGGTTTTAGCGGTACAAAACTTTGTCACGGCTGCCGAAAGCCTGGGTTTGGGCGCGGTAATTCTGGGATCGATCAACGATGATCCCGAAGCCCTTTTGGCGGCCTTAGACCTGCCGAAAATGACCTTGCCCCTGCTGGGGGTCCAAGTCGGGGTTCCGGACCAAGTGCCGCAGTTAAAGCCCCGCCTGCCGCTGGAGCAAGTGGCCTTTGAAAATGACTACCCGCAGGACTTTGAGGTGGCCAGCCTCAAAGACTACGATCAGGTGGTGCAGACCTACTACGACTTGCGCGATACCAGCCGGCGGATCGATTCATTTACTAAACAGATCACGGGCGCCAAGCTGAACACCAAGCGGATTGACCGGGATAAATTGGCCCAAGTAATCCAGCGGCAAGGCTTGGCCCTGGATTGGCAACCAAAGAAAGGATGAACAACATGACGCTTACCAATGTTAATTCACCAATCAAATTGAACAACGGGGTGGAAATCCCCTGCGTTGGTTACGGGACGTTCCGGACCGACCCGGCGGTGACGGCCCAAGCCGTGCAGGACGCGATTACGGCCGGCTACCGGCACATTGATACCGCTAAGGTCTACGAAAACGAAGCCGGGGTCGGCCAAGGGATCAAGGCCGCTGGTGTTCCCCGCGAAGAATTGTTTGTGACCAGCAAGCTTTGGAACACCGACCGGGGGTATGAAGCCACCAAGGCGGCCTTTCAAGCCAGTTTGGACCGCTTAGGGTTGGATTACTTAGACTTGTACCTGATCCACTGGCCGGCCAATGAAAAGCAATTTGGCGCGGACGCGGCCAAAATCAACGCGGAAACCTGGCGGGCGATGGAAGAATTATACGAAGCCGGCAAGATTCGGGCGATCGGGCTGAGCAACTTTATGCCGCACCACGTGGCCGAACTGTTAAAGACGGCTAAGATCAAGCCAATGGTTGACCAAATTGAGGTCCACCCCGGTTGGACCCACGCCGAAGAAATTAAGAAACTCCAGGCCATGGACATCGTGGTGGAAGCTTGGGGACCATTGGGCGGTCAAGGGGCGACGGTCTTAGTCGACCCAACGATGCAAAAGATCGCGGCGGCGCACGGGAAGTCAACGGCCCAAGTCAGCTTACGGTGGATCCTCCAACAAGGGGTCGTGCCATTGCCAAAGTCGGTCCACGTCGACCGGCTCAAGCAAAACATGGAGCTGTTTGACTTTGAACTGTCGAACGAAGAAATGCAGACGATTGCGGCCCTGCCGAACTTAGGGGGCCAATGCAAGGATCCCGATGAAGTTGATTTCTAGCATAAACAGCCAGGGGCGACCCCAAGTGGGCCGCCCCTTTTTGAGTAGGTGAGTTAATGAAATTATATTTTCTGTGTACCGGAAATTCATGCCGCAGTCAGATGGCCGAGGGCTTTGCCAAAGCGGACTACCCGACGGTAGAAGTGGCCAGTGCGGGAACCCATCCCACCACGGTTAATCCACTGGCCCAAGTGGTGATGGCCGAAGTGGGCATTGATCTCAGCTCGCACCACGCTAAAGCGCTTGATCCAGTCTACTTTGCCCAGGCCGACGTGATTGTCACCCTGTGCGGGGACGCGCGCGACCACTGTCCGGTAATTCCGGCCAGCGCGCGGCACTTGCACTGGGACTTGGCCGATCCGGCCCAAGCCACGGGCAGTCGGGCGGAGCAATTAACCGTCTTTCGCCGGGTGCGCGATCAGATCAAGGCCCGGGTGGCGGAATTGAAAACCGTAGTGCCGATTGAGGCATAGCAAAAGTCGCGCTGGCAACTGACCAGCGCGACTTTTGGTTTAAAGAATTTATTCCTTCGGATCCAGGCGAGCGGGTTCGACGGCCAGTTGGCGCATGGGCTTAGCGTAGTGCCAAGCCAGCCCGATCACGAGACCGATCAAGGCTGGCACCACCCAGGACAAGCCCATGTTAGCCAGTGGCAAAGCCGCGCGCCAGGCGGCGACCGTTTGACCAAAGGCGCTGGCAGACACGACCTTCGGGAAGGCGACTACCATGTCCCCCAAGGCCGGCACGACCGTGAAGAGGACTACGAAGAAGTAGACCCGGCCGTCCCGTTGGAAGAAGTTGGAGCAAACGGACAAGAGGATCAAGACCATCGATAAGGGGTAGAGGAACATCAACATTGGCGTCGACCAAGCGATGATTTGTTCCAAACCGAAGTTAGCTACGACAAAGGAGGCCAGCGTCGTCAAAAACAGCCACATGTGATAAGACACCTTCGGGAAGTGCTTGTGGAAGTCTTGGGCAAAGGCGGCGACCAGGCCGACCGCCGTGGTCAAGCAGGTGACGGTGATCAAAACGGCCAGGACTGCTTGACCGAAGGCCCCACCGTAGTAGCGCACGATTTGGGTAAAGGCGACCCCACCATCAGCTGAGAGCTTGAAGTGGCCTAACGACATCGCTCCGGCTACGATCAAGAGCAAGTAGATTAAGCCGACCCCACTCATTGCTAAGACTCCGGCCTTGGCGACGACCTTGGAAACGTCGCGGCTGCGGCGTTGGCCCATTTGCCGGACTGCCGTAACGACCGTCACCCCAAAGGCCAGGCCAGCCAAGGCGTCCATCGTGTTGTATCCTTCCAAGAAACCGTTGGTTAAGGCGCTGTGAGCGTAAGCGGCCGTGGCCGGGGCGCTCAGGGGGTTGCCCATGGGCATCAAGAAGGCCACTAAGAACATTAAGAACAAGAGGGCCAAGAACATCGGGTTTAAGACCTTGCCGACGTTGGCCAGGATATTATTTTCGTGGTAGGAGAAGGCAAAGGCTAAGCCAAAGAAGACCAGCGAAAAGACGAACAAGGCAACTTGTTGATATTGGGCGGGCACAAAGGGGGCCACCCCGACGGTAAAGGAGACCGTCGCCGTCCGCGGCGTCCCAAAGAGCGGCCCGATGGTGGCGTGGATCAACACCATAAAGGTCAAGGCAAAGCCGACGCCCAGGGGCCGGCCAACGTCAAAGACCCCTTCGGCCCGGGTGACGGCGATCGCCATTACCGACAGCAAAGGCAATAAGACCCCGGTAACCAAAAAGCCCAGGGCGGCTGGTCCCCAGTGGCCTCCGGCGAGCTGACCGAGGTGCAAAGGGAAGATCAAATTGCCGGCCCCAAAGAAAAGGCCAAAGAGCAGCGACGCGACGACAAAGTATTCGCGCCAAGTTAATTTCCGTGATGACATATGTAACACCCTCCAATTTTAAATCAGAACCCAATGAAAAAGGCGTCCCTGACCGATTGACTCGATCAGGGACGCCTGTGCGTGGTACCACCCTGTGCCCATGGCGCTATCACTAACGCCACCTTAGTACGTACGGCCAGGCAAGCCTGACGATACGCGTGCACGGTAATGGGTGCGGCCACCGGACCTTGGCTGGCCCGGGCTCGAAAGTGATTTTCACGCTGGCTAGATCCGACCCCCTTCCACCAACCGGGGCTCGCTAGCGGTTAACCAGTGCTACTCTTCTTCCTCATTGCGTTCGGTTAATTAAATTATGGCTATATTCTAATTAATCGATTTCTCATTGTCAAGGATAAATTCTCATTTTATTGGATGCGGGTCAGCTCAGCTTGGGCGAGCGTCCAGTCGTGGCGCTTGGCGCGACCGAACACCAGCCCGGCGGTGAGCAGGTAGGCGAAGAGACTGGCCAAGGCGGTGTTGATCCCGTATTCACCCCCGGTCAAAAGCAAGGAATGACTGGTCAACAGCCAAATGGCCAAGCCCCAAATGATGGCTAAACTGCCCCTCAAGCCGCACGCGGGGGAAAGTGCCAGGTGAAATGCCAATTTGCCGGCCAGCAGTGCCGAGTAAGCAGGGTCAACAATCCGTAAAAAACGGCCAGGTAAACCCAGGGATAATAAAGATCATGCAATAACAACCAGCCATGAGCGGCTTGGTTGCTAGGGCCCAGTGAAGCTGCGATGATTCCGCCGACGATGCAAAGGAAAATCGCCGCGCACTGCCAAGTGGTTTGCCAAAGTTTGCGCATGGGACTCGCCTTCTTTCTATGTTTGATTATAAGCCGTACCAGTGTGGGGCGGTAAGCGAAAAAGACGAATCCTCCCATTGAGACACGACAGATCTGAAAATCTGCGCAATAACTGTCACGAAAATGTTAGGCGCTTATCATTTTGTAAAAAGGGATAGCGGATTATTAATCATGATTAAAACCGTTATTTTTAATAAACTTTTGCGCAGATCTATAAATCTCTCCGGTGTCTATGAGGCGATTGGGCAAAGAAAGCGCGGCGTTAATCATGGTAAAATTAAACACACAAGGGGGGATGAAAAATGAAGAAAATTGGCTTAAGTTTGGCCGTGCTCGGGTTAAGTGTGGGGCTGGCGGCGTGTGGTAATTCCAACCAGTCGCAATCCAGCCAAAGCGAGTCGGCTACCAAGACTACGGCCAGCCAGGCGTCCAGCAAGGCTAATCACAGCAGTAGTCAGGCGACGAGCACCGCGAGTGCGCCGGCGGCTTCGTCAGCTACGACTAATTCCCAGTCGGCCGCGACCAGTCAGGCCCCGCAGGACGCCACCACGCTGGGCTACCGGGTCTTTTACACCTACTTGCTGCAAAATGGCTCGCCAGCCGATATTCAAACGGCTTTGGAACAACACCAGCTGGCCAATATTGACGTAACGGACGTCAGTGGTAAAAATGTCACCAGTAATTACGGTAAGGGGGTAACGGACGTCTTTCCGGCCCATACCTACACGGTCAGCGGCACGCCGCTCGCCGCCGGGACGGTTACCTACCAGGTCATTGACGAAAACACCGTCCGGGTCTTTGCGGTGCCAAGCCACTTCCAAGACCAGCGCTGGGGGACGGATCATACCTGGGCCCAGGCCCAAGCCGATGCTTACATGCACCACCCCACGATCATGAAGGTGCAGACGCCAAGTGCGCAGCTGTTAGATTTGATGAAGACGACGCGTGATTTCTAACGTTAACGGGGCCGGCGGGTCCCGTTTTTTGGTACCAAAAAACGGTGGCCAACTTGACCACCGTCCGGGTTTAGAGGTTCTTAAAGTAGTTGATGCCCATCGCGTCTTTGACTTCCGCCAAGGTTTGGTTGGCGATTTCGTTGGCGTGGTCGCTGCCGGCCTTGAGCATCGCGTAGACGGCCGCTGGATCCTTCGCGAATTCTTCGCGCCGCGCCCGGATCGGGTCGAGTTCGTTGTGCAAGACTTCCAGTAAGTAGCGCTTGATCTTGACGTCCCCGAGACCACCGTGGCGGTATTGTTCTTTTAACTCCGCGACTTTGGCTTGGTCGGGATCAAAGATGTCCAGGTAAGTAAAGACCATGTTGCCTTCGACTTGGCCCGGATCTTCGATGTGGATGTGGTGCGGGTCGGTGTACATCGACATGACCTTCCGCTTTAATTCCGCTTCGTCATCGGCCAGGTAAATCGCGTTGCCTAAGGACTTACTCATCTTGGCGTTGCCATCTAAGCCGGGGATCCGGCCTTGGCCCTTGGGTGGGAAGATCCCTTGGGGTTCGACCAGGACCGGCCCGTAGATCGAATTAAAGGAGCGGACGATTTCGCGGGTCTGTTCCAGCATCGGTTCCTGGTCGTCACCGACTGGGACCAGTTCGGCCTTAAAGGCGGTGATGTCGGCGGCTTGGCTGACCGGGTAGGTCAAGAAGCCGGCCGGAATCGAGTGGTTGAAGTTCTTTTGTTGGATTTCGCTCTTGACGGTCGGGTTGCGTTCCAAGCGGGAAACGGTCACCAGGTTCAAGTAGTACATATTTAATTCCGAGAGGGCTGGAATTTGGGATTGGACGTAGATGGTGGACTTAGCCGGATCCAGGCCCACGGCCAGGTAGTCTAAGGCGACTTGCAAGAGGCTGTTGCGGACCTTTTCGGGATCGCGGGCGTTGTCGGTTAAAGCCTGTTGGTCGGCGATCATGATAAAGGGCTCGTAGTCACCGCTGTTTTGCATTTTAACCCGTTGCTTTAAGGACCCAACGTAGTGACCGAGGTGGAGTTTACCGGTCGGCCGGTCCCCAGTTAAGACAATTTTCTTTGCTGCCATTTCAATCTTCCTTTCTGCAATTAAAAAATCGCCCCGCTCCCCTAAAGGGAGTAGGACGATTGGACCGCGGTGCCACCTACTTTGCGAAAAATTTCGCCACTTCATTACGGGTGATTTAATTGTCACCGTGGCCCATTTGGCTTTGCCGTGGATTCTTTCAGCACAGGGAATCCTCTCTGGTAATTGGCGCCGCTACTTTTTCACGGTGGGAGTAATTAATTTTGATTATAGTGGGTTTGCGGATTTTTGCAAGGTTAAATTTGGGTTTGGCGCCACCCTGCCGTTAAGAAATCAGCCATGGTGGTAGGGGCATGACCAGTGATTGCAGTAAAGTCGTGGCTGGGTTGGTTCAATAAACCACGAGCGCCGGCTTGGTACATAGAGGCCAGCTCAGCGCCGTCACCTTCCGCAGCGTAGATTTGGGCAAATTCGGCAGTGGTCACGGGGGCGTAGCCGATTGAATGCCCGGTAACTTGGGTCATGATGGCCCCCAGTTCTGGCATGGTGAAGGTGTTTGGTTGGCTGAGTAAGAAATGCCGGCCGTGATCTCTTAAAGCCGGAGTGGTAGCGACGGTGGCGAAGGCTTCGGCGCTATCGGCTTGGCTGATAAAACTCATGGCCTGATCGCCGACTGGATAGATCAGGTGCTTGCGCGCGATTAATTCAGGCAGGTAGGGAATTAAGGGATCGGCGTAAAGGGCGTTGCGCATGACGGCATATTTTAATTTGCTACCGGCCAGGCGGGTTGGCAGGTAGGCGTAAAAAGGGGCCATGGTGAAGGGATTATTGGTTTGGTCGGCAAAAAAACTCATGGCGACGATACTTTGGACCCCGGCGGTTTCCGCGGCAGCAATGACGTTTTCCAGCTCACGGATGCGGCTGACCCGATCGTAGGTCAGGCTAGCCACGTAGATCAAAATGTCACCGCCAGCAAAGGCTGCGGTCAAAGAAGCGAGATTTTGATAATCAATGGCCTGGACGGTCAGGCCGGCGTTGGCAAAATCAATGGCTTTGGCGGGGGTGTTCACGGCTAAAATCAAGTCGGTCGCGGCCACGCGCTTTAACATTTGGTTGGTAATTTGGCGCCCAAGATGGCCGGTGGCGCCCGTGATGATGTATTGCATGTGGTCAACTCCTTCTGTAACTTCTTTAGTTTCATCAACGCTGTATGCCAAAGCCTTTTAACTGTTAAATTTGCGATATATATTGACTATTATGGATTTTGACGCTAAAATTCATGTAACTAAAAAAGTTTCGGGAGTTAACGATGAAAATGTCAACGCGCTTCAGTGATGCTATTCATATTTTGGCGTTTATTGTGATATATAAAGAAAAAGTCCAATTATCCAGCGACACTATCGCTTCGAGCATCGGTACTTCGCCGGTGGTAGTGCGACGCTTAATGGCCCAGCTAAAAAAAGGCGGCTTATTGACAACGGTGCCGGGTTTTGCGGATCCAACGTTAAAAAAGCCCGCTGAAGTGGTCACCTTGCTTGATGTCTACTTAACGATTGAAGGAGATAAGCCTTTATTTTCGGTTGATCCCAAAACGAACCCCGCTTGCATTGTGGGCGGCAACATTCAACCCACTTTGACCGAGTATTACCGCCAAGCGGAAGTCGCGGCGAAGGCTAAATTACAACAAACTACCCTGCAAGATCTGATCGATACGATCCTGGTCCGGCAGGCCGAAAAGGAGGCGGGCAAGTGATTGAATACTGTACGGTGGGCATGCGGTATGGTGACCACCAAATCTTAACTGACATTAACCTGAAAATCCGTGCCCATGAGTTATTTGTACTGGTGGGACCAAGCGGGAGTGGTAAAACGACGTTGATTCGGATGGTAAATCGACTGACGGTTCCCACCAGCGGGCAGGTTAAAGTGGCCGGGCAAGACGTTGCAGCGAGTGACCTGGCTAAGTTGCGCTTGTCAATGGGGTATGTTTTGCAGACGGCGTCCCTCTTTCCTAATTTGACAATTGCCGACAACGTGACTATCCAACTTGAACAGCAAGGGTGTTCCAAAGCCGAGCGGAAACGTAAGGCCCGGCAGTTATTGGCTGCTGTGGGCTTAAAGGAGAAAGATTACTTAACTCGTTATCCAGCGGCCCTTTCGGGAGGCCAACAACAGCGCGTTGCCATTGCCCGGGCGTTGGCGACGAACCCCCAATTGATTTTAATGGACGAATCCTTTAGTGCCTTAGATCCCGTTTTACGCCGCCAAATGCAAGACTTGCTCTTATCCTTACATGCTAAACACGGTATGACGGTTCTGTTTGTGACCCATGACATGCAAGAAGCATTGCGGTTGGGCGATCGGATTGGGGTAATCAACGCGGGGCGGCTGCAGCAGGTGGGGACGCCCCAAGAGATCATTGAACATCCGGCGAACGCCTTTGTTCGTGATTTTTTTGCTTCTGCGCGCCCGCGCTACGGGACGCTGACTGATTTGTTGGCGGCGACGCAACCTCAACCGGCCGTGGCGGGTCCGCTGGTGACAACGGTGGCGGAAATTCTCCGCTTGCCGGTTTGTGACGGGGAGCTTTGTTTTTCCATCGCCCAGCAGGCTTACCGTTTGCCAGTGGCCAAATTATTGCACTACCTGGGGAAACGAGAGGAAAAGTGAGATGCAATCCTTAATGAAATTAATCGCTCACCAGCAAGGCCAATTGGTAGCGGCGCTGGGCCAGCATTTAGTCTTGTCCTTGGTTTCGTTGTTAATTGCAGCTGTGATTGCTCTTCCCTTGGCCATGGCGCTCAAAGATCACCGGCGGTTAGGAGAACTGATTTTGCAAATTACCGGTATTTTTCAGACCATCCCGAGTTTGGCCCTGCTGGGGCTGTTGATTCCAATCGTGGGGATTGGAACTGTGCCGGCCGTTATCGCTTTGGTGCTATATGCCATGATGCCAATTTACCAAAATGCTTATACGGGGCTGACCACGATTGATCCGCAATTGGAAGAAGCGGGGTTGGCCTTTGGCTTGTCGTGGTGGACGCGGCTAAAACGCTATGAATTGCCATTAGCGTTACCCTTGATCTTTTCCGGTTTGCGGATTGCCTTGGTGATGATCATTGGGACCGCGACCTTGGCCGCTTTGATTGGTGCCGGAGGCCTGGGGACCTACATTTTGTTAGGAATCCAGCAAAATAATAATGGCGAATTGCTGTTAGGGGCTGGTTTGTCCGCCTTCTTAGCGTTGCTTAGCGCGGGGGTTTTGAAATGGGTTGGTAAGTCACGCCGCAATCTTAAAATTGGTGGGGTTGTCTTGGCGGGGCTGCTTGTATGCGGTGGGGCCGTAACTGTGCAGCGCCATTTAGTTCATTCGCAACCAGACACAATTGTGATCGCTGGTAAGATGGGTGGGGAACCGAACCTGTTGATCCATATGTATAAGGACTTGATTGAGGAGGCGGCTCCTCAGACTAAAGTAGTCTTGAAGCCGAATTTCGGCGGGACTAGTTTTTTGTATGCGGCCTTGCAACGGGATCAGATTGATATCTATCCGGAATTTACCGGGACTGTCTTGGAGGGACTCGCTAAGCAAAAGCAGACCCCCAAGTCGCCAGATCAGGCCTATCAGGCGGCTCGACGGTATTTGGCCCGCCAGGGGATGACTTATTTGAAACCGATGGCCTACCAAAATGGCTATGCGTTGGCAGTTACCGCGTCGTTTGCTAAGCAACACCGGTTAGCAACGATTAGCGACCTGGTTGAACAACAGGCTGCTGTCACGGCGGGGTTTGATCCGGATTTTGCCCAGCAACCGGATGGCTACTTAGGTTTGCAAAAAGCTTACGATTTGAAGGTAGGCACGGTTAAAACGATGGAACCCACCTTGCGTTACCAAGCGTTGGTACAGGGGAAAGTTGAGTTGGTGGATGGGTATACGACCGATCCCCAGCTGCGTCAATATCATTTGCGCGTTCTGGCTGATGACCGCCATTTTTTTCCGCCTTACCAAGGGGCGCCATTAATGAAGGCCCGCTTTGCCAAGACCCATCCCGTCGTCGTCAAGCAACTGAATAAATTGGCCGGCCAGATTACGACCAACGAGATGCAAGAGATGAACTATGCGGTGACCGTCAAACACCAAAAGGCCAGTGTCGTTGCCCACCAGTACTTGCGTAGCCACCATTTGATAACGAAGTAGTGCTTTGCGGATTGAGAAAGCATCTAGCGCTTTGACAACTAAAAGCGTTACCTTAACGGCAAATAAAATCCCCCAACCATGTACAAATCGTAGCACGGCTGGGGGATTATTATTGGACTAGGATTTTAATTAAACTTAGTAATCGCAAGTAACGCCTAGCGGGCGTAGATCGTCTTGATTTTCACCCGGTCGCTCTTGAGGGCGAAGGGGACGTGGTAGCGGTTGGCACTCTTCCCGGTGGCGGACTAAAAAGGCGCTGCGTTAAACCACCAGTTGGGTGGGCGCAGCGCCTTTTGGTTTGGGTCAAGGGCAAATCACTCGCCTCAGGATTACTTACGTTTCCGGCCAAGTAAGGTGAGAAAGATAACAACGATTAAATCAGTCATGGCCCCTAACCAGCCCGCCAAGAGTTCTTTGCAGAAGTTTTTAACTTTGTTTATTCGCACACCTCCGTTTGGTTGGCCCCGGTCAAATTATAGCCCGAACTTATCACAGTTTTTCGCGGTCAGCAAGTAGAAACTTAACCAGGGGTAGCGATTGGATCGTGATGCCATCTTTTTAAATTCTTTCGGCGGGGCAGATATTTTGAGGGAGCTTAGGCTATATAAAACCTATTTTCCGCATTTTTTGTCTTTCTTGTTAGGCAAAAAATCGGCAAAATAGTCTTGCATAAAAGACAATTATTGCGATTGAAGCTGATCCCGCACGGTTCAGCAAGCAAAAAAGCCCGGCCCCTTGCAGGCCAGGCTTTTTTGCTTGAATAGGTATTTCCCGGGGAATAATTAGTCCACTTTGGCTAAGGTGTAGTTCTTCTTGCCACGCCGGACGATCACGTACTTGCCGTCAAAGTGGTCGGCCGGGTTGATCGTCGCACTTTCGTCGGTGACCTTGGCCCCGTTGATCCGGATGGCCCCGTTCTTGACATCTTCGCGGGCTTGCCGCTTAGATGGTTCAATCTTCGTGTCGACCAGCCAGTCGATGATGTTGGCTTCGTTTGCGCTGACTGTGACGGATGGCGTCCCGGCAAAGGCTTGTTCGACTTCGTCCACGCTCAGGTCTTGGACGTTGCCAGAGAAGAGCAATTGGGAAATCTTGATTGCTTGTTGGGTCGCAGCTCCTCCGTGGACAAAGGTCGTGACTTCGGCGGCTAAGCGCTTTTGAGCTTCCCGCTTCCATGGTTCGTTGGCGACTTTTTCCGCCAGGTCGTCGATTTCTTCGTGGCTGAGGAAGGTGAAGTACTTGAGGTACTTGACCACGTCGCGGTCGTCTTGGTTGAGCCAGAATTGGTAGAATTCGTACGGCGAGGTTTTCTTTTCATCCAACCAGACCGCGCCCCCGGCCGTCTTTCCAAACTTGGTCCCGTCGGCCTTAAGCATCAATGGGATCGTCAGCCCGTAGGCCTTGGCGTCCGCGCCTTCAGTCCGGTGAATCAGGTCGATGCCGGCCGTGATGTTCCCCCACTGGTCCGAGCCCCCGATTTCCAATTGCACGTCGTTGTGGCGGTAGAGGTGTAAGAAGTCGACTGCTTGCAAGATTTGGTAGGTAAATTCGGTAAAGGAAATCCCGGAGGCCAGCCGGGAAGCGACGACTTCCTTGTTTAACATCGTGTTGACGTTAAAGAGCTTCCCAAAGTCACGCAGGAAGTCGATCATCGTAAATTGGCTTAACCATTCGTAGTTGTCGACAATCGTGAAGTTTTCCGTCCCAAACAACTTGACCATTTGCGCCGTTAAGGCCTTTTTGTTGTGTTCCAACTGCGATTCGGTCTGCAGGGTCCGTTCGGTCTTGCGGCCCGACGGATCCCCAATCGCACCGGTCCCACCCCCGATGATGATGACCGGGTGGTGACCCGCCAACTGGAAGCGTTTCAGCATCATGAAGGGAATCAAGTGCCCGATGTGCAATGAGTCGCCCGTCGGGTCCGTCCCGCAGTAGAGGCTGATTTGCTTTTCTTCCGTCAGGGCCTTTAAGCCCTCTTCGTCCGTGACTTGGTTTAAGGCGCCGCGCCACTTGAGTTCATCGACAATGTTCATGGTAAAATCCTCCGTTTGTAATTGCATTGCGGTTGCAATGAAAAATCGTCCCAAGGCTTTGCCTTGGGACGATTGTGATCGTGGTACCACCCAATTTTACACGCTGGTGCGTGCCTTCATTTCAACCGCTTTGTACTGAAAAATTGCATTGTAATTCACTGTACGGCTGTGGGTTGGCTTGCAGCGTCCGCCAACTCTCTGGACCAGGGAACCGCCACCTACTGAGATGCAATCTGATTAAGCTCATTAAACACTGTTTAGGGCGGGCTGTCAACTCTAATTGGTGCGCTTAAAAAAGTTAAGTAAAAGCGCAGAATAATTTTAAAAAAGTGGTGAGAAAATGATTACAACTTTTTAATTAACGCAATCTGATGGGCTTTCTTACAATTGGACGCGGGCCGTGCTAGAGTATTACCCAACGACAAAAATTAAGAAAATTAAGTAAAGGAGCGTGGCGCAAAATGAGCAAACATTGGCTGAGAAACATGCTGATGGGACTGACGGTTGCCGTCGGGATTGGAGTGGGGTTGGGCCACGCCCAGCCGGTCCACGCGGCTGAACCAACCTACACGATTGGGACTGTAGACAGTTTCGAACCCTTTGAAATTCCTAACAACAAGGGGACTTATACAGGCAAGAACCCGGGGATCGAAATTGAAATGCTTCAACAGATTGCCAAGCACGAAGGCTTCAAGTACAACCTCAAGGTGATGAGCTTTGATGCGACCTTGACGGCCCTACAAGCCGGCCAGATTGATGCTTCCATGGGTGGGATGAGCGTGACTGATGAACGGAAGGCCACGATTGATTTCACCAAGTCTTACTACGACTCGGGGGTTGTGATGGCCGTCGCCCAAGATGGCCCGATCAAGTCGATGAAGGATCTGAAGGGCAAGACGGTCGCGGTCAAAGCCGGGACCAGTGGGGCAATTTATGCCAAGTCGATTGCCAAAAAGTACGGCTTTAAGCTTAAGTACTACAAGACGGACAACACAATGTGGTCCGATGTTCAAAACGGTAATTCAGCCGCGACCTTTGATGACGAACCCGTCTTGCGGTACGGGATTCGTAACGGGATGAAGCTGAAGGTGATCACCAAGGCCGTTGATTCCCAACCAGTGGCAATGGGGGTCAAGAAGGGGCAAAACCAAGAATTGCTCCAAAAGCTCAATGACGGGATTACCTGGATGGAAAAGACCGGCCGGATGCAAAAGCTGCTTGATAAGTACACCAAGGGTTCCGGGACCAAGACGGACGGCGCTGCGCAACGGACGATCATGGGTCTGTTGAAGGCGAATAAGGGTGCCCTGTGGGATGGGTTAGTCGCCACGCTGGAACTGACGTTGGTCGGGGCGGCGTTAGCCCTGGTCTTCGGGGTCGTCCTCGGGGTGATGGGAATTGCCGACGGGAAGTTCTTCCCGTGGTTGTCGGCGACGATCATCTACATTTTCCGGGGGATGCCAATGATCGTGCTGGCCTTCTTTATTTACATTGGGATGCCAAGTGTGATTGGCCACAAGGTTCCGCTGTTTACCGCCGGGGTCTTGACCTTGATGTTAGATGAAGGGGCCTACGTTGGGGCGATCGTCAAAGGGGGCTTTAAGGCCGTCGATCGTGGCCAATGGGAAGCGGCCCGTTCCTTAGGGTTGCCGTACGGTAAGGCCCTGCGGAAGGTTATCATGCCACAAGGGATCAAGATCATGGTGCCATCTTTGGTCAACCAATTTATTATTACCCTCAAGGATACGTCGATCCTGTCGGCGATCGGGGTGATGGAACTGACCCAAACTGGGACGGTGATCATTTCCCGGAACATGGAAGGGTTCAAGATGTGGCTGATCATTGGGGTCATCTACATCGTGATCATTACACTGTTGACTTGGTTATCGAATTACGTACAAAGAAAGTTGGCCTAAATTATGGATAAACAATACAAAATTCAAGTCCAAGACCTCCACAAGAGTTACGGCGATAATGAGGTCTTAAAGGGGATTAGTCTCAACGTCAAACCCAACGAAGTGGTCTGCATGATCGGCCCGTCGGGGAGTGGGAAGAGTACCTTCTTGCGCTGCTTAAACAAGCTGGAAGAACCGAACCGCGGCCACGTCTACGTGGACGGATACGACATTGCCGACAAAAAGACCAACATTGACTTGGTGCGCCAAAACATCGGGATGGTCTTCCAACACTTCAATTTGTTCCCTAACATGTCGGTGGCCGAAAACATCATGTTGGCTCCGGTGCAGCTAAATAAGATGAGCAAGGAAGAAGCGCGGACGGCGGCTTTGCATTACTTAGACATTGTGGGCCTGAAAGATAAGGCCGATGTCAACCCGACGACTTTGTCCGGGGGGCAAAAGCAACGGGTCGCCATCGCCCGTGCCTTGGCGATGAAACCCGATGTGATGCTGTTTGACGAACCGACCAGCGCCCTAGACCCGGAAATGGTCGGTGACGTATTGGAAGTGATGCAAGCCCTGGCTAAAGAAGGGATGACGATGGTGGTCGTGACCCACGAAATGGGCTTTGCCAAGCGGGTGGCCGACCGGGTCGTCTTCTTCCACGATGGCGTGATTAAAGAACAAGGGACGCCCGAAGAAATCTTTGATCACCCGCAACAGCCTGATACCAAGAGTTTCTTGGACAAAGTCTTGAATGTTTAACCTGCTGAGCGTTTGACAATTGCAAGCAAACCGTTATAATGGGGAACATCAACTGCGCAGTTGAGCATTGAATGAAATTAACGTTGCCAATCTCCAGAGAGCCGGGGGAGCTGTAAACCGGCGATTGGCCCATGGCATTGAGAGTAAAAAATGGGTGGTTCCAATATCGACCAAGAGGAGGTCTGCTTAGACCTTAAACTTGGGTGGAACCGCGTGATCAACGTCCCTGGCTGATGAAGCTGGGGGCGTTTTTAATTTTCATTTACCTGGCAAAGAGAGGAGCGAAGCTTATGGCACAAGAACATACGAAAGAGCAGCACTTGTCGCGGGCGTTAAAGAGTCGCCACATTACGATGATTGCCATCGGGGGCGCGATTGGGACCGGGTTGTTTTTAGGGTCCGGGAGTGCGATCCAAGCGGCGGGGCCCTCAATTATTTTGACCTACCTGATCGTCGGGATTTTTTGTTTCTTTATGATGCGGGCGTTAGGGGAACTGCTGTTGGCGGACCCGTCCAAGCATTCCTTCATTGATTCAGTCAAGGAATACTTGGGGGACCGGATGGAATTTGTCGCCGGGTGGGCCTATTGGTCTTGTTGGCTGACGTTGGCGATGGCCGACCTGACGGCCACCGGGATTTACTTGCAATACTGGTTCCCCGGCCTGCCCCAGTGGGTGGGACCATTGGTAATCTTACTCTTGTTGATGTTGGTAAATATGATCAACGTTGGTTTGTTTGGTGAATTAGAAACCTGGTTTTCGATGATCAAGGTGCTGGCGATTGTGGCCTTGATCGTGGTCGGCTTGGCGATGGTCGCTTTGCACACCAAGACCGCCAGTGGTCCGGCCAGCCTGGCCAACTTGGTTAACTACGGGGGCTTCTTCCCCAAGGGGGCCGTGGGGTTCTTGATGTCCTTTCAAATGGTGGTCTTTGCCTTTGTCGGGATTGAAATGGTCGGCTTGACGGCCGGGGAGACCGCCAACCCGGATGAAGACATCCCCAAGGCGATCAACACCTTGCCGGTCCGGATTGGGCTCTTTTACATCGGTTCGATGCTGGCGATCATGGCCGTTTACCCCTGGCACGACATCAAGGTCAGTTCCAGTCCCTTCGTGCAGGTCTTTGCGGGGATTGGAATCACCGGAGCGGCGGGGATCTTGAACTTTGTCGTCTTGACAGCCGCGATGTCGGCGACGAACAGTTCGATCTTTTCGACCAGCCGGTCCTTGTACTCCTTAGCCCAAGGGGGTAACGGTCCCAAGGCCTTTCAAGAACTGAGTCGGCAGGCGGTCCCGGTCAAAGCGATGCGCTTTTCTTCATTAATTCTCTTTGTGGTCGTGATCTTAACCTACATCGTGCCAGCGGGAATCTTTAATTTGATTTCCGGGGTCTCAACGATTAATTTCATCATCGTGTGGTTGATCATTTTGTGGTGCCACATCAAATACCGGGCCCAGCACCCGGCCGGCAACCAATTTGCCATGCCGGGTTTTCCTTACACCAGCTGGTTGACGATCGCCTTTTTCATTGGCGTTTTGATCATCTTGCTCTTTATTCCGGCGACCCGGTTATCCTTGATCATTTCGCTGCTCTTTTTCGTGGTCCTCTTTGTGGTCTCGCGGAAGTGGAGTAAATAATTTCGCAACGTCTCACGGTTGTGGGGCGTTTTTTTGCAAAAAAATTGGGGCGGAGGCAAGGCGTTTTGTTAGACCTTTTGATTCAGTTATCATATACTAACAGTGAGGAAAGCTGAAACCGTTGCCAAGAAGATTAGCTTGGATACCGCAAGCGAAACTCACCCCATACCAACCCATTTAAATTCCTAAAGACTAATGTCGAGTGTCTGTAATCTTATCTAGGGCATGACCCCCTTAACATGCGAGATGATTTGGCAAGTTAAAGTTTTAAGATAATTGATGATTCAAATGATATTACTACCTCAACGGCACTTAGTCTTTCCCCGTAACCACCCCGTTTGGCTACCAAGCGGGGTGGTTTTGCGTTGCCCGGAAAAACTGCTGGTTAAAAGCTAGAATGTTTGTGTCAATGTAGGCTGGGTTCATCGAGTAGAATCGGTTTAGACCGGTGCCTGACAGAAAAATTTTAAAATTTTCTTACGGGACTTTGTGAAAACGTTCTCGCCACGGAGGCGGTTCCATTCAATGGGTAAAACGGTGTATCGACGAACGTTCAGAAAAACTACCGTGAGAATTTCACAAAGTTGGTAGATTTCAGTGGGTTTACAAGTTTGTTAACACCCGGTATATTAATGGCAGTGGTAAGTTATTGCAAACGCTTACTTAGCGTTAGTGAACTTACAAATTGCATTTATTCCATGTATTTTTAAGAAAGGTGTTAGATCCATGTATTTTGCAATTAACGTGCTTGGGTTGATTGTTTTCTTGGGTGTGGGATTCCTGTTCTCCAAGAACAAGAAGGCGATTAACTGGAAGGCAATTGCCATCATGGTGGTTTTGAACCTGCTGTTGGCTTGGTTCCTGACGGGTTCTGCTGCTGGGCGGGCCGGGGTTAAGGCCGCAGCCGATGGGTTTGCCTGGATTGTTGCTGTTTCTGCCGAAGGGACCAAGTTTGCCCTTGGTGGTTGGTACGACGCAAAGAATTTGAACTTTATTTGTTCTGCTCTGATGCCAGTATTGATGATTGTTCCAATGTTTGACATCCTGACTTACATCGGGGTCTTACCTTGGATCATCAAGTGGATCGGGAAGGGCTTGTCCTTCCTGACGGGTCAACCAAAGTTCGAATCCTTCTTTGCCGTTGAAATGATGTTCTTAGGGAACACGGAAGTGCTGGCCATTTCCGGGACGCAACTGCGCAAGATGACCAAGGAACGGAACTTGACGATCGCCATGATGTCCATGAGTTGTGTGACGGCTTCCATTTTAGGGGCCTACATCGCCATGATGCCAGGGCAATTCATCCTGGCGGCGGTGCCGATCAACATCGTGAACTCCTTGATTGCGACGAGTATGTTGAATCCAGTGACCGTGTCTGAAGAAGAAGATACGATTGAAACGGTGAAGACCAACGAAAACGGGAAGAAGGAACCATTCTTCAGCTTCTTGGGTGACTCCATCTTGGGCGCTGGTAAGCTGATCTTGATCATCATTGCCAACGTGGTTGCCTTTGTGGCCTTGGCTGCTTTGATCGACGCCCTCTTGGCCCTCTTCGGCAAGCCGCTGGGTGGCAAGCCAATCTCCTTGGAAGCGATCCTGGGGGTTATCATGTTCCCATTCTCCTGGTTGATGGGCTTGCCGCTCGACCAAGCTTGGAAATTGGCACAATACATGGGGATGAAGTTGGTTACCAACGAATTCGTTGTTATGGGTGAAGTTACGAGTACTATCGCGCACTACCCAGAACACTTGAAGGCTGTTTTGACCACCTTTATCACTTCCTTTGCTAACTTTGGGACCCTGGGGATGATCATCGGGGCCTTCAAAGGTCTGGTTGGTAAGGAAGACAACGACTACATCGCACAAAACGTTGGTTACCTTCTGCTGTCCGGGATCTTAGTATCTCTGCTTTCAGCAGCCTTTGTTGGCCTCTTTGTATGGTAATCATGGCATAAGCATAGGGCTGCTGTTTAGCGGCCCTTTCTTTGACTGAAAATTTAAAAGCGGTTGCAAAAGTGAAGCCCGGGTGAACCGGTTTTGCAGCCGGATAAGCAAAAAGGAGTAGTTCTGATGACGATGAAGATTATTATGGATACTGACCCAGGGATTGATGACGCTGCTGCTTTGACAATGGCGATCAATGATCCGGAAATCGACCTGAAGCTGATCACGGCCGTGGCCGGGAACGTGACGGTTGATAAGACGACGGCCAACGCCTTGAAGATTGTGCACTTCTTTGGTAAAGACCAAGAAATTCCGGTTGCCGCAGGGGCTAAGGAACCGCTGATCAAGCCGTTTGAAGATGCGGCGCGGATTCACGGGGCGTCCGGGATGGAAGGTTATGACTTTGGGGATGACTATGGTGAACCAATTGCCAAGTCCGCCGTTGAGGCCTTGCACGATGCAATTATGGCGGAAGACGAAGTGATCTTGGTCCCAACGGGTTCATATACCAACATTGCTTTGCTCTTCAAGCAATACCCAGAAGTGAAGTCCCACATTAAGGAAATCGTGGCGATGGGGGGCTCCATCTCCGGTGGGAACATGACCAGCATTGCCGAATTCAACGTCTTTACGGACCCAGACGCGGCGGAAATTATGTACAAGTCGGGGGTTCCAATTGTGACGGTTGGGCTCGACGTGACGCTGAAGGCCTTGATCACTCCGGATACCTTGAACCAACTCAAGGACATGAATGAAACCGGGAAGATGCTCTACGGCTTGATCAACAACTACAATGACGTTACGGAAGCAGGGCACCCGATGCACGACGTCAACACGATTTTCTACCTGCTGCACCCAGAAGCTTACCAAACTAAGGATCTGTGGGTGGACATTCAAACTTCCGGGCCGGCGATCGGGGGAATGGTGGCCGACATCCGGGGGGCTTACCACGATGGTAAGACCAACGCTAAGGTCTGCGTTGACATCGATGCCGCTGCCTTTAACCAATGGTTCCTGGATGAAGTTTCCCACATGAAGTAAACTGAACTAGGGATCACAAAGCTCTGCCAAGTAGGCGGGGCTTTTTACATATTAAGATTATTTCCCGGGAAATGGCGTCAGGAGTTGAATTGGGGTGGGAAATAAGATAAAGTTATCAAAGAACGTGAAACACTGAATGTTCCACGGAAAGGACGAAGTAAATGAAGCCAGAACAATTTCAAGCCGCCTTAGCGCAAATGGGCGTTAACTTGAACGCCGACCAAATGGCGCAGTTTGAACAATACTATCAGTATTTAATTGAAGTTAATCAACACCTGAACCTGACCCGGATTACGGCCAAGGAAGATGTTTACCTCAAGCACTTTTATGATTCCTTGATGGGGGCCTTTGCTGAACCGCAGTTGAAAGACCAGCCGTGGCACCTGTGTGATATTGGGGCCGGGGCGGGGTTCCCGTCCTTGCCGCTAAAGATTGCCTTTCCCCAGCTCCAGGTCACGATCGTGGACTCGTTGAATAAGCGGATTGACTTTTTGCGGGCCTTGGTGGCTAAACTGGGGCTAACTGGCGTTGAATTGGTGCACGGGCGCGCCGAAGAGTTCAGTGCCAAGCAAAGTCGCTACCGGGAGCAATTTGATTTGGTAACGGCCCGGGCTGTGGCCCGCTTGAGTGTCTTGAGTGAGCTTTGCCTGCCGGCGGTCAAGGTTGGCGGTGAATTCTTAGCGTACAAGGCTGCGGCGGCCGATGATGAACTGCAAGCGGCCCAAGGCGCCATTCAAACCCTGGGGGTAAGGTCAGCTCGACGATGCAATTGGTCTTGCCAACCCAGCCGGAACCAGAACAACGCAACCTGATTATTATTGATAAGGTCGCTGCCACCCCACAAAAGTATCCGCGGCGGCCCGGGTTGCCGGCCAAAAAACCATTGGCTTAGATTGGTTAAGAAGCAAGCATAGGGAGGAAAAGATGGCATTTTCATTGTTTAACTTTGGCGCCAAGGCGGCCAATACCAAAAATCAAGTGGTGGAGATTCCCCTCAAGCAGATTGAACCCAACCGCTATCAACCGCGCCAAGTCTTTGATAAGGTTCAAATCCAAGAGTTAGCTCATACCATTGAAGAACACGGCCTCTTGCAGCCAATTATTTTACGCGAATACAAGGCGGCTAAGTATGAAATCATTGCCGGAGAACGGCGGTTCCGCGCGATGGAATTGTTGGGCTGGGAAGCCGCTCCGGCAATTGTTGAAAAGATGAGCGACAAGGAGTCCGCTTCCTTGGCGCTGATTGAAAACTTGCAACGCTCACAATTGAGTTCGGTCGAAGAAGCGCGGGCCTACAAGAAGCTGATGGACCTCAACAAACTGACTCAAGTTGCCTTGGCCAAAGGGGTGGGCAAGAGCCAATCGGCGGTCGCCAACAAGTTGCGCTTGTTAAACCTGATTGAACCGGTGCAAAACGCAATTTTGGATGGCTTGATTACTGAACGGCACGGCCGGGCTTTACTCGGCTTGACCGACGACCAACAACGCAAGCTCTTGATGCGGGTGGTCAATGAAAAGCTGACGGTCCGGCAAACGGAAGAAGCGGTCGCCGCATTGCAAGGAGAAGTGTTACCAACCCCGGCGGCTTCGGCGGCCTCAATCACGCCGGCGCCAGCTTCGGCCGCTCCGGCCCCAGCCACCGCCTCCGCTCCGGTTAAGCAGCCCCAAGCTAAAAAGGCGGCACCCAAAAAGAAGGCTAAGATCAGCGTCAGCGATCCGCAAATTGCTCTGAACACGATTAAAAAATCAGTGAAACTGGTCAAGGATAACGGCTTTAAGACCACAGTCCGGCAAAAGAAGCTGCCGGATGGTTACCAACTGACGATTACGGTTAAGCCACAAGCAACGGATCACCAGGATGGAGAAAAGTAATGGCAAAGGGAAAGAAACGGTTACGGTTAAAGAAACACATGGCAGCCCTCGTGGCGCAAAGTGAACAGGAGCAAGAAACGATCATTGACCTCCCCTTGATGGCCATCCGCCCCAACCCCTACCAACCGCGGCGCAGCTTTGATCAAGTGGCGCTGGCGGAATTAGCGCAGTCGATTCAGGCTAACGGGGTCTTTCAACCAGTGATTGTCCGCCAGCCGAACCCGCAGGTCGCCCGTTACGAATTAATCGCCGGGGAGCGGCGCTTTCGGGCCTCAGAAATCGCCCACCAAACCACGATTCCAGCGATTTTGCGGCCCTTAGATGATGCCGCAATGATGGAAGTGGCGGTACTGGAAAACTTGCAGCGTGAAGATCTGACGCCACTGGAAGAAGCGCAAGCCTACCAAATGTTGCTCGACAAGCTGCACTTGACCCAAGCCGAAGTCGCCGCCCGCCTGGGCAAGTCACGGCCCTACATTGCCAACTACCTCCGCTTGCTGGGCTTGCCAGCGGCCGTCAAGGAGTTGTTGGAAGCACGACAATTATCGATGGGCCAAGCCCGGACCCTCTTGGGCTTAAAAGATAAGGCGGCGGTAGTGGCGTTGGCCAAACGGGCGGTCAAGGAAGGCTTGACGGTCCGCCAGTTGGAAGAAATGGTGGCCCGGCAAAATGAGCCAGCGGCTAAACCGCAGGCTCCTCGCCCCGCAGCGCCAGTCGATCCTTACCTGAAGGAAGCTGCGGATCAATTGCAACGGCGCTTTGGCACCAAGGTCGCCTTTAGCGGGACGCAGCCGCACCGGGGCAAGATTGAAATTCCGTACCAATCGGCGGATGAATTAAACCGACTGCTGGCCTTATTGGGCGTCAGTTTTGATTAAGCTAGGCAGTGAAAAGAAGGGGGAAGCGAGATGCTGGATTACGAATTGAACGACATCGTGATGATGAAAAAGCAACACCCGTGTGGGGTCAACCGGTGGAAAATCATCCGGGTCGGTGCCGACATGAAAATTGAGTGTACGGGGTGCGGGCATATCGTGATGATGGACCGCTACCACTTTAACAAACGCATCAAGAAAGTATTGGAAAAAGCCGCGGACCAAGAGGCCTAAGGCGAAAAAGGAAGGATTAAATTATGTCATTAACTGCAGGGATTGTTGGGTTGCCAAACGTCGGGAAGTCAACCCTTTTTAACGCGATTACTAAGGCCGGGGCGGAAATGGCCAACTACCCCTTTGCCACGATTGAACCCAACGTGGGGATGGTGGAAGTCCCCGACGACCGCTTGGCCCGGATTGATGAATTGATTCCGGCCCAAAAGATCGTGCCGACGACCTTTGAATTTACCGATATTGCCGGGATCGTCAAGGGGGCGTCCAAGGGCGAAGGCTTGGGTAACAAGTTCTTGGAAAACATTCGCCAAACTGACGCAATCGTGCACGTGGTCCGGGCCTTTGATGATGATGATATTACCCACGTGACCGGGAAAGTCGACCCGATTGATGATATTGATACGATCAACCTGGAATTGATCATGGCCGACTTAGAGGCCGTCAACAACCGGTTGGCCAAGGTGCAACGGGCCGCTAAGGGGCGCGACAAGGACGCTTTGGCCGAACTGGCGGTCCTAGAAAAGCTCAAGCCGGTCTTAGAAGACGGCAAGAGTGCGCGGACGATTGATTTTTCCGATGACGAAAAGAAGATTGTCAAGGGACTCTTCTTGTTGACGACCAAGCCGATTTTGTATGTCGCCAACATTGCCGAAGATGACATGGCTGATCCCGATGGCAACAAGTACATGGCGGCGATTCGCGAACACGTCAACGGCGAAGGTGAAGTGATCGGGGTGTCTGCTGCCGCGGAAGAACAGATCGCGGAAATGGACGATGACGAAAAGAAGGACTTCTTGGAAATGGAAGGCGTCGAAGAACCAGGGCTGAACCGGCTGATTCGGGCTGCTTACAAGCTCTTGGGCTTAGAAACCTTCTTTACGGCCGGGGGCAAGGAAACCCGGGCTTGGACCTTTAAGCGCGGGACCAAGGCGCCACAAGCGGCCGGGATTATTCACTCCGATTTTGAACGGGGCTTTATCCGGGCCGAAGTGATGTCCTTTGCCGATCTGGATGAATACGGGTCCCCGGCGAAGGTTAAAGAAGCCGGGAAGCTGCGTTTGGAAGGGAAAGACTATGTCATGCAAGACGGGGATATCGTGGAATTCCGCTTCAATGTCTAAGCAGGTACAGAGAAATTAACGAACAAGGGGAGAAAACTTTTGAGTGAACAACCACGCAATGCCGCGGCGGGCCAGCGGCAAAAACAACACCACAAGGCGGCCCAACAAGCAACCGGGCGGGCCTTTGCGGATGCCGGGCTGACCCGCAAGAACGAAGAGTTTATGTTCCAATTGAACAAGCAATTGGAAGCCCAGGGCGCGCCCGCCGACAAGAAGGCCGAATGGCTGCAAGCCACGGTTGAGCAATTATTGGCAGGGCAAAAGGACGCTAAGACCGCCAAGGGGTTGTTTGGGACCCCGATGGCCTACGCCCACGAGTTGCTGCACCCGAAGAAAGAAGAAGTGGAACGCCAAGTTAATACCAATACCTGGTTGTTGGCGGCCGACAACGCCTTGATGTTCTTCGCCATCTTTGCAATCATGTTCGGGGTCTTAGCCTTTACTTCACCGAAGGCCTTGTCAATGCAGTCGCATAACGGGAACGCCGGGATTACGGCAATTATCCTGGTAGCCTTGGCCGGGGGGGCCTTATTCGGCTTCTTGATGAAGATGATTCGGCCCAAAGTCAAGGCCGATGGGAGCCAAGAAAAGCGGCCAATGTGGTACCGGGTCAGTGTGATTGTCCTCGGGCTGGTCACTTGGATGGCCGTCTACGGGCTGGCGACGATGCTGCCGGATGCGATCAACCCACAGCTGAACAAGTGGGCCTACGTAATCCTCGGGCTGGCGGCCTTTGCTGGGGACCTGTACTTACGGACCAAGTTCAACATTGCCAACGCCCTGTTTGGGGGCCAACCACGGCAAAACAAACGCTAATTGATAACTAACGGGCTGACGAGCAGTTGTAACTGATTCGTCAGCCCGTTTCTAATTGGGAGGCCGAACGTTACCTTAAACAATTGCCACAGCTTCCTTGCCAACATCCGTAAGACCGAACAAACTAGCCGCGAAGAGCCGCGGTTGAACCCTGACGCCTAACTTCGGGGGAAGACGAAAACTTTTCCTTGACGAAGGCCGAAAATCCGAGTATCCTAATGGCTAATTAATTCATGAGGGAGTGTAAGATTAATGTCAAGTTGGGAAACAAAGTTCGTGAAAAAGGGAATTACGTTTGATGATGTACTTTTGATTCCAGCCGAAAGTCACGTCTTGCCAAACGAAGTGGACCTCAGCGTTCAATTGGCAAAGAACTTGAAGTTAAACCTGCCATTCATCAGTGCCGGGATGGACACGGTGACGGAGAGTTCGATGGCCATCGCCATGGCGCTGCAAGGGGGCTTAGGGGTCGTGCACAAGAACATGTCGATCCAAGCCCAAGCCAGTGAAGTCGCTAACGTTAAGGGGGTCGCCTTAACTGGGAACTTCACCAAGGCCGCCGTGGATGACCAAAACCGGTTGTTAGTGGCCGCCGCCGTAGGGGTCACGTCCGACACCTTTGAACGGGCTGAAGCCCTCTTTGAAGCCGGGGCTGATGCGATCGTGATCGACACGGCCCACGGTCACTCCGCCGGGGTTTTGCGTAAGATCAAGGAAATTCGCGCCCACTATCCTGACCAAACATTGATCGCCGGCAACGTTGCTACTGGTGACGCGACCCGGGCCCTCTTTGAAGCCGGGGTCGACGTGGTTAAAGTTGGGATCGGCCCAGGTTCGATCTGCACGACCCGGGTCGTTGCCGGGGTCGGGGTTCCACAAATTACGGCCATCTATGACGCAGCAACGGCAGCCAAGGAATATGGCAAGCCGATCATTGCCGACGGGGGGATCAAGTACTCTGGTGACATCGTCAAGGCGATTGCCGCTGGTGGGAATGCGGTCATGCTGGGGTCGATGTTCTCCGGGACGACGGAAGCCCCAGGCGAAGTCTTTGAAGACCACGGCAAGAAGTACAAGGCCTACCGGGGGATGGGTTCCGTCGGGGCAATGGCCCAATCTCATGGTTCGTCTGACCGTTACTTCCAAGGTGGGGTCAACGAAGCCAACAAGCTGGTGCCGGAAGGGATTGAAGCCCGCGTGGAATACAAGGGTGACGTGGCCGACATCATCTTCCAAATGGTCGGCGGCCTGCGCAGTGGGATGGGCTACTGCGGGGCTGCGGACATCCAAAGCCTGATTGACAATGCCCAATTTGTTCAAATCTCGAACGCCGGCTTACGGGAATCGCACCCACACGACGTGCAAATTACCAAGGACGCGCCAAACTACAGCCGCGACTAAGCAAGGCCAACCGTTGCTGAACTATCAGCAGCGGTTTTTTCGTTTTCCAAGCAACCGTGCTAAAATAAAGCGTGATTACTTGGAAGGAACGAGAAACAATGAAGAAAGTGATGCTGGTCTTTGGGACCCGACCAGAAGCAATTAAAATGGCCCCCTTGGTCAACGAATTAAAACGGCGGCCGGGTTTAACCGTCCGGGTGTGCGTGACGGGTCAACATAAGGAAATGCTCCAACAGGTCCTCGAGGTGTTTGGGATTGTCCCGGACCTCAACTTAAAGATTATGAAGCCGGGCCAAGATTTAGCCGACATCACCAGCCGGGTCTTATTGGGGATGCGGGCAGTCTTACAGACCGAACAACCGGATTTGGTCCTGGTCCATGGTGACACCACGACGACCTTTGCCACCAGCTTAGCGGCCTTTTACGCCCAAGTTCCGGTGGGCCACGTGGAAGCGGGTTTGCGGACCTATAATTTGGCGTCACCGTTTCCCGAAGAATACAACCGGCAAGCCGTCGGGATCGCGGCCCAATATCACTTTGCTCCCACCCAGCAGGCCCAAGCCAACCTGTTAAAGGAAGGCAAGGATCCGGCGCGGATTTATGTGACGGGGAATACGGCGATTGATGCCTTGCAAACCACGGTCCGCGCCGACTATCACCACCCGGAACTGACTTGGGTCGGCGCTAACCGCTTGATCCTCTTGACCGCCCACCGGCGCGAAAACCTGGGCGCGCCCATGCACCACATGTTCCGCGCAATCAAGCGGATTGTCGATGAGACGCCCAACGTGCGCGTGATTTACCCAATTCATTTAAACCCGGTCGTGCGGCAAGCCGCAACGGCCGTCTTCGGTGATGATCCCCGCGTGCATTTGATTGAACCCCTTAACGTGGTTGACTTTCACAATTTCATGGCCCGGGCGGACTTGATTTTGACCGACAGCGGTGGGATCCAAGAAGAGGCCCCGAGCCTGGGCAAACCAGTCCTGGTGATGCGCGATACGACGGAACGTCCGGAAGGGGTGGCCGCCGGAACCTTGAAGCTGGTCGGAACGACGGAAACCACGATCTACCAGGCCATTAAACAATTGTTGACGGATCCGGCCGCTTACGCGCAGATGAGCCAAGCGGCCAACCCGTACGGAGATGGGCACGCCAGCCAACGGATTGCGGATGTGATCGAAGCGGCCCTGACCAAATAAAAAATGACGGTGCCCTCAGGCATCGTCATTTTTAGCAGCCACTTGCCAGCCGTGGTGGGTCAGGTCCATCGCGCGCTTTTTCATCCCCGAAACATAGGGGTTGCCCGTCACATAAAAGCGGCGCGGGGCCGCACTGTCCTTGCCGGTCGGATTCATGCCGATCCGAGCCGTGGTGGTAATAGCCGCCGGGACTTGGCGTTGGGCTAAATCAACAAACAGGGGACTGGTCGCCATCGGTTGGCCATCCAGGGCCCGGGAGTGGATCCCTAGGGCGGCCACTAGTTTTGCGGGACCGTTGCTGACGTTCGGGCCGCTCTGGTGGCGATTGGCCGCCATGATTTCGGGGTGGAGGACGGGTTCCAACCCGCGGATTAAAATCCCTTGTGGTTCGCCAGCGGCTTGCGCCACGATGTCAAAGCAAAAGTGCCCGCGGATTTGGTAAAGGTAGATATCCCCGGGGTGGCCGTATAAGGACTCACTGTAATTGGAGCGGCGACCGTTGGCGGCGTGGGAGGCCGAATCGTTAACCCCTAAGTAGGCTTCGGTTTCGACAATCCACCCACCAAGGCGCCCTTGCGGACCATCGTAGATCAGCAAGCGCCCTAATAAGTCCTGGGCGATTGTCGTGGTGGGCCGAGCGGTGAAAAAACGTTGGTAATCAGTTAACATTAGTGAACCTCGCTAGAAAGGAAGCAGCAAAATGACAACAATTAAATTAGCGCGCATCTATACCCAAGCGGGCGACCAAGGCGGTTACCGCATCCTGGTTGACCGACTCTGGCCCCGTGGGATCAGCAAGGCCAACGCGCACTTGGACTGGTGGTGTAAGGAAGTGGCGCCCAGTCCCGACTTGCGCAAGTGGTTTAACCACACGGCTGAAAAATACCCCCGTTTTGCGGCCCGCTACCAGGCTGAGCTGGCCGCCAACCCGGCTTACCAGGAATTAAAGGCCCGCGTGCAAGCTCAATTACCAGTTCAGGACGTGATCTTACTCTTTGGGGCCAATGATGAGCGCCATAATCAAGCGGTCGTGCTGAAGGAGTGTTTGGTGCGCGACATAGGCCTGCCTACTTCCACCACCGCCGGTTAAGCATTAGGGCTAAGGCAATCCCCATGAACAACAGGGTGATCCCGATCGTGATTTGCCAGGACCAGTCGCCCTGGGCGAAGGGGAGGGTTTTGACGTTTTGACCGTAAAAACCCGAGATGATTGGCGGGATCGAGAGCAAAATCGAAAAGATCGTGAGAAACTTCATCGTTTGGTTCAAGTTGGAATCTAGGACCTTGCTGTAAGCATCGGAGACCCGAGCGGAGACGTTGGACGTCATTTGCGCCATTTCCAGTCCTTGCTGGGCTTCGATGATGACGTCGTCTAAGTCGTCTTTTTGCCGTTGGCTCATTTGACCGCTAAAACGGCGGCGAAATTCTTGCAGTAGGGAGACGTTACCCTGCAGCGAGGTTAGAATGTAGACCAGGCCGGTCTCAATTTCCAGAAAGTCACTGATTGCCTTGCGTTCGGTCCGGTCCTGGAGGCTGCGCTGGATTTGCTGACGTTTGGCGTCCGCGCGCCGGATCGGCCCAAAGTAATTGGTCGACAGGTGGTAGAGGATCGGCAAGATAAAGTCGAATTGATCCGCAATCGGCCCCTTGTTGCGCAATTGCCGCAAGTGCTCGGCGATCAGGCCGTTGACAAAGTTGGTTTGGGCATTGGTAAAGGTCAAGACGTTATTATGGGTCAACATGATCCCGACCGGGGCGGTTTGGGGCGCCGAGAGTTTATGGTTGGGAACGTAGACGTCAAAAATCAGCAGGGTCACGCCAGCGTCGCGATCAATTTCGACCCGGGCTTTTTCGTAGGGGTCAATCGCGTAATCGAGCAAGGCCGGGGTGACTTCATATTTTTCGTACAGGTCCTGGCGTTCCCGGGGGAGGGGCTCAAAGACACTGACCCAGTGACCGTGCGTGTTGATTTTTACTGAACTTAACATTGACCCCACCTCCGAAACGTTGTTTTCCTTATTAATTCAACACTGATTTGGGGCAAATGTAAAGTCAGATCAATGATTCACTAGGATTTCCCGGGAAATAAATGGAAAGGACCGATGAAATGACAGCTTGGCAGGGGCAACTTGAAATAATCGTCCCACCTGAACAAGGGGACCAACCATTGCGAACGCTCTTAGAACAGACTTGGTGGCTGCCCCACCGGTTTGTGCACTATTTACGGGTACGCCGGCAAGTCCTGGTCAACGGCCAGTACCAGTCGATGAATGAGCGTGTTGACGCTGGGGCGCACGTTCGGTTGCAATTCAACGGCGATGAATTCCGGACGGCAACGTCCAACTATTTACCAACCCCCAACGCTCAGCCAACCATCCTCTTTGAAAATCGGGACGTGCTGGTGATCGATAAGCCGGCCGGCCAAAAAAGTCACCCCAACCAACCCGGCGAAACCGGGACGGCGCTGAATGCGGTGGCCGGCTACCTGGCGAATCAGCCACAGACTGGGGCGTTTATGGTCCACCGCTTGGATCAAGCGACCAGTGGGGCGATGTTGGTGGCGAAAAATCCGGTGGTGGTGCCGATTTTGGATCGCTACCTCAGTGCCGGTTTGATGCACCGCGCCTATGTAGCTGTTGTGACTGGGCATTTCCCGGCCCCGCGGGGGGAATTAACCTGGCCGATTGGCCGTGATCCACAGGACCGGCGCAAACGGCAGGTCAATGGGGTCAACGCCCAGCCCGCGCAGACGACCTACCAGGTGGTGGCGACCACGGCGACGACCAGTCTGGTCTACTTAACGCTGCATACTGGCCGCACCCACCAGTTGCGCGTGCACTTAGCTTATAGCGGCCACCCGATTGTTGGCGATCCCCTCTACGCCCCGGGGGGCGGGCCGCGGATGTTGTTGCACGGGGTCAAACAGGACCTCGTCCTTCCTTTTTCCAAGCAAAAAGAGACAATTTGGGTACCTTTGCCTACCGCTTTTCCGCCGGATTTGGTAAAATTATGGCAACCAAAATAATTAAAGGGGGATCTAATTGTCACTTTTACAACAACTTTACGGACCGTTTTTTGATTTAGCAAATTGGAAGATGGTCGTGACGTCAGGCCAGGACTGGCTGATTATCTTATCGTTGGTGATGATGGAGTGTCTGTTGTCGGTTGACAACGCGGTGGTGTTAGCCGCCCAGACCCGGGTCTTGCCCACGCTGCGTGAACAAGAAGAATCCTTGTTTTACGGGATTTGGGGTTCCTACCTGTTCCGGTTCTTAGTGATCGGGATCGGGACCTACTTGATTCACTTCTGGGAAATCAAGGCCTTAGGGGCAGCCTACCTGCTCTACATGTCGTATCGCTTCTTCCACGTTAAGTTTTTCGGTAAGCGACCGATCCACAAACAAAAGCGCAATTTGGCCGGTAAACTCACCGGGCGCAAGCGTTTTTGGGCGGTGGTGGCGCAAATTGAGTTTACCGATATCGTTTTTTCGATTGATTCGGTCTTGGCGGCCCTGGCCGTTTCCAACAATCCGGTGATCGTCTTGATCGGGGGTTTGATTGGGATCTTGTGTATGCGGGGGATCGCTGAAGTGATCATGAAATTGATGCGCAAGGTGCCAGAATTGGAACCGATGGCCTACTTCTTGATCGCCGTGATTGCCGTCAAATTATTCTTGACGGTGCCAATGATTGACATTGAAATTCCGTCCGGAATCTTTGGGATTTTCATCCTCTTGATCTTCGCGGCTACGATCGGGGTACACTTTTTGCGGCGGAATCAACACAGTAAAGGAGAAAAGTAAATGGCAATTGAAGCAACACCCGCCAATTTTGATGACCAATTAGCGGGGCCCATTACCTTGGTGGATTTTTGGGCGGACTGGTGTGGCCCGTGCAAGATGATGGCTCCGGTCTTAGCGCAATTAGAAGCTGAATACGGGGACCGGATCAAGTTTGTTAAATTTGATGTCGAACAGGACGCGGCCATTCCGCAGCGCTACAAGGTTATGAGTATCCCAAGCTTAGTGTTGTTCCGGGATGGGGTGGCCAAGGAAAAGGTCACCGGCCTGTACCCCAAGGAAAAACTAGCCCATTATTTGGACCGCAAATTAGCTGAATAACCAAACCAGTCGTCCGGGTTGCGTCCTGGGCGGCTTTTCATTTCCCGGGAAACCGGGTAAAATAAAGAAGATTGCAGAAGCGCTTGTCAAGGGACAAGTCCGCTGGTAAATTGGTAATGAAATTAGCTAAAAGCTTTTACTAAAGAAACGTGGCACCATAAAGGAGGAAGCCTGATGACCAAGAAAATTGCTGTCTTAGGGAGTTTAAACCTGGATACGACCTATCATGTGACCCGTTTCCCACAACCGGGGGAAACTATTTCGGCCAACGATAAGAGCTCGGCCCCAGGGGGCAAGGGGGCTAACCAAGCTGTTGCCGCCGTCCGGTCGGGGGCGCAAGTGGCCTTTATCGGGATGGTCGGTGAAGACAACGAAGGGAAGTTCATGCGCGAAGCCCTGCAAGAAGATGGAATCGACACCAAGTTCTTACAAAATGATCCGCGCCACGGGACGGGCTCGGCGATCATCACCCTTGATGCCAACGGCCAAAACGATATTATGGTGTACGCCGGCGCCAACTTCGGAATGGACGAAAGTTTGTTGAAGGGGACTGACGACCTGTTTAAGGACTGTGACTTCTTGATTGCCCAATTTGAAACGCCGCAAGCAGTCACGGCAGCGGCCTTTAAGCAAGCCAAGGCCCACGGGGTCACGACGATCTTGAACCCAGCGCCGGCTAAGGAAATTCTGCCGGAATTATTAGCGGTTACGGACGTGGTTATTCCCAACGAAAGCGAAAGCGAAGTCTTAACCGGGATTGCCGTCGACAGTGAAGCCGCAATGCTTGAAACGGCGGACTACTTTAAGGCACACGGGGTCAACAACCTCTTGATCACCCTTGGTTCGCGGGGCGTCTTCTACTGCACGCCGCACGGCCACGGAATGGTACCCGCCTTTAAAGTCAAGGCAGTCGACACGACGGCCGCGGGGGACACCTTTATTGGGGCCTTGGCTTCGCAATTAGCGACCGACTTGAGCAACGTTGCCGACGCCTTGGTTTACGCGCAACGGGCGTCCAGCTTAACGGTCCAAAAGATGGGGGCCATGCCTTCGATCCCAACGGAAGTTGAAGTTCGCGCCGCCTTAGCCGACTAAGTGGGGCACTAAAATGTTGATTGATATTGCAATCTTTGTGGTGGTCTTTATCATCACTTCGTATCTGACGGTTAAATTCCGGCGGAAAAAATAAATGGCCGAAAAACAGGGTTCGTCACTCTAATTGCGGGGGGCGAACCTTTTTATTTTACCGATTTGGCGGTGAAAACTTAACAAAGCAAAGCCCACGCGCTGAAAAGGGACGGAAAGGCGGGGGACTAACGGGTTGACAGGCCGCGCGGCCGCAGTTGCGCCATGGTGGAGCGTTTGACAATCAAATGATAAAAAATTAAAATAAGTGGGCCAATTATAAGTTAATTAATCACACTGTCGGGTCAGCCTGTGTTCTAGTTGGTCCGGCTAAGGGAGGATTTTGCAAATGGATGGGACCGATAGTGACAATGGTAATTGCTGGGGTATGCATTTAAGCCGGGTAGGTGACTGAGATGCCAGGATACATAACAATTGTGGTAATCATTCCCCTCGTGATTACGGCCTTTATCATGGGAAATTACACCCTGTACGAACGGACCTTGGTCAAGCACAGTTGGCCGTGGCAGTTTTTAATCGTGACGGTGGTCTTTTTGGTGCAAGAGTACGTGATTACCTTCATGTCCTACCAGCTGACGGATTATTGTTTTTACCAGTACGTCATTGCTATCTTAATGTATAACCTCTTGAACACGGGGGTTTATGGGGCCTACGTGGCGTGCTTGACGCCGTTTGTAGTGAACAGTTGCTTGGTGTTAATGGGCAGTCGACCCGTGATTTACCAAAGTCTGTGGGTCGGCTGGCTGCTGTTTATGCTTGTGACTGTCTTAGGCAGCCGCTTGGCTTCGCGGGGGTCGACGATCAGCATGACGATTCAGATGCTGATTTTAAACATTGGGGGCCCCTACGTCATGTACTGGTTGAACGAGATTGATGTAACGACCTTAAACGTCCCGATCCACCACGCCGTAGAACTGACCTGCGGGACGCTATTGATCTTAGTGGTCTACCGTTACTTATTTGAACAGGAATTGTTAAACATCAACCTCTACAAGCAAGCCTATCACAATAGCTTGTTTGATGAATTAACGGGGCTGGGCAATTACCGCTCCTTGGTTGACTACACGGAACAAGCGGCGACTTGGGAAGGGGATGTCGCGATTGCGGTGATCGACGTCGACCGGTTTAAGTCGGTCAATGATCGTTATGGTCACGTCACTGGGAACTTAGCCCTCCAGTACTTGGCCAATTTTTTGGCGGCAGCAATGCAAAATGAAAAACACGTCAGCGCCCGGGTCTTCCGCTACGGGGGCGAGGAATTTTGCATTGTCTTTACCAACGTCAGGGCCGAGCGCTTCCACGAGGTGGTCGATCGGCTCAAGACCGACCAACGGATCTTTGCCGCCCAGCCCTTCTTTACCCACCAGGGCGAACGGCTGCGGTTGACTTTTTCGGCGGGGATCACCTTCTGGCAAGCCGGTGAAAAGCTGGGGCCAGTCTTTGAGCGGGCTGATCAGGCCTTGTATTCGGCCAAAAGGCATGGCCGCAATCAGGTGCGGATCTTTAATCAACCGCAGGCAAAGGAGGTTGCGGAATGAAGACGGGACGGGGCGGACTAATGCTGGTAGCAGTTTTATTGGGGCTGACGTGGGGGCCAGTATGCGGCCAGGCGGCGTGGGGGCAGCCGGCGCCGCTCTGGCAGGCCCGCCAGGGGACCTTTCAGCCCCAGCCGACCGACCGGGTTAAGCTGACCGATGCGGCGACCTGGCGGCCGTACCAAGCTGACGGTTGGCACCGGGCCAAGCAACCGGCCGTCAAGGCCAAATTAGCCGTTGACCAGCGCAACGTCTACCTCCAAGTTGCGGGGCAAACGGCCCAGCCCTTGTTGGCCCAAGGCTACCGCTTGACCGTTAACCACCGGCAGTACGTCTTGAACTTGACCAACGGCGTCAGTCGCCACCCGACCCACCGGTTGCAAACCCTCCAGCCCGGCCAACGGACCTTTTTAACCGTTCAAGTGGTCGATGTCCGGCACAATTGGACGCTCCGTTTTGTTAAGCGGGGGGCCTACGTCCGGCGGGATCACCAGGGGCGCGAAACCCTGCGCATGGCTTTGCCCCTCGCGGCGATTGGGAAACAAGGCACCCTGGCCAGCCCGGCTACCAGTTGGTATTTTAACCACCCGACCCTCAATGCTCAGCAAGGAATCAGCTATCACGGGGCGCCCAGTGGGGGCTGGCTAAGCCTGGTTGGCTTGGGGCTCGTGCTAGGTGGTAGCTGGTGGGGACGACGAAAGCAGGTGGGTAGATGATGAAATTATGGTTAATCGGCCTGGGCTTGCTGATTTGGCTGGCAGCCTTCGTCAGTAGTAAGTGGTCGGGCCAGCGGGCTGTTAGGTTTTGGTTGGGCAGTTTGGGACTGATGATTTTTCTGACCGGCGCCTTGACCGGGCCGCTCGCGCAAGCTTGGGCGCAGGTCTTGGCCCGGGTAGTCGGGGGCGTTGGGACCCTCAGCGGCTGCTACACCGGTACGCCGGGCGCGCCGCTGTTGAACATCCCGGGACCGACGGGGTTGAGCATCTTGGCCGTGGACTATGAATGCACCGGCTTAATGGAAAGCATCGTTTACCTGGGCTTGTTATGGTTCTTCCCCCTCTATACCTGGCGGCACCGCGTAAAGTGGACCGTGATCGGCTTGGGCTGGCTGGCCCTAGCCAACGTTTTACGCTTGACGGTCGTCGCGTTGCTGTTGGCCACCCAGGGCAGCGCGGCCTTTTGGTGGGCCCACGCTTTGGTTGGGCGGGGGCTGTTTTACGGGTTAATCATTCCTTTGTATTACTACGTCTTTACCAAGGCCCAGCTGACCCGGCCGGGGACGGTGCGCTTTAATTACGGAGGCAAATAATGATCCAAGAAACCTTGCTTCAGATGGGCTTTTGGACGGCCTGGCTAGTAATTCCCGCTCTGTTTGAATTGTTAGTAGCCCTGTGGGGCTGGTGGCACATTCATTTCAAGCCGGTTGCCGTCCCCAGTGGGGAAGTTCCCGGTCGGATGCCCCAAGTGACGATTATTTTACCGGTCTATAATGCTGCGGACACCCTGGCTGCGTGTTTGCGTTCGATTGCCCGCTGTGACTACCCCAATGAATTGATTACGGTGATCTGTGCCAATAACCAAAGTACCGACCAGAGCTGGCAAGTCTACCAAACCATGCAAAAAGAATTGCGCGATTTGCGCCTGCAGTGGCTGGAAGGGCCGCAGCGGGGCAAGGCCCAGGCGTTGAACATGGCGATCTATGCCAGCAGTGGGGACTACGTAGTCACGATGGACAGTACCGGGCTGTTGGGCAAACACGCCTTAAAGAATTTCATTCACAACTTTATGCTGGATCCGGCGGTCCAAGCCCAGACCGGGGCCGTCTTGTGCAACCGCAAGTTGATTGAAGCTGATCGCCACCACCGTTGGATGCACCACAGTGAGTATTTGGCCCACGCGATTGCCTTTTTGGCGGGGCGAACGGCCGAATCACAAACCGACCAGTTAATCACCCTGTCGGGGGCCTTGGCGGCCTTTCGCCGTTCGGCTTTGATGCAAAGCCGGATGTACAGTGTTGAGACGGTTGGGGTGGCGACCGACATGGCCTTTCAAATCCGCTACTACTTGAAGGGCAAAGTGATTCTATGCCCGACGGCGGTCTTTTACGCGCCCCCAGCGCCGAACTGGGCCGCGCTCAACGCGAAATACCAACGGTGGCAACGGGGTGAAATCGAAGTGATCCGGGCTTTTTTGGCGACCAAGCTGAGTTTAACGGGGCTCTTTGCCAATTTCTTGGTCCGGCGCTTACTCTTGGATCACACGATGGCCCTTTTGAAAGTTGCCTGGTTGGTGATGGGGGGCTTATTGTTAGGGCTGGGCTATCCGGGACGGTTGGTGGGCCTTTCGTTTGCCATAGTTTACTTGCTGTATTTGTGGATTGCCGGCTTAAATTTGAGCAACGTCTTATTTTATCTGCGGTTTGATAAGACGGAACGCAACTATTGTGATCGCCACTGGTGGACCTTTTTTACCTTGCCGCTTTATCAATTGGTGACCGACCTGTTCCGCTTGTCAGGGCTGATCAATGGCTTAAGTCCGGCGACCCCGGCGAAAAAAGTCCCGGGCAATTGGCGAAAAAGGGGTCAAAAACGGTCTTAAACCTGTTAAAATTGCTAAGGAGTGAAGAAAATGGAAAAACGGTACAGCTACCGCTTGCATTTTTACTTAAACGCCAGCCACGCGATGCGGTGGAACAACCAAATGGGGGAAGAACACCCCCATACCTGGGAGTTGATTTGCCAAGTCGCGCGGGGCAGCGATGAACATTTTATTCGATTCAACGAGATTGAAGAGCAGATTCAAACGATCATTGACCCATTGCAAGGCCAATTTCTAAACCTTGTACCGCCGTTTGATCAGGAAAATCCGTCCCTTGAAAAGCTGGGTGAGTATTTCTTTGACCAAATTGATCACCAACTTGCGACGGTGCACTGTTTCTTGACCCAGCTCGAGATCGGCGAATCACCGACCAGGTTCTTCTTGGTCAAGAGGGGGTAAAAAAATGGGGTTGATTGAGCAGTTAGAGTTGTATTGCCAGCCAATTTACCAGGTGACGACGTTGGAGGCGGCCCAGCCGTGTGACTACGAGGTCTTATTGCGGAAAAAAGGCGGCCGGCCCTTGTTGCCCCAGGAATTGTATGCGACGACGGCCACGGCCAGTGCCCGGCAGGCGTTGCGGCAATGGATGCTTGCTCAATTGGCCCACTTTGCGGATCATCAGCCTCGCTTGACGATTGACGTTAACATTGATCCTTGGCAGTTTCACTACCCGGATGTCTGGGATTACTTAGCCCAATTGCGCCAGGTCGGTCCGCAGATCAACATTGAAATCACCGAACGCAACGAGAGCAGCTTTGACGCGGCAGCCAACTTCGGCCGTCTCTTGGCGCGGGCCCAAAACCTGGGCTTTGCGATCAGCTTGGATGATGTCGGGTCGGGCTACAACAGCTTACAAGCGGTAATTGATAATTCGACTTACCTGAGTCGGATCAAATTTTCCCTCTTGCTGTTCCAACGCCGCGACCAGCAGAGTAAACTGCTCTTTGCCCGGGCTTGGCAGGAGCTGGCGGCGAGCCGCAACTTGGATTTGGTCGTGGAAGGGATTGAAGACCAACTCCTGGCCGAAGCCCTGCTCAAGCAAGGCTGCCATTATCAACAGGGCTTTTATTGGCAGCGCCCCTTCCCGCTGAAAAAGCTGTGCGGCTGCCAAAATGGTGATTGTGACTAAGTTAAAGCGGTCCGGCCGGGCGGCTTTTTTCTTTTAAATTTAGCGGTGCTATAATATTATTTTGCGATCCATAAGTTGAGAAGAGAGGAAAACAGATGCGCCAAACAAAAATTAGTTTATTTGCCGGGGTCATGCTGGCCTTGAGCTCTTTGATTGGCTCGGGCTGGCTGTTTGGCTCCGGTGCGGCGGCCCGGGTAGCGGGTCCCGCCGCGGTGATTTCGTGGATTATTGGGGCGGTCATCATGATTCTGATTGCCTTTAACTACGTCGAATTAGGGACGATGTTTCCCGAATCCGGTGGCATGAGCCGCTTTGCCCAGTACAGTCACGGCCCCCTCTTGGGCTTTATGGCCGCGTGGGCCAACTGGGTTTCTTTGGTGACCCTCTTGCCGATTGAAGCGGTCGCCTGTGTTCAATACATGAGTACTTGGCCTTGGGGCTGGGCCAATTGGACCCGCCATTTAATGGCCGACGGGGCGATTACCACCGCGGGGTTGCTCGGTGTTTATTTGATTATGATCGTCTTTACCTTGATTAATTTCTGGTCGGTCAAGCTCTTGACCCGCTTTACCAGCCTGGTGGCGGTCTTTAAGCTTTTGATCCCGAGTTTGACGATTTTGACCTTGATCTGGGTCGGCTTTCACCCGGGCAATTTCGGCCATAGTACCGCAACCTTTATGCCCTACGGGACGCGGGGGATCTTTGAGGCGGTCGCCGTCTCCGGGATCATCCTGTCCTACGACGCCTTTCAAACTGTGATTAACATGGCCGGGGAAATGGTTAACCCGCAAAAGAATATCTTTCGCGGGGTCTGGCTGTCGTTGACGATTACGGCGGTTATCTACATCCTCTTGCAAGTCGCCTTTATCGGGGCGGTGTCTCCGGCGACCTTGGCTCAGGTCGGCTGGCACGGTGTTAACTTCGCCTCGCCTTTTGCTGACCTAGCGATTTTGTTGGGCTTGCACTGGCTGTCCTTGCTCTTGTACGTCGACGCCTTTGTCTCACCGTTTGGGACCGGGGTGACCTTTGTGGCGACGGCTTCGCGGACCTTGGCGGCGATGACGCGCAACGGCAATTTGCCGGCCTGGGTCGGCCGGTTAAACCGCCGTTACATGATTCCGCGCTTTGCCATGCTGGCTGATTTAGCCTTGGCGATGGTGCTGGTCTACTTCTTCCGCGATTGGAGCAAGTTAGCGACGGTGGTGTCGATTTCGACCTTTGTCGCCTACGCGACCGGCCCAGTAACCGCCGTGGCCCTGCGCAAAATGCGGCCGGGCTTTAAGCGGCCCTTTCATTCCAAGCACTTGCGCTGGGTTGCGCCGCTCTCCTTTGTCTTGACCGGCTTGGTAATTTACTGGGCGATGTGGCCGACGACGGTCGAAGTGATCGGGATCGTCTTATTGGGGTTGCCAATCTACTTCTACTACGACCGCAAGTACAACCGGGTCCCGTTAAAACAACAGCTGCAAGGGGCGGGCTGGCTCTTGGCCTACCTGGTCTTTATTTCAGTCGTCTCTTACCTCGGGAGCAGTGGCTTTGGCGGCCACGATTTCCTCAAGTATCCATACGACTTCTTGGTAATTATCGTTGCCTCGCTCTTCTTCTACGTTTGGGCAGTCGCCGCCCGGGTCGATGGCCCGGACCTAGCGGTAGCCGCTGAGGTCAACGCGGATGTGAAAGTGGATTAACCGTGTTAGTTATCTTAATTGCGTAAAAGCACCGCTTAAAGGGCCCCCAAGGGCAGTTTAAGCGGTGCTTTTGGCGTTAATTAAGCCTGGTTTTTCTTCCGTAAATCGTCTCGCGAAGTATACGCCATCAGCAAAAAGATGATTGCAATGGCCAAATAGCCAAGCAGGCCAAGGTAAGAAGTGCGCTGGCTTGCGACCGCATAGATGCCAAAAATCACGATGAACGTGGGCAAGATGGCAATCCCGTAGCGCCATTTAAGCCGTGGGGCGATTAGGTGTTGAATTATCATGCCGAGAATAATGTAGGTTAGTGGGTTTGCCAATAGGTATGTCAAAATAATTTCTCCTTTTGAGCCAAGTGATTTGTGAAATTTTCCTTAACCACCGTAACATGCTTGGGGAAAGCGGCGCAAATGGCGGGGAAATGTCCCTGGCGGATTGATGACCATCCCTTTAAGAATTTTTAAATTTTAACCAGGAAGGGTTGCGGACTGAATGGCTGTTCTGAAGCAAGCTTTATAGGCCAGCGGAGAAGTAAGCAACAAACGCTCAGTTGGCGTATCCGACGGCGGTTTTCAAGTGTGGTTCATAATTTGGTTATAAACATTTTAGAAAGCAACGGACTATATTTCTTTTTAAGAAGGGGATTGATCAAAAGAAAAACCGGTTAATTCGTAAAACCGCTGACAAATTAACCGGTAATTTAATGAAAGATCAAGTCGGCATCTTCCCGCTAGTTAAGGAACCGAAAGTTGGCGGAAAACTAGTTCTTAAAACTATGAATCGGCGCCGGAATTTGGCCGCCCCGTTCGATCAAGGCGGCGGCAGAAGCCGGATTGACGCCCATGATTGGCGCATGGCCCAGCAAGCCGCCGAATTCCACGGTGTCACCAACTTGCTTGCCCGGGACGGGAATGATGCGGACGGCGGTCGTCTTATTATTGATCATCCCGATGGCGGCTTCGTCGGCAATCATGGCACTGATCGTGGTGGCCGGGGTGTCGCCAGGAATGGCAATCATATCAAGGCCGACCGAGCAGACCGCCGTCATCGCTTCCAGCTTGGCCAACGACAGGGTACCGGCCTGAACGGCGTCAATCATGCCAGCGTCCTCAGATACCGGAATAAAGGCCCCGGATAGCCCGCCGACGTGGCTGCAAGCCATGATGCCGCCCTTTTTGACGGCGTCATTAAGCAAGGCTAAGGCGGCAGTCGTCCCGTGCCCGCCAACTTGGCTGAGGCCGATTTCTTCTAAGACCTGGGCGACCGAATCACCCACCGCGGGGGTCGGGGCCAAGGACAGGTCGACAATCCCAAAGGGTACCCCTAAGCGTTGGGCGGCTTGGCTGCCGACCAATTGCCCCATCCGGGTGACCTTAAAGGCGGTTTGCTTAATTGTTTCGGCGACCACGTCTAAGGGTTGGCCTTGGACCTTTTCAAGTGCCGCCTTGATCACGCCGGGCCCGGAAACGCCGGCGTTAATGACGACGTCGGCTTCACTGACCCCATGAAAGCCACCAGCCATAAAGGGATTATCGGCGACGGCATTACAGAAGACGACCAATTTGGCGTTGGCCATTACGTCTTGCTGGGCGGCCTGGCGAATGGCTTGGCCGAGGTCGGCAACGGCGTCCATGTTGATCCCGCTGCGGGTCGAACCAACGTTGACTGAACCGCAAACTAAATCAGTCTCGGCTAAGGCTTGGGGCAGCGCAGCGATTAAGCGTTGATCCCCTTGGTGATAGCCCTTTTGGACCAGGGCCGAAAAGCCGCCAATAAAATCAATCCCCAGGGTTTGCGCCGCACGATCGAGGGTGCGCGCAAAGGGGACGTAATCGGTCGTTTCGCTGGCGGCGGCGATCAGGGCAATTGGCGTCACCGTTACCCGCTTATTGACAATCGGAATCCCAAATTCCGCTTCGATTGCTTGGCCGACTTCGACAAGGTGGGCGGCCTTGGTGGTGATTTTATCGTAAATCTTTTGGCAAGCCCGGGTACTGTCGGCATCGATACAATCTAAGAGGGAGATCCCCATCGTGATCGTGCGGACATCGAGTTTTTCGTCGTTGAGCATCCGGAGTGTTTCTTGAATCTTTGCTAATTCCATGGCTAGCCCTCCAATTGGTGCATGGCGCGGTACAGCTGCTCGTTGCGGATATTGATCTCAACCCCCAGGGTATGACCAAGGCTGGTCAATTCCGTGGCTAACTGGGTGAAATCTGCGCCAGCGGGGACCTCGACGGCCATCATCATGGTGAAGTAACCGGCCATGATGGTTTGGGAAACGTCTAAAATATTAATGTGGGCTTGGGCTAAGTACTGACTGACCCCGGCGATAATGCCGACTTGATCTTGGCCGACGGTGGTTACAATTGCTTTCACGGCAGGTCACCTCATTTATGTGAATATGATTAAAATTAACTGAGAATTGGTGTGATTATAGCGAATCTGTTCAGTGATTGCAATTGCTATTCCAAAATCAGTTAAGCCCAGGTGCGGTCGCAGGTAGGCCGGGGCCAAACTAATAAAACCGGCGGGACTGATGGTCAGCTCCGCCGGTTGGGCTCGGTTAAATTAATGACAGCTCTGCCCCAAGGCGGTAGCGACCGCGGGGTAAAAGCGCAGGTCGGCACTCGGGGTGTCGGGGACCTGGGCGGCTAGCATTTGGCCCCCAAACCGCCAGCCAAAGTGGTCGAAGCAGGCTTTGATTTCCGACTTGAGGTAGGTAAATTCCCGTTCGGGGCTGGTGGCCAGTAAAATCCCGGTTTTTTGGTCGGGGAGTTGTGGGGTGCGGGCGGCCAGTTGGTCGATGACGGCCTTTAATTGGGCATCCATCTCGAATAAGTAGACTGGCGTCGCCAAGACCACGGTCTGGGCCGCCGCAATTTTGGCTTGGAGGGCGGTTAACCGGGCCGGCGGGGCCACTAAGGCGCCGGTCGCATCGGTTTGCAGTGGTGGAATGGGATGACTGCCGACGTCAAAGTGTTCCACGGTTTGGCCGCTGGCCTGCGCGCCAGCCGTAAAGTGCGCACACAACTTGGCGAGGGCCCCGTGAGGTTGGGGACTCGCGAAAATCAGCAAAATTGACATGCTCTACCCCCTTTGGATTATGCAAAACGGTATTCAGCTTCATTGTAGCACTAATTCGGGGCGGTTGGGAAAAGGATGATTGTACACGGCCCGGGGCAGAGTGGTACCATTAAACAATTAGGCCTAATGAGAAAGGAAGAGAAAAATGGCACTGTTGGATGTGGCGGGGCTAACGATGAGTTTCGCCGAGAAAAAATTGTATGATGACGCCAGCTTTCAACTGGAAAAGGGCGAACACATGGGGGTGGTCGGCCAAAACGGCGCCGGCAAGTCAACCTTGATCAAGATCTTGATCGGCCAGGTCCTACCGGTCGCTGGTCAGGTCAAGTGGCAGCCCCACACCAAGATTGGCTACCTCGATCAATACGTCGATATTTCCCGGGAAATTACCCTGGTCGATTTTTTAAAGACCGCTTTTGCTGAGCTCTACCAGGTCAATGATGAGCTCAACCAGCTCTACGCCCAGTATGCGGCCAGCGGGGATGACTCCTTAATGGATCGAGCGGCGCACCTTCAAGAAATCCTGGACGGCCACGATTTTTACGGAATTGACCTGGCGATCGAGCGGGTGATGACCGGGTTGGGCTTGACCGAATTAGGCGCCGATCACCTGGTTGCGGAAATGAGTGGTGGGCAACGTTCCAAGGTGATTTTAGCCAAGCTGTTGCTCGAACAGCCCGACGTGATTCTCCTTGATGAACCGACCAACTACCTCGACACCGCCCACATTGAGTGGCTGATTGGTTATCTAAACGATTACCCTGGGGCGGCGATGGTGATTTCCCACGACTATGATTTCTTGGAACGGGTCACCAACACGATTATCGACGTCGCCTTTGGCAAGATCACCAAGTACCGTGGCAGCTTCCAGCAGGCGATGCGCCAAAAAGAAGAGCGCAAGCAGGCCCAGGAGCGGGAATACGAAAAGCAACGGGTAGTGATTGAAAAAGCCGAGCGCTTTATCCGTAAGAACAAGGCGGGCTCGAAGTCGACGCTGGCTAAGTCGCGCGAAAAGATGCTCAACCGGCTGGAACGGATCGATCCGCCAACTGATAATTTGCAAGCCCATTTCCACTTCCCGTACGTGGCCAGTGGTTCGGCTAACGCCCTCAAGGTAGAGCGCCTGAGTGTGGGCTACCACCGGCCTTTGCTTTCGCCGGTGACCTTCTCGTTAACAGCTGGTGAAAAGTTATTGATCAGTGGTTTTAACGGGGTTGGGAAATCAACGCTGATTAAATCAATCCTGGGCGAAATCAAGGCCCTCGGCGGTCAGGCGACCTTTTCGCCGTCGGCAAAAATCGCCTACTTCGACCAGGACTTGCTCTGGGATGATCCCAACCAAACGCCCTTGCAAGTGATTCAAGACCAGTACCCGACGATGCTGCCGAAGACGATCCGCCAAAAGTTGGCGGCCGCCGGCTTGAATGCGGCCAATATCGTCAAACCCCTTCACCTCTTGTCTGGGGGTGAGCAGACCAAGGTCAAGCTCGCTTTGTTGGAACTAACGCCGGCCAACTTCTTGATTTTAGACGAACCGACCAACCACTTGGATGAAGAGACCAAGCAGGCTTTAAAGCAGGCCTTGCAAGCTTTTAGTGGTAATTTGATCCTGGTCAGCCACGAGGCGTCCTTTACGGCTGGGTGGCTCGATAAGGTCTTGAACGTCGAAAAATTAAGTCTGAAGGGGCAGGGCTAAGCATGTTGTTCCGGTGGCAAACGCGGTAAAATAGAAGCAATCGAATGAACGGAGGCAATATGATGGCACAAACCCGGATTAAAATTTTTTCGCACAACGACTTGGATGGCTTCGGCGGGCCCTTGCTGTTAGCAACTCTGCACGACGTGATGTTTAAGGACGTTGAATTTGAGATTGAAAATATTGGGGCGGGGCAAATTGACGCTGCTTTGGGGCGGTGGTTCCGTGACCCAAGCCTCGGGCAGTTTACCGATGTTTACATCATGGACATGACCCCGGACAGTGACTACACCTTCCAACAATTGGATGCCAACTTTGCCAATCATTGGCTAGTCTTTGATCACCACGAAAGTGAAGCGGCGGCCCGGGAAAAGTACGCCATTAACGCGGTGACCCCGCAGAATCCGGCCGTTACGCCCAGTGCCACCAGCCTGGTTTGGGATTGGTTGCAAACGCAGCCGCACTTCAGCCAGGTCAGTGCCGAACGCCAAGCCGAACTAGCCGAAGTGGTGGAATTGATCCGCGCTTACGATACCTGGGACTGGCAAAATGATCCGCAAATGAGTGCCGATGAACGGCAGGCAGCCGATGAACTCAACCAGCTCTTCTGGTTCTACCCGCTGGATCACTCGGCGGAATTTGTCAGTGCCGTGTTGGCCACCAGTTGGACCAAGTACCGGGCGGCCAACCAATTGTTGATCACGACTTTAAATGACCGGCGGGCCCACTACTTAAAGAGTCACCTCAAGGATGTTTTAACCGCCAAAATTGACGGTAAGACCTGGGGCTTTGTCTACGCCAGCGACTACAAATCTGAGATTGCTCACGCCCTGCTTACGGAACACCCGGACGTCGCCGCGGCGATGGTGATTTCACCGACCAGCCTCTCCTTGCGCAGCAACGGGCAAGTCGATGTCGCCAAGTTTGCTGAAGACTACTTTGGCGGGGGCGGCCATGCCGATGCAGCCGGGGCGCGGATCAGCGTCAACATGATTAAAATCGGGACCCAAGCGGTGATCGAAGAGGTCCAAAAGGTGATTAAGCGTCATCAAAGTCAACCTGCGGAAGCGACAGGCTCCTTGGCCGATAACCTCGACCCAGCGGTGGCGGCTAAGATGGCAGCCCTCTTTGGTAAATCAGAATAAGGTTAGTTTATCGCTCACAAAAATGAGCGATAAACTTTTGCGAAGGGTAGTCCGGGATGCGCGATTAGCTAAAAATGAACAGGCCGCGTGGAACCTGATTGAACGTTACTTACAGCAACATCAGTACTTAACGACCCCGGAGGCCGTCAAACTGGTGGGGAAATCTGCGGCAACAACCCGCCGCTATTTAAACAAATACGTGGCTCTAGGTTGGCTGGCCAAGCAAGGCGGCAACCGGGATCGAACCTATCACTTAGTGAAGTAAAAACTGGCGCCGGCTCAGCATTGCTGAGTGGGCGCCAGTTTTGATTTTGAACGACTTGAGCAGGTTAACGATGGGGCTCCAGTGCAGACCACCTGCTAGCTGTCTGAAGAAGTGATAAGTTGCATGATAAGAAACCTTTCGCCTTAAAATAACGGCCTTGGACCGTATTTTTATGTTTGTAACCGACTGAAAGGGTGGTCGACGCTGCTTAGGCGTGCCTTAATATGTCAGCAAACTAAGGGGCAGCTTAATTTTTAGGAGTTGACAGGGTTGGGTTAGTCTGAGCTTGGTGGTGCGCCCAGTGAATCAGCCACCCGAAGGCCAAGCCGCAAATGCCAAAGCTCAGCCACCCTAAGCCCTGGGAAAAGAAGGGGAACCACCGCTGGGCAAAGGCGACGCTGGCTTGAATCAATGCCGTTTGCCGCAGGACTGGAGGCAAGGCATTCGCCATGTCAAAGGCAGCCGGGAAGAGGGTAAAGGCCGTGGTGATCCGGTAGACCAAGGGATCATTTTTAAACAGGGGCGATAAGAGCCCTAAGATAATCAAAGTAATAGCCAAGGGGTATAAGAACATCAAGACCGGCGTGGACCAGGTGATGATTTGATCCAAGCCCAAGTTGGCGCAAAGAAAGGACAGGCCACAGTTAAAGCGCAAGAATGCCCGGTAAGAAATCCGGGGGAAGCGCCGGTGAAAATCTTGGGCAAAGGCGATCACCAAGCCCATCGCACTGGTCATGCAAGTAACCGTGGCCAGCGTTGCCAAAATCGCGTCCCCCGCGTTGCCAAGGTAAAAATGGGCAATTTGGGCCAGAGTCGTGCCTCCGTTGGCCGCCAGAGCAAAGTGGTGGCGACTGGTAGCGCCCAGCCAGGTCAGGGCTAAATAGATTGCACCGATCCCAGCAATCCCCACCAAACCACTTTTGGCAGTGGCCAGGGCGACTTGGTGCGGCTGGTGCTTACCCAGTTGTTGAATCGCGGTAATCACGGTAACCCCAAACGCTAGGGCGGCTAAAGCATCCATGGTGTTGTAGCCTTGTAAGAAACCATTGGTAAAGGCTTGGCCCGTATATTGAGCGGTAGCCGGGATACTTTGAGTAGCCCCTAAGGGGTGCAGACTAGCCAAGATGAAAATACTGAATAATAGCAATAAGAATAAGGGGTTTAAGATTTTTCCGATCAACGTGGTAATGTGGGTTTCCCGCACGGAGAAGTAATACACGGCGCCGAAGAACAGGGCCGAGTATGCCGCCAAGCCCCAACTATTCCAAGCACTCGGCAGATGGGGCGCGATCCCAATGGCGTACGGGACGGTAGCCGTCCGCGGAGTAGCGAATAGGGGCCCGAGGGTGGCGTGAACTAAAATTAAGAAAATTAAAGCGTACCAATGCCCATTTGGCCGGGCCAGATCATAGATCCCGGTTGCGCGGGTGACGCTGATCGCCAGCAACGCGAGCAAGGGGAATAAAACGCCGGAGAGCAAAAAGCCACTGCTGGCCAGCAACCAGTGTTGACCTGCCAATTGTCCCAGGTGAACCGGAAAAATCAAGTTTCCGGCCCCAAACAGCATCCCAAAGATTAGGGAAGCGATAATAATAACTTGACGGAATTTAAAATGGATTGCCATAACTATCTCCTCGTTTGTAGTTCAGTGACAGCGATAATCATTAAAGGGCTTAGCTAAGTTTTTGGTACAAAAAAACGTCCCTTAGGCCTGTGCCTAAGGGACGCGGTTGCGTGTTACCACCCTATTTTTACTCAGTCATTGCTGACTCAGCCTTACTGCGGACCCCACTTGAAGTGGGAGCCGTTGACGCGATAACGGGCGTACCCGCCGGAGACTTCAGTTCGTCGCCCCCGTCACTCCTAGGTTACTTTCAGTCAACCGGCCGGTTCCTGCTTGCACTACATCAGGATCGCTGTGACCATGCCTATTGCTTACTCTCCTATTCACAGTGTTTGTTGTACCAAGGTTAATGATTGAGTTTGATTATACTGCCATTATGAGAGAAGTCAACACTTTTCTCATAATTTTTTAATTTTAAAGGAAAGCCCGGAATTTACCCCCGAAGTGGTGATGGTTAGTGTGCCGGCGTGAACAGGCGCCCCAAGGAGAAGGTCATTTGCAAGTTTAAATCACTGTCTAAGACATTTAAGTCGGCGTCCTTGCCCACCGTTAGGCTGCCCTTTTGGGTCAGGTTAAATTCGCGGGCTTGGTTGCCCGATGACATCTGGACGGCGTCGGCAATCGAACAGCCGGTAAACTGAATGATGTTTTTAAAGGCGTCCGGGAAGCGCAGGACCGAACCGGCCAGGTGGCCGTTAGTCAAGCGCGCCTGTTTGTCCTTGACGATCACCGTTTGACCCCCGAGCTCAGACGTCCCCTCGGCCATCCCCTTGGCCCGCATCGAGTCGGTCACCAATTCTATCCGGTCAGCGCCCTTTAATTCGTACGCCAGCTTGATCATGTCGGGATAGACGTGGAAACCATCGGCGATCAGTTCCGTGTAGAGGTTGGCTTCCAACAGCGCGTGCCCGGTGACCCCCGGTTCGCGGTGTTGCAACCCCCGCTGGGCATTGTAGAGGTGGGTGACGTGGGTAGCCAAGGAGTGCTTCATTTCCGCCCGGGTGGCGTTGCTGTGGCCGACGGACAAGACGATCCCGTTAGCCAGACAGTACCGTTCGAATTCGCGGCTGCCGGGGTTTTCTGGGGCATAGGTCACGACTTTGATCATGCCGCCGGCCAATTCGTTCCAAGCTTTGAAAGCTGTCAGATCCGGGGCTTCAATGTATTCTTCCGGCTGCGCGCCCTTAAAGACCGGGGAGACAAAGGGTCCTTCCAGGTGAATCCCCTGGATGACCGGATTGGTCGTCGCTGCTTGGTGCACGGCTTGCAGGGCCGCGGCGATATTTTGGTGCGACTGGGTCATCGTCGTCGCAAAGTAGGTCGTCACCCCTTCATTAGCGGTCATTTGTTGGACCATGGCGTCGATTTGGTCAGCGTTCCCGTCCATGGCGTCATAGCCGTAACCGCCGTGGCTGTGGACGTCGATAAAGCCGGGGACCACGGTTTGCCCGGCTAAGTCAATCCGCGTTTCATCGCTGGGCGCGGGCTGGTAGTCGGACATCGGACCGACGGCTTGCAGCTGTTGATCAAAGCGCAAGTAGCCGTCGCGGATGACTTCATGACCGGTGTAAATGGTGGCGTGGGTTAAAACTGTCGTCATTGGTGTTCACCTCAATTAAAATTTTCATCACTACTGGTTTAATCTTAGTCGGCCCACGGCAGGAGCGCAAGGCTTTGACAAACTGTGGGGGGATGTTGTATAACTGGTATATACCGGTATAGACCAAAAATCAATACCACGGACGAAAAAATTTGAAGGGGGATCAGCCAAATGCAAATAATCGTTGTAAAAGATCAGCAAGCCGGGGGGAAGGCCGCCTTAAAGGTCTTTGCGGCCGCCAAAGCGCGCGGGGTCAAGGTCTTCGGCCTGGCGACTGGGGGAACGCCAGAAACCACCTACGCCGAATTAGTGGCCAGCGACCTGGATTTTACCGACAGTATTTCAATTAATCTGGATGAGTATGTCGGTTTGGCAGCCGACCATCCACAAAGCTATGCCTACTACATGCACCACCACCTCTTTTTTGCCAAGCCCTTTGCGGCATCGTACCTGCCCAATGGTTTGGCCACCGATCCGGCGGCGGAGTGTGCCCGTTATGACCAAATTTTAACGGACCACCACGTTGGTTTGCAGCTGTTGGGGATTGGGCGCAATGGGCACATTGGTTTTAACGAGCCGGGCAGCCCCTTTGATGGCATGACCCATGAGGTGGTGCTGACGCCGTCGACGATTGCGGCCAACGCCCGCTTCTTTGCCCGGCCCGCTGACGTACCTAAGCGGGCGTTATCAATGGGGATCGGCGCGATCATGCAGGCCGATCAAATTCTCTTGGAAGCCTACGGCAGCGATAAGGCGGCGGCGATCCAAGCGATGATCGAAGGCCCGGTGACTACGGCCGTGCCAGCCAGTGTCTTGCAACAGCACCCGAATGTAATCGTGATTCTGGACCAAGCGGCCGCCGCAAAGTTGTCGGCTGCGGGGCAAGCCAGCGCCTGATTCGTTATGAAAGCGATTTTAACTTTGGCGCCAAACGCGGTAAAATAAGGCTGTGACATCAAGCACGCACAGTGGAGGCGAAATAAAGATGACAAAGTTAAATATCTACTTGGTGCGCCACGGGCAAACCTACTACAACATCTACAATAAGCTGCAGGGTTGGTCGAACTCGCCGCTGACCGAAAAGGGCAAGCAAGACGCCAAACTGGCCGGGCAAAAGGTCAAGGACATTCAATTTGCGGCGGCTTTTTGCAGTGATTTGCCGCGGGCGATTGAAACCTGCCAGACGATTCTGGACCTCAATGAACAGGCGTCGGTGAAGGCTCCGACGGCCATTAGTCCCTTCTTGCGGGAACAATTCTACGGGGTCTTTGAAGGGACCGAAATGGGCCAAGCCTGGTATTTAGCCGGCGCCCCGCACGGTTGCAAGAGCTTCAAGGACATTGTCACCAAGTATTCGATCGGCCAAGCCAAGGATTGGATGAAAGAAGCCGATCCTTTCCACGACGCCGAAAATAACTTTGAGTACTGGCAGCGCCTGGATCAGGGGATTGATTTGATCCGCCACGCGGGGCTGCCGGATGGGGCCAACGTGTTGTGGGTCAGCCACGGCAATACCGTCTTGAGCCTGGTGGAACGCTTTGGGGAAGGCAAGTACGACATTACCGAACGACCGAAGAATGGCAGCCTCTCTAAGCTGGTCTTGACCGATGATGATTTAAAGTTTGAATATTACGATCATTAAAAGGCTAACCGGCCGCGCTCGGGAAGAACGTGGCCGGTTTTTAGTGCTCCGGTCATGCTTTATGGGTGAAGTGAGCTTGCAAAATTGCCCACATCTTTTCGTGCTGCTGATTAAAGAACTTCGGCTGGGGACCGGTAAGGGAGAAGTACTTGGTGCGCACGGTCTCCGTGGCCTTGGGAGCAGTCGTGGGAGCGCCGGTGGCTTCCACCAGGTAAAAGGCGTTGATCGGTTGGAGCACGTCCCCGTTAGGGTAGGTGTATTCATCGGTATCCTGAAGGGCCAGCAGTTTGATCGGCCGAATCGCGATGCCGGCGTCCTCTTGGTATTCACGCACCATGCACGCGGCAAAGCTTTCCCCGTATTCTAAGTAGCCGCCGGGAAAACACCAGTCGCCCGTATCAGCCCGTTCTTGCAATAAGACTTCGCCCGCTTCGTTGACCAGGGCGCCGGAAGCACTGGTCAGAATCACGGGCATGTGGCCAACTTTTTGCCGTAAGGCTTGAATGTAACTCATAAAAAACCCTCCTTAGAAAACGTTTTCTTCCATTGTAACACTAGGGAAGAATCTGACCCAAAACCCGCAAATTTGTTAAAATAGAAACAAACTGAATTTCAAGGGGGTCTTGACGCTGACGTCGTGGAAAAAATTTACCGCCAATATTTCAATGCACCGGGTGGTCGTCTTATTGCTGATCATTGCGGTCTTGTATGCGGCGAGGGGGATGATGAATACCATCCTGTTGACCTTTATCTTTACTTACCTGATCGTGCACTGGATCCGGCTTTTGCAACGCTTTGTGCCGCACTTGCCGCCAGTTTTGATCGTCATTGTCACCTACATCCTGTTAATCTTGGGCCTGTACTACGTGGTGACCGATTACTTGCCCCTCTTAGTAGAGCAAATCGTCAAAATGGTCGACTCGCTGATCAAGTTCTACCAAAGCCCTGATATGAAGACGACCTTGCAGTGGGTCAACCGCTACGTTTCTAACGGGACGATCATTTCTCAGGCCAAGCACGGGATGCAACTGGCCGTTTCGACCTTAACTTCATTGGGGACCTTGACTTTTGCCTTTGTAATGTCATTGATCTTGAGCTTCTTTTACACGATTGAACTGCGCCAGATGAATGAATTTTCCCGTCAGTTTCTGTCCAGCAAGTCGTTGGGCTGGTTCTTTAATGACCTCTACTACTTCGGCAAGAAATTTGTCAATACCTTTGGAGTCGTCTTAGAAGCCCAGTTTTTCATCGCAATTTGCAATACCGTTATTACGATGATCTGCCTGACCTTTATGCACATGCCACAGATCTTCGCCCTCGGGCTGATGGTCTTTATTTTGAGTTTAATCCCGGTTGCCGGGGTGATCATTTCCCTGGTCCCCCTCAGCATGGTGGCCTACTCGGTCGGTGGCTGGCGCTACATTGCCTACGTTTTAATCATGGTGGTGGTGATCCACGCGATCGAAGCCTACGTCCTCAATCCCAAATTTATGTCGAGCCGGACGGAACTGCCAATTTTCTACACCTTTGTGGTCCTCTTGGTTAGCGAGCACCTCTTTGGCACTTGGGGCTTGATTGTCGGGGTCCCGATTTTTACCTTCCTGCTCGATATTGCCGACGTTAAGCCGATTGGCAAGGCGACGGCGCCCACTTCAGCGATTAAATCTGATGATTAAGCTTGTTGAAATGGTTGCTTTAGGGTTATAATCGAACGGTAATATTTCATAAGAGATTATTGTTCGGTTTTTAATGAGGAGGCCATCGGATGTTAACGGATATTCAAATTGCGGATCAAGCGGAAATGTTGCCAATCGAAGCTGTGGCGGCTAAGGTGGGACTGAAAAAGGACCAACTGGAACAATACGGTCCCTACAAGGCGAAGGTAACCACGCCGGTTGCCCCAGTAGCCGGTAAGAAGCACAAGCTGGTCTTGGTGACGGCAATTAACCCGACCCCAGCCGGGGAAGGGAAGTCGACCGTCTTGGTGGGCTTGGCTGACGCAATGAACCAATTAGGGCACCAAACGACGATCGCGATGCGTGAACCATCAATGGGACCGGTCTTCGGGATCAAGGGGGGTGCCACCGGGGGTGGTTACAGTCAAGTCATCCCAATGGAAGACATCAACCTCCACTTTACTGGCGATCTGCACGCCCTGACCAGTGCCAACAACACCTTGGCGGCCTTGATTGACAACTACATCATGCGGGATAACGAACTCGATCTTGATCCCCGCCGGGTGATCTGGCGGCGGGTCGAAGACGTTAACGACCGCGCCCTGCGCAACGTCGTGACCGGTCTGGGCGGCGTGATGCAAGGGGTGCCGCGTGAAACCGGCTTTGACATTACGGCGGCGTCCGAATTAATGGCGATCCTGTGTCTGTCAACGGACCTGATGGACCTCAAGCGCCGGGTCAAGCAAATCGTGGTGGGCTACACCCGGGCCAAGGAACCCGTTACGGTCGGCCAACTGGGCTTTGCGGATGCAATCACGATCTTACTCAAGGATGCCATCAAGCCAAACCTGGTCCAAACCCTGGATCACACGCCCGCCTTTGTTCACGGGGGGCCGTTTGCCAACATTGCCCACGGCTGCAATTCGGTCTTAGCCACCCAGACGTCCCTGGCCTTAAGTGACTACACGGTGACCGAAGCCGGCTTCGGGGCCGACCTGGGGGCTGAAAAGTTCCTCGACATTAAGCGGCCCGCTTTAGGCAAGCACCCCGACGCCGTGGTCATCGTGGCGACCATCCGGGCCTTAAAGTACAACGGTGGAGTGGCTTTAGCTGACCTGAAGGACGAAAACTTAGCGGCCTTAGAAGCCGGCTTTGTCAACCTCAAGCGCCACGTCCAAAACATCCAACGTTACGGGCTGCCGGCGGTGGTTGCGATTAATCACTTTGTCGCTGATACGGATGCCGAAGTTGGTAAACTGCAAGAACTCTGTGCCGAATTGGGCGTCAAAGCGGTGGTCGCCGATGCCTGGGCTAAGGGGGGCGCGGGGACGCACGCCCTGGCCGAAGCGGTGGTCGAATTGGCCGACCAACCAGCGGACTTCACGCCGCTCTACGATGTTGAACTGCCAATTGCCGACAAGGTCAAAGCCGTGGCGACCAAGATTTACGGCGCCAAGGAAGTCGTCTTTTCCAAGAAGGCGGAAAAGCAACTGGCCGAATTTACCAAGCAGGGCTGGGACAACCTGCCGGTCTGCATCGCCAAGACCCAGTACTCCTTCTCGGATGACCAAACGGCGCTCGGGGCGCCGAGTGACTTTACTTTCCACATCCGGGAGTTTGTGCCAAAGCTCGGGGCCGGCTTTATCGTCGCTTTGTCCGGGACGATGCTGACGATGCCGGGGCTGGGGAAGACGCCAGCGGCCGTGAAGATGACGATTGATGAAAACGGGACGATTACCGGCCTGTTCTAACAAAGAAGTTTCAAAAAAGGGTGATCCCTGCGCGTGGACGCAAGGTCACCCTTTAATTTTGCTGGATTAGCGGTCGGTCAGCATGTACCGGCGGGTCATTGGCAAGCCGGTGCCCGACGGCCCCTTGGTTAGGAGATATTGGACGACGTCGATATTGCCGGATTCAAAGGAAGCCGCGCAGGCCTGCAGATACAGGTCCCACATCCGGGTAAAGCGCGTCCCCTTGGTGGTTTCAATTTCGGCGCGGTGGGCATTGAAGTTGGCGTCCCAGATTTCCAGTGTCCGTTGGTAGTGGCGGCGTAGCATTTCCATGTCCCCGATTTGCAAGTGGGCGGCTTCAATGTGGTCGATGATTTCCGTCAGGCCGGGGATGTAGCCGCCCGGGAAGATGTACTTGTTGATCCAGCCGTTGTAGGCGCCGCCTTGTTGGCGGGTAATGCCGTGGATCAGGGCCGTCCCATCAGCCTTCAAGTACTTCGCCACGTCTTGGAAGTAGAGGCCGAGGTTTTCTTGGCCGACGTGTTCAAACATCCCAACCGAGGTAATGTAATCCCACTGTTCGTCGCCCAGCTCACGGTAGTCTTGTAGGCGCACTTCGGCGACCCCACTGAGGCCAGCTGCTTCAATCCGCTGTTTGACCAGCTGGTATTGTTCTTCAGAGAGGGTGACCCCGGTGACTTTCAGGTCGTATTCCTTGGCGGCCGTCAGCATCAAGGTCCCCCAGCCACAGCCAATGTCGAGCAGGCGGCGACCGGGTTGGGGATTGAGCTTTTGCAAGATGTGGTGGACCTTAGCGATTTGCGCGGCGGTTAGGTCGTTGGTTGGATTTTCCGGGGTGAAGTAGGCGCACGAATACGTCAGCGTGTCATCGAGCCAGAGCCGGTAAAAATCATTGCCGACGTCGTAGTGGCTGTGAATGTCGGCTTGGCTTTGCGCCTCGCCGTGACTTTGTTTCGGCAAGAATTTTTTTAGTTTGGCGTCGCGCAGGAAACTGCCGGCTTGTTGGTAAGCTGAGGTAATCACTTCTTGGAGGGGGTGAGCGCCTGGACCGGTAATATCAATCTTTTGGTCCATGTAAGCTTCCCCTAGGGCGATCGACGCGTTTTGGGTGACCGCGCTGACCGGCACTTTTTCCCGGAAGGTAATGGTGGCCTTGGGTTCCCCCTGGCCATACTGCGCGCTGCTGCCGTCCCAAAAGACAATTTTGACCAGCATGGCAAACGAGCGCTTGAGCAGTTGCTTATAGAACGTTTTCTCTAGCATCAAATTTCCTTCTCTCTTGCTTAAAATAAGAATATTATATACCCAGCAAAAAGGGCGCGGTAAGTGAAAGATTTTTGAAAAATCAAAAATTACCGATAAAACTACCGAAAAATAAAGGCGCGCCGGGGGCCATTTGATGATTTTATCGAACTTTAAAATACAGTCACCGTTACATTATTCGGAATTTCCTTGAAGTCCCCGCTGGCCTTTGGTATCCTTAGAAAGGAAATTAAAGCAATGGATAAACAGCACACGCAATGGAGGCGCAAAAATGAGCAGCATCAGTGTGGTAATGGGCAGTCAGTCGGATTGGCCGACCGTCAAAGAAGCTTGTTTGATTTTGGAGCAATTTGGGGTGGACTACGAAAAGCACGTGATTTCCGCCCACCGGATGCCAACGGAAATGTTCGCCTTTGCCCAGGCGGCCGTTGAAAAGGGGACCAAGGTCATTATCGCTTGTGCGGGGGGAGCGGCCCACCTGCCGGGGATGATTGCGGCCAATACCCCCCTGCCCGTGATCGGGGTGCCGGCCCAAACCAAGGCGTTGGGCGGCATGGACTCGCTCTTGTCGATTGTGCAGATGCCAGCCGGGATTCCGGTCGCTACGACGGCGATTGGGGTGGCGGGCGCCAAGAACGCCGCTTTATTAGCCCTGCAAATTCTCGGGACGACTAACCCGGCTTTGCAAGCTCAAATCCAAGCGTACCGCCAAAAGATGCACGATGCCGCGGTAGAAAGTGAGGCCCACCTTGACTAACTTGATTCAACCGGGTCAAACGATCGGGATTATCGGCGGTGGCCAGCTCGGTCAGATGTTGGCGTTAGATGCTAAGCAGACCGGGATGAAGGTCATTATTTTAGATCCGACCCCTAATTGCCCGGCCGGCCAGTGTGCGGATGAACAAATCGTGGCGCCGTACGAAGACGTTGCGGCGATTGAAGAATTGGCCGCGAAGAGTGACGTTTTAACCTATGAATTTGAAAATGTCGACTTGCAGGCCCTCAAGAAGGTCGCGACGACGGCTTACGTGCCGCAGGGGACCCACCTCTTGTACACCACCAAGCACCGCCTGCGGGAAAAGACCTTCTTAAAAGAAGCTGGCTGTCAAACGGCGCCCTTTGTGGCGGTTAAAAATGAAGCTGACCTGCAAGCGGGCGTGGCCCAGCTCGGCTATCCGTGTGTCTTAAAGACTTGCCAGGGCGGCTACGACGGGCACGGCCAAATCGTCCTGCATTCGGCGGCGGATTTGCCCCAGTGTCAGGGGATCGTTGCAACTGGTGATGCGATTTTGGAAGGCTGGGTAAACTTTGCCTTGGAGTGTTCGGTGATGGTAGCCCGGAATGAAAATGGGGAGGTAACAACCTTCCCCATCGCCGAAAATATCCACCGTCACGAAATCCTGCACCTCAGCATCGTCCCGGCGCGGATCAGTGACGCCGTGGCCGCCAAGGCCGAAGCGGCCGCGAAGCGGATTGCGACCGCCCTGGACTTACGGGGAATTTTGGGGGTCGAATTCTTTGTCGGCACCGACGGCGAGATTTACGTTAACGAGTTGGCCCCGCGGCCGCACAATTCGGGGCACTACTCGATTGAAGCCTGCAACTTCTCCCAGTTTGCCATTCACAACCGGGCGATTTGCAATTGGCCCCTGCCCAAGATTGAATTGCTCAAGCCGGTCGTGATGGTCAACGTCTTGGGCCAACACGTCCAACCCCTCCGCGCCCAATTAACGGCCCACCCGGCTTGGCACTTCCATGACTACGGCAAGGCCGCCAGTCGGGTTGACCGCAAGATGGGTCACGTGACGATTTTGACCGACGACATTGATGCAACCTTGGCCGAAGTGGCCGCCAGCAAGATTTGGGCTGACCAAGCCGAATAAAAAAGAGAGGAATTAATTACTAATGATTGATCGTTATACCCGTCCGGAAATGAAGCAGATCTGGAGTGAAGAAAACAAGTACCGCGGTTGGCTGGAAGTCGAAATTGCCGCTGATGAAGCTTGGAGCAAGCTCGGCCACATTCCGGCTGAAGATGTAGCTAAGATCCGTGACCACGCCACCTTTACCGTGGAAGGGATTGCTGAAATCGAAGCCGTCACCCACCACGACGTGATCGCCTTTACCCGCGACGTCTCCAAGTCGCTTGGGCCAGAACGCAAGTGGGTCCACTACGGCTTGACCAGTACTGACGTGGTCGACACCGCCCAGGGGTACCAATTAAAGCAGGCCAACGACCTCTTGCGCCAAGACATCACGGACTTTATGGCGATCGTGGCTGATCTGGCCCGCAAGTACAAGGACACCGTCTGCATGGGGCGGACCCACGGGATTCACGCCGAACCAACCACCTTTGGGCTGAAGGCGGCCCGCTGGTACTCGGAAATGAAGCGGAATCAAGAACGCTTCGAACACGCCGCGAAGGGGGTCGAAGCCGGGAAGATTTCCGGGGCGGTCGGCACCTTTGCCGAAGTCGATCCCTTCGTGGAAGAGTACGTCTGCCAAAAGCTGGGCTTGCGGCCACAAGAAATTTCTACCCAGGTCCTGCCGCGCGACCTCCACGCAGAATACGTGGCGACTTTGGCCTTGATCGGGACCAGCCTGGAAAACATGGCGACCGAAATTCGCGCCCTGCAACGGACGGAAATTCACGAAGTTGAAGAACACTTTGCCAAGGGCCAAAAGGGATCCTCAGCGATGCCGCACAAGCGCAACCCGATCGGGTCGGAAAACATCACCGGCTGTGCCCGGGTCCTGCGCGGGAACGTGGTTACGGCAATGGAAAACGTCACCCTCTGGCACGAACGCGACATTTCCCACTCCAGCGCGGAACGGATGATTCTGCCGGATTCGACCGCCCTGTTGGACTACATGTTGCACCGCTTCGGCAAGATCTTAAAGAACTTAGACGTCTTCCCGGACCGGATGAAGCACAACATGGACGAAACCTTGGGCCTGATCTACTCCGGCCGGGTGCTGCTCAAGCTGGTCAACTCGGGAATGACCCGGGAAGCGGCTTACGATTTGATTCAGCCGTACACCGCCAAGTGCTGGGCCGAACACGTGCCGTACCGGCCGCTCTTGGAAGCTGACCCAACGATTCAAAAGCAACTGACCAAGGCCGACCTCGACGACGCCTTTGATTACCACTGGCACCTCCGCCACGTGGATGATATCTTCAAGCGCGTGGGCTTGGCCTAATTAAAAACGACCGGTGAAAAGTTCGCCGGTCGTTTTTAATTATCGTTAATTAGTATTCAATTTCGTAGTGAATTTGGTAGTGCTTAGGGTCGTTTGGCCGCAGGGTCACGTCCCCAAAATCAAAGTGGTGAGGCGAATCTGGCAGGGTCTGCCCTTCTAAGGCTAAGGCCATCCACGGCCGGCCCGGTCGGTTGAGCTTGACGTCGCTAGAAATTCCGTCGGTGGAGAACATTACTAACCCGTTGCGATCAGAGAACATCTTTAACGTCCGGTTTGACTTCGGGTCGTGCAAAATGGCAATTGGTTCGTGAGCCAACGTTGCACTTGGCGTTACTTCGAAGTAGTCGTCAAAGCCTTGTTCCGGCGTCTTTAACATTTCATTTAACGCGGCCCCGAGGCTGGTCAGCTGGCTAAAGTCGTACGGCGTGCCCGCATTGGCGATTTTTTCTCCGGTTGGGATCTTGCCGTCCTTAACGGCCAAGTGGTACTTGGAGTTCAGCTGTAATTCCAAGCCTTCAATTGTTGGTTCGCTTTCGTCGGCGAGGTTCCAGTAAGTGTGGTTCGTCGGGTTGAAGAGCGTATTAGCATCCGTGACCCCGTAGAAGTCCAGCGTCACACTGTCGTCTTCGCCCAGGGTGTAAACCACAGCAACCTCTTTGTTCCCCGGGTAAGTGTCGTCGGCGGGACTAAAGGTTTGGGTCAAAGTAATCGTGCCGCGGTCGGCATCGACAGTTACGTCCCAGAAGTGGCCGTCGCCCCAACCGGTGCTGCCCCCGTGCAGGGTGTTGCCATTTTCGTTGCGGTCCACTTGGTAGGTTTGCCCATTGATCGTAAATTCCCCGTTTTCAATCCGGCCCGCCGTTGGCCCGATCACCCGGTTAATGCTGTAGCCAGCGGCGTGCAAGTCGGCAAAGTTGTCGGCGCTGAGTAAGAGGTTGTGGCGCTTGCCATCTTGGCCAGGAACCATGAAGGCTTGCCAGATCCCCCCATAGTTTAAGACGCTGATGCTGACGTTGTGATCATTGGTCAGCGTGTACTTAATAACATCTTGGCCGTCAAATTGGCCGAATTTTTCTTGTGAAGTATCCATTAATTGGTTCTCCCTTCTCGAAAGCGCTTACTGGCATAGACTGCTTAAATTGTAGCAGAAAACCCCTGTCTAGTAAAGATTTACTAAAATATTCAAAAAGAGATAAAATAATATAAATGTCTCTTTTAGATACTAACGTGTCAATTTGAAGGTTTTGTACTGCCAAGGGACTAATTATAATGTTCGATGGAAAACAGAAAAAGGGGGAGAATCTGATGAAGATGAATCGCACCGTCCGGGATTTTCAAAATGCCTTGGAAACGTTGCTCGAAAATCAACCTTTTGAACGGTTGACGGTTGATCAGATTTGTAATGAAGCACTCCTGCACCGGAGCAGCTTCTATCGTTATTTCCATGATAAGTACGATTTGCTGGAGCAGACCATTAACCAGCGCTTGAGTACGCTGTGGGAACAGTCGCTGACGGAAGACGAATTGATCGAAACCTTGATTACTTACGTCAACCAGCACAAGAAGTTCTTTCGGAATTTGACGACCACGGGGAGTCGGGATTCCCTGTATTCCGAATTGATGCGGATGTGCAGCGAAATTCTCTTGGGCTTGCGCGATAAGGGGCCGCGCGATGCGGCGATCGTCCAAGTCCTGCACAACGCACCCAACCCAGCGCTGGCGGCTTATTCCATTAGTGGAGCGATCATGGGGGCGCTCTACTGGTGGCAAGAACAAAACTACGACATTTCCGATGAAGAAGTGATCAGCTTTGTCAAGCGCGCCATTAAGGTCTTACCGCAAGTCGAGGCCTAGCCAATTACTAACACCAGACGAAAGAGGGCAGAAAGAGATATGTGGGAAATGATTAAGGCAGAGTTTCGTCACATCTGGCGAAACAAGCTTTTGCGGTTATCCGTCTTTGTGGTTTGTTTTATCCCGTTTTTATACAGCATCTTCTTCTTGAAGTCAGTATGGGATCCGTACGGCAACACCGGCGATTTACCGGTCGCCGTGGTTAACAAGGACGTCCCGGTCGAATACCAGGGCAAGACGATGGCTGTCGGACGGGACACGGTCAAGGAATTAAAGAAGAATAAGGACTTGAAGTGGGAGTTTGTCTCCGCTAAAAAGGCCCACTACGGGCTGCGGCACCGGCAATACTATACGGTCGTAACGATTCCAAAGAACTTCTCCCAGGATGCGACGACGGTCTTAAACAAGCACCCACAAAAGATGGAAGTTAAGTACGAAACGAATGGATCGTTGAACTACATTGCCGAAGTGATTAGTGAACTGGGAATGAACAAGCTCAACCAAGAGATTCGCTACCAAGTTACTAAGGCCTACTCCAAGGCGACCTTTAAGGCTTTGAAAGCTGTGGGCAAGGGGATGACTACCGCGGCGGATGGCGCCGGCCAACTGGCGGGCGGGACCAGCACGCTGAACAGCGGCTTTGCGGCCTACGCGGCCGGGGTCAGCCAGGTCAATACCGGGGTTCAAACCCTGAACTCCAGCGTCGGCGCCTTGGGCTCCGGGGCCAGCCAACTGGCCAACGGGAGTGGGCAGCTGGCTAGCGGGATCGCTCAGTATACCGGCGGAGTTGGTCAGCTGCAAAACGGGCTCGGTCAACTGACGGCCAACTCTGGTGCTTTACGGGCCGGGGCCGGTCAGCTGCAGTCAGCGGCTGGTAGCTTGACTGCGATGAAAGGGATGCTTGGTCAACTCAATACTGGTCAGTTAATGGATTCAGTAGGTAAGGCCAGCGCCCTGGGCAATCAAATTAATAGTTTGCAACAACAGTTAGGAACGATCCAAAGTCAATTGCAAAAAGTTGATGTGGAAAAGCTCAACGGCTCAATCAGCGATTTGAATACGGCTGCTAGTCAAGCGCAAAGCGGGATTGCCGGTGGCTTGAACGATGTTAAGAGCGGTGCTACTAGCGCGGGAGCCGCGGCCCAAACGATTGCTGGGATTGTTCAAAGTTCATCTGACATGAGTGCCGAGGAAAAGGCCAAGATCATGGCTCAAGTCCAAGCCGTTGGGGCTGGTGCAAAGCAAGCTGGTGCTGGGGCGCAGACGGCAGCTAATGCAGCAAACGGACTGCAAACGAGCTTAACCAGTGCCAAGCAACAGTTAGGGACTGTTCAAGGTTTGTTGGGCCAAATGGCAACTATGAATCAAACCTTAAGTAGTGCCAACAAAATGATGAATGATTCAAAGGACTTGTTGAACCAGTTGAATGGTTTAAGTGCGACAATGAAGCAGCTGCAAGCATCCGGGATGTTGGATAAACTGAATGGCATCAATCCAAACGACATCAACAAGTTAGTCGCTGGGATTGACCAATACACGGCTGGCGTTGACCAAGCCGCGGCCGGTGCTAACCAACTGGCCGCCAACTCTGGGCAACTGACCAGCGGGGCCAACACCTTGGCTTCGAGCTTGCAAATGCTCAACCGCCAAGTGCCAACCTTAGTGGCTGGGGTCGCGAAGTTAGCGACCGGGACGGCGGAATTAAACGCCAACACGCCACAACTGGTCAGCGGGATTACCCAATTGAATGCCGGGGCTGGCGAACTGGCTGACAAGCTGGCCGCCGGGGCTAAGCAGGTCAACTCGATTCGCACGTCCGACAAGACGGCGGACATGATCGCCAAGCCAACGACTTTGAAACACAAGTCTTACTCCTACGTGCCAAACTATGGGCACGCCTTAGCACCGTACGTGCTGTCCGTGGCGATTTACGTGGGGGCCTTGGTCTTCAACTTTGTTTACCCAATCCGGCGGGTCGCTTTGCAAGGACGCAAGGCCTCCAGTTGGTGGGCAAGCAAGGTCGCCGTTGAAGCCCTGGTTGCTTTAGCGATGGCCGTGGCCGAAGGGGGCATTATGATGGCGCTGGGCTTGGAAGTCAAGCACGTGCCGTCCTTCTTCCTGACGCTGACGCTGTTTGCCTGGGCCTCATTTGCCCTGGTAATGTTCTTGTCGATGACCTTCGACAACCCAGGCCGGTTCGTGGCCATGGTCCTGTTGATGTTACAACTCGGGGGTTCCGGGGGGACCTTCCCAATGGAAGTCACGATGAAGTTCTACAACGTCATTCACTGGTACCTGCCAATGACCTACTCGATCTTAGGTTTGCGTAACGGGATCTCCGGTGGGCTCGGGGAACACTATGTGGCCTTCTGTAACAGTGTCTTGACCGGGATTATCGTCGTCTTTGTCATCTTGAGCTTGCTGGCCATGATCTGGCTGCAAAAGCACCACTTCGCTGGCAAGTCCGAATTGGACAACAACCAAGAATTGCTTGGGCCAGAACATGATGATGACGGGATGCACCTGCAAGACCGCGATCAAACTATCTAACTTCAAAAGTGAGGTACCGTTGAGGGCCCCACTTTTTTTACGCATAAACACCTGCTTGCTTTTCATTGATCACAAAATCAGCTAAGATAGTAAAAAATATTGGCAGGGTCGCATGGCAGAGGAGGAATTTATCATGGCAGGCAAACCGCGCACCCGTGCCGCCAAGTGGTGGGGCCTGGTGGTCATCATCATTTTGGTGGCGGGGGGTAGCGCCTATTATTTCCATCACCAATCCAGAATCACTACTTCGTCGCACCTAACGCACTCGACCAGTTCTGCGACCACCCAGTCAAAGCAAATTAGCAGCAGTACCTCAGGAAAGGATCACTTGACGACCAACCTGACGCCGCCGGAGTTGGCCGCGGCGGTCTTGGTTTACGGCGGGCACCAGTTTGCGACTTCGCTGTACCCGGCGAATTTAACCGGGGCGTTGGATCACCAGCAGTTGATCGTGGCTAAGAAAAGCCAAGCTGCCCCGCTGGCCCATTCCAGTCAGATGACGCTATACCGCCTGGCGCCGGGCGAAATTGACGCCATGCTGGCCTACACCGTCGAAGCCAACCAAACGATTAATTTTTACCAGCTCGGTGACAGCCGCCAGTACCAGTACCTCGGGGCGGTTAGCTTGCCGAAGTTGGTGGCCTACTTAAACCACCATGATGGCGTCGAAACCGTGCGCCAGCTCGGTGCCGTTACTCGCATTAACTAAGGAGAACACATGGATAAACAGGAACGTGAACAGTTCGTAGCAGATTTGATTCGCTTAAACACCGTCGGCGGCCATGAAGACCGGGTCGCCCATTTCCTCAAGGCGGCCTTTGATGCCCGCGGAATTTACAATCAGGTCTTACCGGTCGAAAACGGGCGCAGCAACTTTTACGCGGAAATTGGGACCGGGGAGATTGACAAGGTAGTTGCCTTAGAGGGCCACGAGGACGTCGTCGCCCTGGGCAACCCAGCCGCCTGGGATCATGAACCGCTGGGCGCTGAAATCAAGGACGGCAAGATGTACGGCCGCGGCACGACCGACATGAAGGGCGGCTTGGCGGCCGAGTGCATTGCGATGTTTGAGCTGGCTGATCGCACCGAACCGGTCCGCGGTAAGGTGAAGCTCTTGGTGACGGTGGCCGAAGAATCGAGCCCGCAAAACCACATGCAAGGGGCCCAAGCCTTCACCAAAGCTGGCTACTTGGCCGACGTCGACGCGATGATTTTAGCCGAACCTTCCTTTGGCCAGCTTAACTGTGCCAACAAGGGTTCCTTAACTTATGCAGTAACTTCCAAGGGCAAGGCCGCCCACAGCTCGATGCCCCAACTGGGCTTTAACGCGATCGAGCCTTTGATGACCTTTTACCAGGCCCAACAGGCCTTCTTTGCCACCCTGGGGGCAGAAAATCCTCACCTCGGCAAGACCGTGCCGGTGGTCACCAAGATCGAAGGGGGTCAGCAGCTGAATTCGGTCCCGAGTACGGCCGCTTTGTACATGAAGGTCCGCACGATTCCCGAAGAACCCAACCTGATGATTTTAGACCACCTGCAGGAGTTGATCGACCGCATTAACCGCCAAGAAGGTGCCCAGCTCGCTCTGGAATTACTGGGGCAAAAGGTGCCGGTGGTGACTGATCCGCACGGTGAATTTAACCAGATTCTCCACCAGGTGGCTGAAGAAGTCTTTGACCAGTCGATCAAGATCTGCGGCAGCGCGGCTGGCACTGACGCCTCGGAAATGATCAAGGGCAACCCGGACATGACGATCGCCGTCTTTGGCCCGGGCAACCGGACCGCCCACCAAGTCGATGAATACATGTTGCTCTCGACCTTCCATAAGGATATTGAAGTCTATAAGCAGGCGATTTTGACCTACTTTGGCTAAGGGCTTCGTTATTAAAAAATTGCAACTCGCAAGGTCAGCAGAGGTCGCATTGATAGACTTTTTGCTCAATTTGCAATACTATTTAGGTATCATTATGATACCTATTCAAAAGGAGGGGTTATTATGGCTGCATCAACGTCCAAGGTCAAAACCGGTTCTACCGTCCGCTTAGATCCCGAGTTGCGGAAAGAATTAAGTGAAGGCTTGGCTAGTGTGGGGATGACGATCAATGGCTATTTCACCATGGCGGCAAAGCAATTTCTCATCCAAGGCAAGGTGCCGTTTGAAATCAAGACTGCGCCAAAAGTTGAGCGGGTAACCTTTAATGACAAAACGCGAAAAGCGATTGTGCGGGCCTTTGCCGAAGAAGAAGGACTACTCCCTAATACTGCGAAAACCTTTGATAACACTGACGAGGCCATAAAGGAACTTTTCAATGACTAATAAAAACTGGCAGGTCAGCTTTGATCGTCAATTCAAGCTGGATGTAAATCGGTGGCGAAAGAAAGCTGATAATCTTCAGGCTGAGCTGCAAGAAATTATTGACTACATCCTTGAATACGGTGAAATTCCGACCGAATACAATCCGCATGAGCTAGTCGATCCGTCATTACCCTACGCCGGTAACATGGATTTCCACTTACTTGATGGGAAAGTTGATTTGTTAATTATCTACACCGAGATTAATAAGCGAAGAGTGTTTCGCTTTATGCGCCTTGGCAGTCATAATGAACTTTTTCATCCTAAGCAACAGTAGGATGGCAACAGACGCTGTCCCTAGGCTCGGTTTACCTTAACCAATCAGCGCATTAAACATTAAATTAAACCAGCCCCCTGGCTTTGGCGAGCGCATTTTGCTCGCTTCCGTTAAGTCAGGGGGCTGGTTGTTTACATTACACGGTATTTTTCCACCCGCGGCAGATCCTTGGGCGCCAGTTCAACCTGTAATTTGGTCCCTTCACTGACGTATTCGGTGCTAGGGGATGCGGTGTGGCTAAAATGACACAACCTGAATGTTGCCCTATGTTTATTTAAAACAATCAAGTCTCGATTGTGACATAATTATTGTCAGATTTTATTTTTTTGAAAACGTTGCATTTTTTTCAATAAGTACTATGATATTGTTAAGTAATCTACTTATAAATGAAAAAGATGATCTTGTAGTTTTTTGTAATCCGTCGTTTGGATGTCTTAATCAGGAAAATAGCCATTACTTTGAGAGGTGATCCCAATGAAAGTTAAAATCGATAACCTTTCTAAACAATCAATTTTGCAAAATATTTCCGCCACCTTTGAACCCGGCGAGCGAATTGCCCTGATTGGGGTGAACGGCGCAGGCAAAACCACGTTGCTTAACAGTTTAATGGGCTTGACGCCAGTTGATGCGGGCAACATTGAGCTTGCCGACATCAAAATTGGCACGGTTTTCCAAGGGAACCTCTTAGATGACGAATTAACGGTCCGGCAAAACTTAAGTTGCCGTTTGAGTAACCGTGAGATGAAGGGTGCCTTAAGGCAAATCAGCGAGTTTGGAATTGAGCCAACCATGCCGTATGGGCAGCTCTCTGGTGGCCAAAAGCGGATTGTTAATTACTTTCGAGCCACGGCCAGCCAACCACAATTATTAATTTTAGATGAACTGACCGCGGGGATTGATGTCCAATTTCAGACTCAAATTTGGGCGTTGATCGATACCTACTGTCAAGAAAATCCCCAGACGATTTTGCTGTTTACTACGCATCGCCTCGAAGAGTTAGCCCATGCAAATAAAATCTTATTTTTAAAGCACGGTACGATCGGTTTTTATGGGGAGAAGCAACAATTTTTGGCTCAGCAGCCGAACTACAAAATTGTTTTAGCGGGTCACCAAGTGATTCACTATACGAAAACCGCAAAGGAAGCCGTTAGCTACCTTGAAAAGCATGATCTCTTGGAAGCGGCCTTTGAGATCAAGGCGGTTACGTATCAGGATCTGTTTACGATGATGGAAAGGGGGGCCGACTAATGGGGAAATTTTTGCAGCGGAATTTTCTTTTGTACACTAAGGATCGCGCGGGTGTGTTTTTTTCCTTCTTAGGGATGTTCATCAGTTTAGTTATTTACATCCTATTTTTGCGCAATAATTTAATTGCTATGGCCAATGGGGTCCCCCATTTTGACCGCTTCATTGATACCTGGATGATGGCGGGATTGATCTCAATTGTGGCGGTCACCACGCCCTTAAATGCGTACGGACAGCTGATTTCAGATGAGCAGACGGGGCGGTTGGCGGATTATTTGGTGAATGGGCAGCTCAAAAGTAGCGCGATTAATTATCTGTATTTGTTGACGGCCATGATTGAAGGGGCCCTCGGGACGGGCGTCTTTGCAGTAATTTGCTTTGGCTATTTGAGCCTCAAGTATCAGTATAACCCGTTTGGGGTGGCCTTCTTGGCAACCCTATTGTTTAATTTCAGCTTAGTCGTGATTGCCAGCTTTTTATACGGCTTATTGATTAAACTCATCAAAACGGCGGTGGCCTATTCTTCCCTTTCGGCAATTGTAGGGACGTTGGCCGGCTTTTTTTCCGGGACCTACATTACCTACGGGACTTTGCCACAGCTAATTCAAAAGTTGCTGAATTACTGGCCAGGCTTTCGGGTGGCGGCGCTTACCCGCCACATTGTGACCAAGGATCTGGCCGTAAACTTGCCGCAAACGGTTCAGCATAATTTAGGAATCACCAGCAATTACAATTTGGTGACGCTGTCCCTCGGGGCTTGGTTGCTCGGCTTACTGCTTTTATTTGCCTTAACCAATCAGCGTTTTAAACATTAAATCAAGACAGCCCCCTGGCTTTGGCGGGAGCTTTATGCTCGCTTCCGTTAAGTCAGGGGGCTGGTTGTTTACATTACACGGTATTTTTCCACCCGCGGCAGATCCTTGGGCGCCAGTTCGACCTGTAATTTGGTCCCTTCACTGACGTATTCCGTATTGAGGATCGTGGCGTGTTCGTTTAAGTAGGAGACGACTTGCCCGTCAGCAAACGGGATCAAGAGGTCGACGGTTTCGTAATCCGAAAAGAGGTGGTGCTTGATGGCTTCCACCAAGAGGTCCAGCGAGGCACCGTCCTTGGCTGAGATGATCAAGCGGTCGTCACCTTCCATCGTTGGAAATTCGATTTCGGTCCGGTCGGCCTTGTTAAAGACGTAGATCATCGGGATATTTTCCACCCCAATTTGCTGGAGGGTGGTTTCCGTCGTCTTGATCATTTGCTCATAGTGCGGATCGGAGTAATCGATCACCTGGATCAGTAAATCCGCCTGGGCTGCTTCTGTCAAGGTCGACTTAAAGGCTTGGACCAGGTGGTGGGGAAGCTTGGAGACAAAACCGACCGTGTCGCTTAACAAGAAGCGCTTTTGGTCGGGCAAAGTCAATTGCCGTACGCTGGTGTCCAGGGTGGCAAAGAGCATGTCCTTTTCAAAGACTTGCTTGTCAGCGTCTACCCCATAGCGCTCGACCAGGTGGTTCATGATTGTTGACTTACCGGCGTTGGTGTAACCGACCAACGCTGCGGTTGGGATCGCGGCCTTGTCGCGTTGGGCGCGCTTGGTCTGTTCGGACTTTTCAATTTCCTTGAGCTCGGCGCGCAGGTGGCTGATCTGCTTGGCGATCACCCGGTGGTTCATTTCGAGCTTGGTTTCCCCGGCCCCCCGGTTGGTAAAGCCGCCGCCCCCACCGGACCCGGTCTGTTGGTCGAGCCGTTGATCACTGGCGGTCTGCAACCGGGGCAGGCGGTACTGGAGTTGGGCGATTTGCACTTGAATCTTGGCTTCCTTGGATTGGGCGCGCTTGGCAAAGATTTCTAAAATCAGCGCCGTCCGGTCGATCACCCGCACCCCGGTCGCCTTGGTCAGGTTCTGCAGCTGGCTGGGGGAGAGTTCGTCATTGGCAATCACGGTGGGAACTTCCAAGGCCGCCACCAGTTGGGCCAATTCTTCAACTTTCCCGGAGCCAAAGTAGGTCGCCGCATTTGGCCGGTCGAGGGCTTGATCGAGCCGGTCGACGACTTCCATCTGGTTGGCTTCCGCCAGCTCGGTTAATTCCGTCATCGAATACTGATAGTCGGGCTGGTCGTTATCCAACCCAATGATAATGACCCGTTCGGGCCGCGATATGGTGGTATCCATATAGTTTGATGTTCCCCCTTACTCTTCGGGCAGTGTTAATTGGCTGTAAAAATCAATCGTGGTGTCCGTTGGCGTTAAGCTTAATTTCGTGATCGAGCCGTTTTGGGGTTGGGCAGTGTGGACGCCCTTTAAACCGTACTTGCTGCCGATCGAGCGAATCGTCATCCCGTGGGAGACGACTAAGACATTACTGTTGTCAGGCAGGGCCCGCAATTGGTCCAGGCCTGGGGTCAGCCGGGCCCAGAAGGTGGCGTCGTCTTCGGCATCGTGGGAGGTGTCGGCGGCGGCGATCTTATCCCGGGTTGCTTCGGCACCGTAAGTATCAATTAATTCTTCAAAGGAACTCAAGTTGTCGTTGCCGCTGACGAAAACGGCCGTCGACAGGCTGCTCAAGCCTTCAAAGTAGCCGAAGAATTCTTCCCGAAAGGCCGGGGCTGGCGTGGGTTCCTTAATCTTGGTCGGGTGGTTGGCCAAGAGGATCCGGGCGGTATCCATCGTCCGCTTTAAATCAGAGGCAAAGGCGTAGTCGAAATCTACTTGCGCCAAGGCTTGTCCCGCCCGGGCGGCGTCTTGTTTCCCTTTTTCCGTCAGCGGGGTATCCGACCACCCTTGCATTCGGTGGTACTTGTTCAAAAAAGTTTGTCCGTGGCGGACCAAGTAAACGTTCACTGCCATGTTAAATTCCTCCATTTATCCCTGATGTTTGAAATTAAGTTTACCATATTAAGCGAATAAATGGGGCGTTGACGGTCAGAACTGGCGCTTTTTGATGATGTGCCGGCGGATCGCCCGCAAGGAGTAGATAATCCCGGCCGGCAAGGTCGACAGCAGGACGATGCCGATCACGACCAAGGAGAAGTGCTCCTTGACCAGCGGAATTGAACCAAAGAAATAGCCTAAACCGGCCGCTAAGGCCACCCAGAGGGTAACGCCAATCAGGTTGCCGATCATGAATTTGCGCAGTGGAAATTTCGCGCTGCCGGCGATCATCGGGACAAAATTGCGGATGACCGGGACAAAGCGGCCGAAGATCACCGCCAACAGCCCGTAGCGTTTAAAAAAGGCCTCCGTTTGCGCCAAACGTGGTCCGCCGACCCGCTTTTGCAACCCAGGCAGGCGAATCAGTTTGGTGCCGATGGTGTAGTTGGTCAAATCCCCGAGCAGGGCGGCGATAAAAAAGCCGGGGACTAAAATGCTGATTTTAATGGTGGGACTTAACGCAGCCAGGGAAGCGGCGACAAAGATCAATGATTCCCCCGGCAGCCAGGGGAAGATGATCAAACCGGTTTCCATGAAGGTCACCAAAAACAACAGTAAGTATGACCAATTGCCAAACCAGTTGAACAAGGGGATGATCACTTCTTGCAAGTGTGTCAGTATGTAAAAAAATTGTGCCATCCCCGGGCCCCCTTTGCTGTCGTTTAACCATCTTTGACCTTACATTCATTCTACTGGGTTTGCGGCCGGATGGAAAAGTTTTTCACCCGGCTTAGGAAATTCTTAGAAGAAATGGCTTTCAGCCAGTAATCGTCTGAGTCGAGTCTGGTGGGGGAAAGATGCTATAATAATTAGATTGACTTTGAAGGTGCCCGTGCGGCAGCCAGCTTTTTAAAGGGGGATTTACGGTGGCAGAGCCAGTGAAACAAGCCGAACAACAATACTTGGACCACGTGATGGAGCAACTGCAGGTCGCCAAGCAAGCGGCCGAAAAGAAGATCCAAACGGCCAAACGTGACATTAAGAGCATCGACGCCCAATTCAACGACATCCGGATGAATACGACGACCTACTCAGGGATGATGGACACCGCCCTGTCCGTGCGGGCCCAGCAACAAATGCTGAACGAACGGGAAAATTCCTGGCAGCACGCGGCGGACCACTTGGCGACCTTGCAACGCTTGGAAGCCAAACCCTACTTTGCCCGGATCGACTTCGAAGAGCGGCCGGGCCAGGCAGCGGAGACGATTTATATTGGCCTGGCTTCCTTTACCGATACACCGGACCACTTTTTGATTTACGACTGGCGGGCGCCGATTTCGTCGATCTACTACGAAGGCGAGCTCGGTCCGGTCAGCTATCAGACTCCAGATGGGGAGCAAAGCGTCAACGTGACCTTAAAGCGCCAGTTCCAAATTGCAGACGGCGTGATCGTCACCCTCTACGACACCCAGGCCACCGTGACCGACCAAATGCTGTTAGCCGCCTTGAGCAACCACTCCAGCACCAAGATGAAGAGCATCGTGGCGACGATCCAAAAGGCGCAAAACCGGATTATTCGCAATACCAGTGCCGACTTGCTCTTTGTGCAGGGGGCGGCCGGCAGTGGGAAAACGGCGGCGGTCTTGCAGCGGGTGGCCTGGCTCTTGTACCGTTACCGGGGCAATTTAACCGCCGCTCAGGTGATCATGTTCTCGCCTAACCAGCTCTTTAACGACTACATCGACCAGGTCCTTCCCGAGTTGGGGGAACACAACATGGTGCAGATGACCTACTTCCAGTACCTCAACCGGCGGGTGCCGCGCTTGCAAGTGGCGGACCTGCGCGAACGCTTTGAACAAGAAAGCGACGTGATCGAGGCCCGGGCCAACCAGTTGTTGACCAGTCTAGCCTTCTTTAAGGCGACCGGCCGCTACGCCAAACGGCTCGGCACCGATGGGCACCTGAAGTTCCGGCCGCTTAAATTTGGTGACCGCCTGTTTGCTTCCAAGGACAAGCTCAAGGAAATTTATTACGGCTTTTCCTCGACCTACCGTTTGAGCAACCGCCTCGACGGGACCACGGAGCGGTTGATCCGGATGCTCAACAGCCGCTTGGGTAATGAAATGCACGCCAAGTGGGTCGAAGAGCGGGTCCAAAGCCTGAGCAAGGAAGAAATGGACACCCTTTTGAAGAACCGGCCGCGCGAATTTGCCAGCGATGAAGCCGAGTACCAATTCTTTGCCAAGCAGATCCTGCGTAAGGAAATGGCCCCGCTCAAGCGGGCGATTGACCACCACCGCTGGTTGAACATCAACGCCCAATATATTCATCTCCTACGGGTAGTGCCCCACCTGGTCGACCTAAGCAAATGGCACTTGACGCCAGCGCAGTGGCAGACTTACGTTGAACGGCAATTGGCGGCCTTTAAGGCGGGCAAGATCAGTGCGGCCGGCGTGTCGATTTACCTGTACTTGTACGACCTGCTGACCGGTAAGCGTGGCGATTCGGAAATGCGCTTTGTCTTTGTTGATGAGGTCCAAGACTACGATGCCTACCAGCTGGCCTACCTGAAGTTCTGCTTTCCGCGGGCCAAGTTCACCCTGCTGGGCGATTTGAACCAGGCAATTTTCACCCACGAAAATTCGCGCAGCTTGCTCAAACAGCTCAGTACGATGTTTGAACCGGATAAAACCCAGGTCGTTCAGCTGACCAAGTCTTACCGGTCAACGGCCCAGATTACTGATTTCACCGCCCAAATCCTGCTCGACGGGGAAAAGATCGAAGCCTTCGATCGCCAGGGGCCCAAACCCCAAGTCGTCGTTACTACCGACGCCGCCCGCGGGGTGCAAGCGGTCCAAACGGCCCTGGCTCAGGCCCAAGCGGCGGGGGAAAAGGTTGCGATCATCGGCAAGAGTTTGGCGGACAGTGAAGCAATTACGACGGCGCTTAAAGCCGCTGGGGTCAAGGCGACCCTGGTGCGGACCGAAAACCAACGCTTGGTGGACGGGGCCTTGGTGGTGCCATCGTACCTGGCCAAGGGGCTGGAATTTGACGCCGTGATCGTCTGGGACGCCAACGCAGCTAAGTACGCCGGCGATGACGAACGGCAATTGCTGTACACGATTTGTTCGCGGGCGATGCACACTTTGACCCTGGTGGCGGTGGGCCAACCGACCGCTTTGCTTGACCGGGTGGCACCGGAGCTTTATGAAATTCACCCGGTTGATTAAAAAAGGGCCTGACAAATTACAATTTCCTAAAATCACCGCCCAAACCGTTACAGACGCGGTGCATTATTGTATGATGGTGAGTGTTGATTAATTTGATGGAGGAAAAAATTAATGAAAACAGCGTTGCAAAAAGTCAGGGCTGGCCTTAATACCAAGCTGGGCTTCTTTGCTTTGAGTGTGCTCTTGTTTGCGATCAAGAGCCTCTGGGCGTACGAAACCAAGTTTAACTTAGGGGCCACGACGAGCGTCCAACAATTCTTGCTCGCCTTTAATACCCTGCCAAGCGCCATCATTTTGCTGGGGATCGCCCTGTACTTCCGGGGGCGCCTGTCCTACTGGCTGATGAGCATTATCAACGCCCTCTTGTCGACGTGGCTCTTTGCCAACATCTTGTATTACCGGGAATTTTCCGATTTTATTACCTTTAACGTGATTAAGGGGTCGGGGAGCTCATCAGATAACCTCGGCAAGAGTTTAGCGCAGATCATTCACCCGTCCGACTTTATGGTCTACGCCGACGTGATTTTGATTATCATTGTGTTGTTGGCCCACTGGATCCGCGTGGACATGCGCTATTTCAAACGGCGCTATGCTGCCACGATTACCGCAATTGGGTTGTTGCTGTTTGGGGCCAACCTCGGAATGGCCTATTCGGACCGGAGTCAATTGCTGACCCGGACCTTTGACAACAACTACATTGTCAAGTACCTCGGGTTGGAATTTTACACCGTCTACGATGGGGTCAAGACGACCCACAACAGCGCGATTAAGGCTGAGGCCAATAAAAAGGATCTCGCGCCGGTCCAACGCTTCTTAAAGCAGCACTATGCGGGGCCCAATGCTACTTACTATGGGACTTTGAAGGGCAAAAACATCATTGTCTTGCACCTGGAAAGTTTCCAGCAGTGGCTGATTGATTACAAGGTCGATGGCAAAGAAGTCACGCCAACGATCAATTCGCTCTACCATTCCAGCAATACCCTGGCCTTTGACAACTTTTTCAACCAAGTTGGGCAGGGGAAGACTTCCGATGCCGAATTGATGCTGGAAGCCTCGCTCTTTGGGTTGCCGGAAGGCTCGGCGATGAGTACCAACGGGACGACCAATACGTTCCAAGCCGCCCCGGCGATCTTAGACCAAAAGCTGGGCTACTCCTCGGCGTCCTTCCACGGCGACGTGCCAAGTTTTTGGAACCGGGATAATGCCTATAAGTCCTTTGGTTACCAGTACTTCTTCAGCAAGGAATACTACCCGCAGGTTAAAGACGACGTGCTGGGTTACGGGATGAAGGATAAGCTGTTCTTAAAGGACACGTCCTACTACTTGGAACAACTGCCGCAACCATTCTATGCCAAGCTGATTACGGTTACGAACCACTATCCGTACATTATCGACAAGAAAAACACCGATTTTCCGGCCTTAAAGACGGGGGACAACACGGTGGATCCGTACGTCCAAACCGCCCACTACCTGGATCAATCGGTCAAGGAACTCTTGGATTACTTGGACAAGACGGGCTTGCGCAAGAATACGGTCTTGGTCTTGTATGGGGACCACTACGGGATCTCGAACAACCACAAACCAGCGATTGCCAAGGTCTTGGGTAAGAAGAACGTTACCAGCTACGACCTGGCGATGTGGCAAAAAGTGCCGTTTATGATCAATGCCGAGGGCTTGCAAGGCGGGATCAATCACACCTACGGGGGTGAAATCGACGTCTTGCCGACCTTAGAAGACCTGTTGGGGATTTCCTCGAATAAGTACCTTCAGTTTGGGCAAGACCTCCTGTCGGCTGACCGCAACCAAATCGTGCCGTTTAGAAATGGGGATTGGGTCACGCCAAAGTACACCAAGTACGATGGGAAGTACTTCTACACCAAGAATGGCAAGCCAATTGCCAACCCAACCAAGGCCCAACAAGCCAAGTTTGACGCCATTCAAAAGTACGTCACGACCGACCTCGGGCTGTCAGACAAGGTAATCAACGGCGACTTGCTGCGCTTCTACCACTTGCCAGGCTTTAAGGACGTCAATAAGAAGGACTACACTTACAACCTCAAGAAGAGCTTAAAGAAGCTCAAGCAGGCGCAAAAGGACAAGAAGACCAGCTTGAAGACGGAAAATGACGATAAGTCGACCTTTGATGATTACACGACGGACGCGCCGGAACTCAAGGATGATACGACGCTGAAGTTTCCCAAATAATTAAAAAGTGGGGTGCCTCCTAAGTTGGGGCAGCCCACTTTTTTGGTGTAAAGCTAAATCGGTCCGCACGGATCTCAGATCTGTGCGGACCGAATAAGTCAAACTATTTTGCGAGCCAACCAAAGGGCCATTCGAACCAGTCAAAGACGTGGTCGACTTTTTGGCCGTTAAAGTGGTTGGTGGTGGTTAGGACCTGGTAGGTGACTTCCGGGTCCTTCATTTTGCGGCTTGTTGGGCGAAAACCATTCTTACGGTAGAAGGCTAACCGCCGCAGCCGCTGGTGGTTATTAGCCGCCTTAGGGTCGGGTGCTTCAACGTCTAAGGCCAAGGGCACCCCGTGGTAGTGTTGCTTTAAGGTCGTCAAGATCCGACTGCCGTAGCCTTGCGAGCGCAAGCGGTCGTTGACGGCTAAGTACAAAACGTAATGCAGGCCCTTGACGTGGATCACGTAGGCAAAGCCCACGAATTGCCCCTGGTCATAAAAGGCCTCGAAATCGGCGTGCTTAAAGTGGCTTTTGAAGATCAGCCAGGCCCACTTTTCCCGCTCATAGGCCGGAAAGGCGCGCATGTAAAGTTGCTTGATTTCTTGGTAGTCAGCTAAGCCCGATCGGACGGGCTGTATGTCTAGATCCAAGAATAATTCCCCCCTTTATCTACTTCTACCCTAGCAAAAATAAATTTCTTTTTCAAATCAGCTGCTGCTCACCGCTAATGATGAAAGTGCTATCATCGGCGCCAGATGTGGTACAATAAACTTATTAAGTTTTTCAAAACGGAGCGGTAAAATGAACGAATGGTTAAACTACGATCAGTTCGACCGGGCGACTTGGCACAGCTTTTTTCCTAGTGAGCGAGTGATGTTGTCCCAGGAGAACCTGGATGAAATCAAATCTTTAAACGACCAGATCTCCTTGGCTGACGTCCAAGAAGTCTACTTGCCTTTGATTAAGCTCTTGCAACTGCAGTACCAAAACTACCAGCAGATGCACTTGCAAAAGATGACCTTTTTAAAGAAATCCAACCGGCGGGTACCGTATATTATCGGGATTGCCGGGTCGGTGGCGGTAGGGAAAAGCACCAGCGCCCGGCTCTTGCAGATTCTCTTGCACAAATTGATGCCGGACCTGCGGGTCGAATTGATCACCACCGACGGTTTCTTGTACCCCAATGCGGAATTGGAGCGACGCGGGATTATGGCCCGCAAGGGTTTTCCGGAATCTTACGACATGGAAAAGCTGCTGACCTTTTTAAATGACGTCAAGGCCGGCGAAGACCGGGTGGCGGCGCCGACGTATTCGCACAGCGTCTATGATGTAATGGATGAGCCGCAATGGATCATTGAACCAGACATTTTGATTGTCGAGGGGATCAACGTCTTGCAACTGCCAAGTAAGCAGCCGCTGTACGTCAGTGATTTCTTTGATTTCTCCGTGTACGTCGATGCCGATGCGGAATTGGTCGAACAGTGGTACTTGGAACGGTTTGGGATGCTGTTGGATACCGCCTTCCAAGACCCTAATAACTACTATTATTCCTACGCCCAGGGGGACCGGGCGGATGCCTTTGCGATGGCCAAGGACGTTTGGCGGCGGGTTGATTTACCAAATTTAAACGAATATATTCTGCCGACCCGCAACCGGGCCGATATTATCTTGCATAAGACCACGAACCATAAAATTGACCGGATTTACTTGCGGGAAGATTAAGCGGCTGAAAAAAAGTTTTAAAAATGCCAAAGCGCTAGCAACCACGTTACTGAAAACGTTGATTGCTAGCGCTTTTTGGTGTTGCGACTTGCTAAGTTTTAGTCGAAAAGATAGTTTCTGCCCAGCCGCGCTGCTATTTCTCTAACTTAAATTTCACCACGAAGTAAATCATTCCGTCCTTGTAGTGGACGTTTAATTTCCCCTTGAAGGTTTCTACGAGGTTCTGGGCCATTGACAGCCCGATCCCAAAGCCGGCCTGCTTGGCTTGATTATGCGAAGTATCGTTGCGGTAGAAGCGGTCAAAGAACTTGGCGTAATCAACGTTTTCACCGGCCGCGTAAGAATTCGCAACCAGCAAGGTAGCATTGCGCCCCTTATTGGTTGGCCGCCACAAGACCTTGATCGTGCCGCCTTCATCACAGTACTTGGCGGCGTTATCGACGAAGATATTAACCAGTTCGGTGAAGTAGCCTTCGTCGGCCTTGATGTGCAGCTCGGGCGAAATTTTGGTGACCAACGTTTTGTGGTCTTGCTCGATCAAGGTCCGGAAGTTGGTGGTAACGGTTTGAATGACCGCCGAGGCATCGAGCTTGGTGATCACCATGGCCGGCCGTTCCTCCAGCCGGGCCAAAGCGACCAGCCGGTTGATCAGCTGGGTTAGCCGGGTAATCTGCTGGTGGTTGCTTTGCGTCCATTCACTTTCGCCGTTGAGCAATTCGACCATCTCGTTATTAGCACTGATGATGGCCAAGGGGGTCTTGAGCTCGTGGCTGGCGTTGGTAATAAACTCCTTTTGCCGCCGTTCGGCCTTGATGATTGGCTCAATCGCCCGCTTGGAAAAGAGGGCCAACAGGAGGGTGTACAGGGCCAAGGAGGCCAGCCCGAGGATAATTGCCGACTGGAAGATCTGGTTGACGCGGGCCATCAGGATGGTTTCATCCAAGAAGACAATCGTGGTGAGCTTGCCCTGCTTGCCCCGGCGGTACGCGTAGGTGGTCCCATCATAAAAAGCGTGGCCGTGCCCCCGCCGGTGGCGGTATTGGGCCGCGAGCGCTTTGATTTCCTCCAATTCAACGGTGGAAATATGGTTGTCATTGACTTTGACGATCTGGCCGGTCTGATCAAAGCTGACGCTGAAGTAACGGTACTGAAAGATCCCTTCCCGGTTCATTTTCCCCTGACCCTTGAGGGGGGTGGCCGTCGTGGGGATGTCACCTTGGTGGTCGACCAGGGTGGTCAACACGGCTTTGACTTCTTGGTCGGCTTTATAATAAGTCGTGCCGACCAAACTACCGATGACCGTGGTTAACACCAATAGCAGGGCTGCGGTTGAGATCAGGATAAATTTCCGGCGTAGTTTTTGAATCATCGCCCCACCTCCTCGCTATGGTTGCAGTAAGGTGAAGGGGCCGCTTTTTTCCCCGGTGATTTGGACCGTGGAATTGACCGCCTGCAATTTTTGGCGCAAATAGGAGATATTGATCCAGAGGTCCTGGGCATCGGCGGCTTCGTCATCATCATCCCAAGTGTGATTGATTAAATCAGCCGTTGAGAGGGCCTTGCCGGCGTTTAAGATCAAATATTGCAAGAGGCGGGTTTCCTTTTTGGAGAGGCTGATGGAATTATGGGCCTCGAGGCGTTGCTCGTTGTTGTCCAAGGTCAGATCCGCAAAGGTCAAGACGTCGTCATCGTACTCTTCGTTACGGCGTTCTAGGGACCGGAGGCGGGCCAGTAATTCCTTAAGTGAGAAGGGCTTGGTGAGGTAATCATCAGCGCCGGCGTCCAGGCCGGTTACCCGGTCGTCGACTTCCGCCATTGCCGTCAGCATCATCACGTAGGTCCGATCCCCGCTGGCCCGGATTTCCTTGAGGGCGGTCAAGCCGTCTTTGACCGGCATCATGATGTCTAAAATGATTACGTCGTAGGCATTTTCTTGGGCGGCCTTAACGGCAAGCTCCCCGTTTTCCACGGCGGTTACCTCGTAATTGATACTTTGCAGCGCGGCCGTAAGCACGCGGGCGAGTTGTTGTTCATCTTCGGCGATTAACACACGTAGGGACATATCATTTCCCTCCTTTAGCTTTCTTGGATTAACTGGCGAATCGTCTGCATCTGAATATCACAGGCGGCCAGCTGTTCAGCGACGCTCTTTAACTCCCGGCTGATCCGGGCGGCGTCTTTGACATCGTGCTTGTATTTCATTTCGTGTTCGAGGCTGGCCCAGGAGTCCATCGCAATCGTGCGCAGTTGGATCTCGGCGTAATAATAGCCAGGCGTAGCGCCATCGACGTCGGCAAAGGGCGTTTCAAACTTTAAGATCACGTGGTAAGAACGATAACCATTGGGCTTGGCGTTGGTGATGTAGTCCTTTTCTTCGACGATTTGGCACCACGAAGCCTGCCGCAGCAACTTTAAGGAGCGATAGACGTCATCAATGAAATTGCAGACGATCCGCACCCCGACGGCATCTTGGCAGTCGCGCAAGGCGGCGTGCGTCGAGACCGCAAAGCCCTTGCGCTGGCACTTTTCGGCCATGCTGGCCGGGGTCTTGACCCGGCCAATCAGGTGCTCGTAAAGTTTCGGCCGCCCCGCGGCGACTTCTTGGTGGCTGAGTTGTTCAATCTGGTCGGTCAGCCGGGTTAACACGTCGTGCAGGCGGGGGCCAAATTGACCGTAAATATCCATGGTGCGATGACCATCCTTTCCGATTTGCTAACTTTTATTATAACAGGCTGGATTGGTCAAAAAAGATCAATAAGGAAATCTTAACCACCTGCGGGGCAGTTCCGATAAATTGACGATTGAAAAAACAAAAAGTTCGGGATTCGACCAGAAAGCAATTAAATGGGGAAGCCGGCGGGAGTAATTCTTTGCCCCTTAAATTCTCATCATTCTTTTATTTGACCTCGTTCGGTTAAGCCCGTACAATGATTGGTAAGTTTTAAACCAATATAAAGGAGTGGGAATTGTGGCAAACATCAACCTGGATGCCTTCGACAAGATTATCGTCTTGGACTTTGGGAGCCAGTACAACCAATTGATCACCCGGCGGATTCGGGACTTCGGGATTTACTCCGAATTGCTCTCGCACAAGATCACGGCCGAAGAAATCAAAGCGATCAACCCAAAGGGGATTATCTTCTCTGGGGGACCGAACAGCGTTTACGACCAGGATGCCTTTACCGTTGATCCGCAAATCTACGAACTGGGGATTCCGATTTTAGGGATTTGCTACGGGATGCAACTGATGGCCCAAAACTTGGGCGGGAAGGTCGAAGCGGCCAAGGATTCCGAATACGGCCGGGCCGACATCCAAGTCTTAAGTGATGATGCGGTGATGTTTAAGGACTTGCCGAAGGACCAGTACGTTTGGATGAGCCACGGGGATCTGGTGAAAGAAGCGCCAGCCGGCTTTGAAGTGACGGCCACGAGTGCCAACTGCCCGATTTCAGCGATGGCCAACGATGCCAAGAAGTTCTACGGCCTGCAATTCCACACTGAAGTGCGTAATACCCAATACGGACTCGACATTTTAAAGCACTTCGCCTTCGATGTTTGTGGCGCCAAGGCCAACTGGTCAATGGACGACTTTATCGACTTACAAATCGAAGACATCCGTCAAACGGTCGGCGACAAGCAAGTGATCATGGGGATCTCCGGTGGGGTTGACTCCAGTGTGGCCGCCGTTTTGATTCACAAGGCGATTGGCGACCAATTAACGGCGATCTTTGTCGACCACGGGCTGTTGCGGAAAAATGAAGCTCAATCCGTGATGGATGCTTTGAACCGCGACTTAGGGGTCAACATCATCAAGGTCGACGCCGCTGACCGCTTCTTGGGCAAGCTCAAGGGCGTGACTGATCCGGAACAAAAGCGCAAGATCATCGGGGCTGAATTTATTGAAGTCTTCAATGAAGAAGCCGCAAAGCTCAAGGACGCCGAATTCTTGGCCCAAGGGACCTTGTACACCGACGTGATTGAGTCCGGGACGGATACGGCGCAAACGATCAAGTCCCACCACAACGTCGGCGGGCTGCCGGAAAAGATGGGTTTTAAGCTGATCGAACCCCTGCGTAGCCTCTTTAAGGACGAAACCCGGGCGCTGGGGGAAAAGCTGGGGATTGCCCACGACTTGGTCTGGCGCCAACCGTTCCCGGGTCCCGGGCTGGGGATCCGGGTGTTGGGTGAAATCACGCCCGACAAGCTGGCAATCGTGCGGGAAAGTGACGCGATTCTGCGCGAAGAAATCAAAAAGGCGGGCTTAAACGAATCAATCTGGCAATACTTCACCGTGCTGCCGGGGATTCGCTCGGTCGGCGTAATGGGGGATGGCCGGACTTATGATGAAGCCGTCGCTATCCGGGCCGTGACCTCCATTGACGGGATGACGGCCGACTTTGCCCAAATTCCGTGGGACGTCTTGCAAAAGATCTCGGTTCGGATCGTCAATGAAGTCGATCACGTTAACCGGATCCTCTACGATGTTACGAGCAAGCCGCCTTCGACGATTGAATACGAATAAGACTATCTTAAAAGTCCCGGGCTGCAGCCCGGGACTTTTTTGGTGGTCACCTTTAACGTTGGGAGCTGCGTGAATATGAAATTGATTTTAGATTGATGCTCGTTTGACGACGAATCTAAAGTTAACTTTAAATTCACTAGAAATAGCGGCTGAATTAACTTCGGATTGGTTGGCACCGATAAAAGGAACGCATCGATGCTAATAAACTGGGACCGACGACGGGCGAAGGCTTCTACCACTGGCCAAATCCCGAATTCCAGGCGCCGGACTTCTTGAAATAGCCCTTATTGCCAAATCGCACTGCCTAAAAAGGCGGTGCTTTTTTCGCTGTTCAAGTTGGGGTTGCAATCAAGGTCGCTTGGTAGCGCTAGTTCATTAACTAAAGATCCAGTGTATGCAAAAGTGCTGATTAAGCAATTTTTAACCTTTTTCATGCCTGATTCACCAAGTTCACGGGCTGCTCATGCTTATTAACCAGAAAATTCGGTTCGGAATCCGAAAATCATTGGGCTTCTTTCGTAAACTGGCATCACTTATTTTTTGTCAAAGGGAGCGAAAGGAAGTGACCGTGATGAAGATTAAACGGCGTTGGTTGGTCAGTCTAGTGGCGATTATCCTCTTACTTGGTAGCGGGGGTCTATGGTGGTGGCAACGCGGTAGCCTGCACCTTTTATCAAACCAGCAGATCATCAAAAATATTAATCCCACTTGATTACGAAGAACCCGACGACCAAGCTTACCAAGCAACTGGCTAAGATCGTCAAACAAAAGACCTATAGTTTGGATCACCCCCATACCAAGGTCAACCCGTATCGGACCTCACCCTTGACGGCGTTGGTGATTTTCCGACTGATCAGGCGGCCAAGGTCAGCTATACGGTGGTGGACAAGAGCGCCAAGACCTCAATCACTAATACCGTTAACGGCGGCTACCAAAGGGTGTACCAGGTCCCGGTCGTCGGTCTGTATGCTGACTACGCCAACCAGGTTAAGATTAAAGTCACCTACCGCAATGGTCAGACGACCACCAAAAACCTTGACCCTCCAAACCGGGAAATTACCGAAAACGCTCAGCCAGGCCGATATCAAGGTCACCAAATCAGATCAAAGTAAGATGGCGATTGGTCAAAATACGCTGACGCTAATTAACCGAACGGCCCAAGAACCCTACGCGATCGACACCGATGGCCAGATTCGCTGGTACTCGACCAAGTGGAGTCAACACACCTTTGTCCAATTAAGCAACGGTCACCTACTGATGCAAAACCGGACCAGTAAAACAGCCAAGTCCTACAACGCCCTGACCGAAACCGACTACCTCGGGCGGATTTGCCGGCAGTACAAATTAAGTGGTAAGCTCGGCAAGGGCAGCGAGGAAAGTACAATTACCGCTGTCCACCACGACGTCGTAGAGTTACCAAACCATAACCTGTTGGTGACGATTTCTGACGGGGGTAAATACGTGGAAGACGTCCTGGCTGAAGTCGACCGTACTAGTGGCAAGGTCGTTAAGGTCATCGACTTAAAGCGGCTCCTGCCGGCGACAATGTATCGCAACTACCACCAAACCAGCTCGCGTTCCGGTAAGGTCGACTGGCTCCACGTCAACGCGCTGTGGTACGACCAAAAGACTGGTAACGTCTTGTTATCCGCGCGGAACCAGGATTTGATTATGTCCTTTAATTACCAAACGGAAAAAATCAATTGGATCTATTCAGGGAAAAAGGCAGCCAGTTGGCCCAAGAAGTGGCGCAAATACCTGTTGACGCCAACTAAGGGCACTACAATCACTGGTGGTCAGCACGGTTTGACCCTCTTGAGTGAGCATGGTCAGCAACTAAAGATCCTCTTGTACAACAACAATATCAATGTCACCAATGGGAATGCTAAGACCTCGGGCAAGTACTCTGAAGCCGTGGCTTACACGATTGATTTATCAAAGATGACGATCAAACAAACCTGGTCGTACGGGAAAACGCTGGGGACAGCTAACTTTACCCGCGTAATCGGCTACGCTCAACGATTGAGCAACGGCAATACCTTGATTGATTTTGGTTACAAACAAAATGAGCAGGAAAGCAACATCATTGAGGTGGATGCGGAAGGCAACCAGGTCTTTAACGTAACCCTCAAGGCCTCAGCTACGAACCGGACCTATGCTTACCGGGCTTACCGCTTGAATTTCTATCCGTCAAACTATCAATTCGATGCCACTAAATAGCGATTAAAAAGTCGGACCGGCGCCTTTTTTAATAGCAAGCGAGGAATACGAATCAGGCATGAACACTCAGCGACTTTGGGTATTTCACGAATCACCACCCAGCCATTACAATTAAGGTGATGAAAGGGGAGAAAAGCAAATGGCAAATACCTTGGTTCTCTATTATTCTGCCACCCAAACGACGGCCCGCTTGGCCCGAGTGATTGCTGAAGAATTGGCCGCCGACTTGGCGCTGATCCACCCGGTCCAACCGTATACCGAAGCGGACCTGGATTGGCACAATCCGCAGTCGCGGACCTCACTGGAACAACACGCCCACAACCAGCGGGTGGCGGTAACGGTCGATTGGCCCAATCCAGCAGAGTATGCCAACATCATCCTCGGTCACCCGATTTGGTGGGGGATTCCGCCGCGCCTGATCAGTGCGGTGATCGATCAGGTGGACCTCAACGGCAAATACTTTGCAAGCTTTGCGACCTCAGGTGGTTCCGGGTACAGCCGGTGCCAGACGAATCTACAGCGGGCGATTGAAGCCAACGGCTACCACCTGGCGGCCCTGAATCCGGGCCGGGTCCTGAGCAGTCCGACCCAAGCTCGGGCTTGGGCCCGGGGGTTGGAGCTGGCCCGGTAGCCTTGGTTTGTGAAATTGACGTTTTGAGATAATTTGCATATTTTATCATTTTTAGCTTTTTTAACACCGAAGAAAGCGTCCTCAATTGTGGTTATGCAAAAAATATCCATTTAATTTAGATTTTTGATTGCCATAACTTTGTGAAATCTGCTAAGATAGAGTCGTTGATAAGTAACCGCTTACACGAAAGGAGACTTGGCAGATGACACCAGAAACACGAGTCGCAGTTGTAACGGGTTCCGGTCAAGGGATCGGGAAGGCAATCGCTGAACAATTAGCTGAAGATGGCTACGCAGTCGTGATTGCTGATTTCAATGGTGATACAGCGGAAACCACGGCCGCAGAATTACGGGAGCAAGGTTTTAAGGCCGTTAGTGTTCAGGGGGATGTTTCTAAACCCGAAGCTCACCAACACTTTGTCCAAACGGCGGTGGCTGAATTTGGACGGCTGGATACCTACGTTAACAACGCCGGGATTGCGCAAATCAAGCTGTTAAAGGATCAAACACCGGCAGAAATGCAACAAATCTTTGCCGTCAACGTCTTTGGGACCCTCTACGGGATTCAAGCGGCCGCAGCCCAATACGAAAAGCAAGCTGACGGTGATCACATCCGCAAGATCATCAATGCCTCCAGTATCGCCGGCCACATTGCCTTTGACATGCTCGGGGCCTACTCGGCGACGAAATTTGCGGTCCGCGGTTTGACCCAAGCCGCCGCCAAGGAACTGGGGCGCCACAAGATCACGGTCAACGCCTACTGCCCAGGGATCGTCGGTACGGCGATGTGGGAACAAATCGACAACCGGATGGTCGAAGAGCTCGGGGGGACCCCAGGCCAATATCTGGACCAATACTCCAAGCTGATCACGATGGGCCGGGTCGAAACTCCGCTGGATGTCGCCAATTACGTTTCTTACTTAGCGTCTACCAAGGCCGATTACATGACCGGGCAAGCCGTCCAAATCGACGGGGGGATTCAATTTATCTAAGCCCATGCTAGCGTCGGGGATGAGGAGTGCCCGGCGTTTTTTTTTGGCGGCTAATCGCCTGTAAAATAACTGTAACCCAATCTTTACTGATTGGTGACAGTGCGTGGCCTTGATTTGGTGTACACTACCGTTAATCAAAATAACAGGTACCCGGTCGATTAGCTGGGGGAACGGAAGGAGTGCCAAATGGGGATCGATTTATTGATCAAAGTATTAGGGTATGAAGTTGTCTTTTGGGGATCGGTGCTGGCCGTCAGTTTTGTGACCCAGGGGAATGTTGATGTTTTTCGGTATTTTCCCTTGTACCTCACGATTAGTTTGCTTTTGATCATTTTGCCCTATTGGCGCCAACATAATCAACGCCACCAACGCCAACAAAATAAATAAGCTTGCGCAACGTCGCTCGTGGCCGGTTTGTCCCGGTCGCAGCGGCGTTTTTGCATGGTGTAAGCCATATGCTTTTTACCGAGGTACTACGCTTTACAAAGTATTACAGGTAAGCTATACTATGCATAACAAAGTGAGGAGGGAAGGCGATGAGTCCACAACTCAAAAAAGGCTTTTTGGAGTATTGCATTTTGGCCGTACTGGAGCGGGGGGATTCCTATGGCTACCAAATCATCAAGGACTTAGCGGCGGTAATTGCAATGCCCGAATCAACCCTCTACCCGATTCTCAAGCGCTTGGAAAAGCAGGGCAAGGTCACTTGTCACAATGAATTAGCTGACGGCCGCAACCGTAAGTACTACCACCTCACGGCCACGGGCCAAGCCGATGTGGTGGATTTTTTGCAGGAACAGACGGAAGTGGAACGGATTTACCAATTTATTCGGGAGGCAATGGAACATGCGTAAACAATGGTATTTATTGCGGCTTTGGTGGTGGCTCTTTTGGGCCCGGGTCAAGCATGCGGGAGCCTATGTAGCCGATTACCGGCAAATCATCGACCAGCGTTTGGCTAAGGATGAACGCTTAGGGGTGATCTTAACTGACTTAGGGACGCCTAAGGAAGTGGCGGCCGCCATTTTGGCCCAACCGGGGGTGCGTCTGCGCCATAAGTGGACCTGGCAGGAGATCTTAGTGGTGATCTTCTTATTGCTCTTCGGAATTCCGCTGGTGATCTGGTTAATCTCCTTTGCCTTGACGGTCTTTTTGGCGGTCCTGGGCGTGGTCGTGGCCTTAATGTTATTAGGCTGGTTAATCGGGCAAGTAATGAAGAAAAGGTGAGAAGCGATGACCAAGAAAACCTATTTGTGGGAGTTAAGCTGGCGCTTGCGTCTTGCGGGCGTGCGGGACTTTCGGGATTACATCAGTGATTACCGGGAATTGATTGAAGACCGCCTGGCCAATGGCGAAGCCGAGGCCGCCATCTTGGCTGACCTGGGGACGCCTAAGCAAGTGGTTGCCAACATCATGACTGAAGAAGGCTTGGAACGCCGCCGGTGGTTGACTGGGCCGCAATTGGCGCTGGTCATTGTTTTAGTGATCTTGGGTCTGCCGGTCTGGGGTGGGTTTGCCCTGGCCTTGCTGGGCATTTTATTTGCGCTTATTTGCGTGTTGTTGTCGCTTTACGTCACCCTGTGGGCGGTGCCCTTTTCCCTGGCGATCATGACGGTGGCTACCCTCTTCGCTGGGGTAATGGGGATCCCGGCGGGATTGGTGGCCCTGGGCAAGAGCGGATTGGCCTATGGCTTGGCCGAATTAGGGGCGGCCTTGATCTGCCTGGGTGTCTTTTTGCTCAGCTTAGTTTTAACCTGGGGCTTGGTGAAATTGCTGCTCCGGGGCACGGCGTGGGGTTGGCAAATGGTGCTGCGGTGGTTTGGCAAGCAACAAGCGGTCGCAGTCAATCAAACCATGCCCCCCTTCTTTAATAAGGGCTACTGGCTGGTGACTGCACTGTTGATTGCGCTGGGAATGCTGCTGGTGGTGAGCGCTTGTGGCTTGAATGGCTGGCACATTCCGGCAGTCAGTGCTGCGGAAATGCACCACTGGTACAATGCCTTTAATTTTACGGCGCCACGTTAAAAGGCCGCTCCGGGCTGGAGCGACCTTTTTATAAAATGATGATTTTGTCATATGTTATAATGGCGCTAAATTGACAACGGAGGATTTAAGCATGAAGAAAATTCTGGCAAGTTGTGGCTTAGTGGTGGCGCTGGGCTGCGTGTTGGCGGGCTGTGGTCAGTCAAAGACTACGGAACCAGCGGCCTCATCGACCACTAGCCATGCGGTGCAATCAACCAGCTCATCCCGTTCTAGTAGCGCGCCAGTTAGTTCATCCGCCCGGGCGGCGACCAGCAGTCAGGTCGGGCAGTCGGTGGGCCAGTATTCCGCCAGCGAGTACGCCCTGATGGCCTTTTTGAAGCTCGATGGTCAGGGGGTGGACCAGCTCTTGAGTAACAGTGCGGGGATGCACTGGCAGCAGCAGGGCAACATTTACGTGATTGACTTTGGCGCCCACTCAACGATGATGATCGTCAGCGACCAAAACGTGGTCGTTAAATACGATGCACCCAAGCCCAACCTCGGTGGCATGGGGAATAAGAACGCAATGAAGACTTACTCCAAGGTGGAATTGGCCCGGGAGTTTGGCGGCGAGCAGGCGAAAATCGACCAGGTTTTAGCCAAGGGCGGGGCTGAACCAGGCAGCCAAGCCCAAACGACGAATTAACCATGAAAAATGGGACCAAATCGTTAAGGCGACGTAAAATTTTTGGAAATCATTTTAATTGCAAGCCCTTGCAGTGTTATGATGGTCAAAAATGATGGCCGGGACCGCTCGGCTCAAAGGGGTTAATAACATGAAGAAGTTTTTGCTTGCTACAGCCAGCCTGGGCTTAGCCTTTACACTGGCTGCCTGTGGCAACCAACAATCAGCGGCCAAGGACAGTAGCAGTGCCACTAGCACCGCCAAAGTGAAGAAGGATCACCAAAGCAGTGCAAAGCAGGCTTCGTCCAGCAGTACCGCTAGCCAAAGCAGCGCGATGAGTGCTACCAGCACCAGCCAAAGTACGCCAGCCAAATCACAAACCAGTTCAGCCCAACAAACTCTGACGGACAACCAATTGGCAGTCTTGATTTACCGGGCTGGGGGCTACACCAACCTGACCAAGTTGATCCGGGGGACGGCCCCGCAAGGCCGGCAAGCGATCGGTTCTGGGACGGCGGCCTCGACGGTTTACTACACCGTCAATGGCGATCAGGTAACGATTTATACCTTGGACCATGATTCCAGCAAAACGACGGCCGAACAAGGCTTTAACACGACCACGACGACGATCAGCCAACTTAAGAACCAATACTACCGTACTACCAGTCAGCAACAGGCCATCGACCAAGCCGCCAGTCAGGTGACGACTTATTAGGCTAGAAAAAGAGAGTGGGAAATAACCTTCTCGGCAAGCAGGATGGATAAGCTAGGACGAAGGTCGGCGCGGTACGCGTCGTTCTTCGTTCGTACTTATCCACTAGACTTGCGGTTATTTCCCACGTGATCTGTGTAATATTCGAAAAACCAACAGAGGCTGGGGGCTATTTACCCTGTGCTTGAAAGGTTTGCAGGATGGTGAGAAAACTTTTGCTGAGCCGGTTGGCGGTCTCTTCCGGCAAGGTGGCCAAGGCCTGAATCAACTGCCGGGAGCTGCTGGGTAAGGAAGGCTCGGGAATGTTGGTTTCCATTTGGCTGGTCAAAGTCGCCAGGTCCAAATGCAGGGCGTGGGCAATATTGGCCAAGTTTTGGATGCTGATGTTGGACTTTTCGTTGCTTTCCAGCAATGAGATAAATTTAACCGATAACCCGCTGTCCTCCGCCAGCTTTTCTTGGGTCACGTGTTCTTGCTTGCGAAAGAACCGGATCGCTTGACCAATGTTAAGACTTTCCTTTTTCATTGTTTAAAACTCCTCCCAATTTCTAAGTCCATCTTAAGAAATTGTCAATCGTTCCAAAAGTCAATATAGTACCAGTTTCTCTGGTAATCTAGTTCTGAACTCAGTATAATGAATATTGAAAGCACGAAAATGTGAATTTTTAATGAGGATGATTAAGCAATGAAGCGAAGTTTTAAACAGTTAACGGGGATTTTGGTAATCGCCGCGACCCTGACCACGACCAGCGTGGTTGCCACCAACGCTGGGGTCCGGGCCGATACTGAGCCGACCGTGACTACGGCGCTAACTTCCTCGGCCAAGCCAACTTCAGCGGCAACGAGCGGCCAAGCCGCGACCAAACAAGCCGCCATCCAGGCCGCCCAAGCCCAAGTGGACCAAGATAATGCGACCCTTGAGCAGTTAAAGGCTAAGCTGGCGGTCGTGGCGACGGATCCGGCCCAAAGCAAGGCGATCCGCCAAGCAATCGAAAGTGCCAAGGCCCAATTGGCCAGCGATCAAGCGACCCTGGCCCAACTTAAGGGGGAAACTACGGCCGCAAGTTCGGCCGGGGCAACCGCGCCAGCCACGTCAACGAGTGCGGCGACCCAAACGCCAGTAACGCAGCCAGCCGCTCCAACGGCCCAAGCGCTCCAATCCCAGGCCCAAGCCAAGGCCAATGGCTACCGGATCATTAGCGATCGGGTGGTTGACGAGCAAGGCAACATTATTAATGATTGGACAGTCAAGGATGGGGTCGCCTATGACGACCAAGGCAATGCGGTGGCCCTGACGACGGAGCAAGCGGCGGCCCAAAATACTGCCCGGGTCAAGCTGACCAGTCCCCAGCCGGCGGCGGTAAAAGCCGCGACGCACCAGTCGCACACTTCCTGGCTAAGCCATTGGCAACGTTGGAAGCACGCGGTGATGACTTGGCTCAATCAATGGTAAATTAGTAAGTCGGGGATTTCCTCGGCTTTTTCTTTTTCTTATCCGTGTCATTTATAATTGACATCTAACGGGGTTGGGTGTACATTATAGATGACAAAAGTCAAATATACATGACAAAAAAGGAGGGGGCCGATGAACCGGGTACGTGAATTTCGCCGCGCTTATACGGACTATTCCCAACTCACCCTAGCCCAAGCGGTCGGGGTGGCGCGGCAGACGATTAATTTGATTGAAAATGATAAGTACAATCCGACTTTGGACCTGTGCATCAAGTTGGCCCACGCGCTGGGGACGGACTTGAACACCCTGTTTTGGGAGGAGGAAAACTAATGTATGCGAAAATTATGAAGCATTTTTACGGTATCACCGGCCCGCTGGACGAATACAAACGAGGTGAAATTAACCGGTTAGGCAACAACGTGATTTTGCCCCTGTTCTTCTTATTGCTCCTGAGCACTTTTGTAGCCATCATGACGGCATACGCGCTCGGGCCGGCGGCGGCCGAAGCGATTTTGCTAAGTTACGGCGGTTTTAACCTGTTTGTTTTGATGGGGGCGATGACCTACCTGGGGGTGGCAGCGGCGCGCTTGCACCTGACGGACTACGAGGTAACAGCAGCGCAGCTCCCCCACGCGCGGTGGGCGTTGTTGGGCCGGACCTTGCTGATGGGGTTGGCTTTTACGGTCCTGTTTCACCTGTTGAGCATTTTCATGGCCTGGTTGGACGGGGCTGGCAGCTTTGGGCAGCTCCTGGGCTTGCCGGCGAACTTGAAGAATTCCCTGGTCGCTGGGGGCGTTTGGACCCTGTTGATGTTAGGGGTGGCTTGGCACCGCTTGAAAGTAATTGATGATTAAAATGACCGCGGCCGGGTGGGGCCGCGGTTTTTTGATCGTTTTTAAGTGATGATGAAAATATTTGCGGTTTAAAAATGAAAGGGCTTAGCGCAGCGGGAGCTAACTCAATAAATTGATGAATAACTTTTTACTTACGAAGCCGAAAAATTTCTGGTAAGGTAATCAATCGTGAGCTTAAAAAATTAACCGGAATTTATTGAGAGAGGAAGCAACCACATGGAAAACGTCGAAAGTCAGGCGCGGCCGCAAATGGCGGTCCGCCACCGGGTTCGCCACCCGAAATTGGCGATGGTATCAATGTTGCTGGGGGCCTTTGTTGGGATGTTTTCAGAAACATCGTTAAACATTGCCCTGCCCAAATTAGGGGAAGCCTTTGGGATGTCGGCGGCTACCTTGCAATGGCTGGTGACCGGCTATATGCTGGTGATCGGGATCATCATGCCGCTGTCATCAATTATCGCGAAGTGGTTCTCGACCCGAAAGATTATTATCTTTGCCCTGGTGATCTTTATCTTGGGGAGTATCATTTCCGCCTTGGCGCCGTCGTTTGTGGTCTTATTGGCCGGGCGGATGATTCAAGGGATCGGGACCGGCTTGATCTTACCGCTGATGTTTGCGGTCGCCATGCAGATCTTCCCACCGGAAAAACTCGGGGCGGTCAACGGGACGATGGCCTTGGTGATCATGTTTGCGCCCGCGATTGGGCCAACCTTGACCGGGGTGATTCTCGGGGTGGCTTCATGGCGGTGGATCTTCTGGTTCTTCTTGCCGTTCTTGGTTATTGCCTTACTCTTTGCGCTTTTTGAACTGGAAAACGTTGGGGAACTGACTAAGCCGCACGTGGATGGCTTGTCAATTCTTGAATCAATCATTGGCTTTTCTGGGATCGTCGCCGGGGCTAGCCTGGCCAGTCGCTATGGCTGGGGGAGTTGGCAAACCCTGGGCAGTCTGATCGTGGGGATCGTGGTCCTGGCGGCCTATGCCCGGCGTCAATTGCACTTAGCCAACCCGATTTTGAACCTGCAGGTCTTAAAGAATAAAGACTTTACCGTCGGGACCTTGGTCGTGATGCTTGACTTTGCCATTATTTTGTCGGCAATGTACTTAATGCCCCAATACATTCAAAATGGGATCGGGATCGCCGTGGCCCTGACCGGGGCGATCATGCTGCCCGGGGGGATTGTCAATGCCGTCACGTCAGCGGTGGCCGGCCGGATGTACGATAACATCGGCGCCAAAAAGCCCGCTTTAGTGGGGTTAGTCATTGCTTTGGTCGGCGCTTTAATGTTGGCGGTCGCCTCCGACCACGCTAAGATCGGCTACATCATCGCTGCCCACGTGATCTTAATGATCGGGGCACCGCTGGCGATGTCACCAGCCCAAACGGCTGCCTTAAACGCCTTGAGCGGGCGGGAAGCCGGGGACGGTTCGACGATTTTAAACACCGTCCAACAAGTGATCGGCGCCCTGGCGACGGCTTTGGCGACCTCGTGCCTGGAATTAGGCCGGCACGCGGCGAGTGGTTCGGCCCAAGCCCGCTTTACGGCCGGGGCCCACGTCGGCTTCTACTTTACCTTGGCCTTGATTATCATTACCTTGGTGGTAGCGACCCAATTAAAGGGGCGGCCAGTGGGGCACTCGATTAAATTAGATAAGTAGGAAAAAGAGGCTGAGAAGAAACTATCCTTTCGGCTAAATCTTAGCAAGTAACAACAAAAAAAGCGCTAGAAATCAACGTTTTCAGTAACGTGGTTTCTAGCGTTTTTGAATTTTCAAGACTTTTTTCCCAACTTCTTTTGGTTTGCACTTAATTAGGCGCCAGAAACGGGCGCGGACGGCTGGCCGGGGGTTAGATAAATTGGATCCCCCCGTCGATTTGGACGGCCTGGCCGGTCATGTAGTCGGCATCGTGCGAAGCCAGGTAGGAAACGTAGCCAGCAACTTCAGCTGGGGTTTCCACTTTCCCCATCGTGATCAGGCCGGAGTACTTCTTGAGGTATTGGCCCTTTTCGCCACCCCAGGCTTCGACCATCTTTTCGTCGATGTAGTCCCACATGTCGGTACCAACGATCCCCGGGCAGTAGGCGTTAACGGTGATCTTGTCGCGGCCCAATTCCTTGGCGGCGGCCTGGGTTAAGCCCCGGATGGCAAACTTGGTAGCGGAATAGGCACCCAGCATGTCAAACGCCACGTGCCCAGCGATGCTGGAGGCATTGATGATCTTGCGGATCTTGTCGCCGTCGGCTTGCTTGCGGAACTGCGCGGTAGCGGCTTGGATCCCGAACAGCACGGAGTAGACGTTGGTTTGGAAGATTTCGTCCATATCTTCCTTGGTTTCGTCTTGCAGGAGTTGGATTTGGGCGATCCCGGCGTTGTTAATGTAGGTGTCTAAGCGGCCGAAGGTCTCGACGGCGGTTTGGACAAACTTTTCGTGGCTGGCCTTCTCACTAACGTCACCAGCTACGGCGACGACCTTGCCTTCGTAGCCGGCGGCATTTAATTCCGCCACGGCCTGTTGCCCATCGGCTTCGTTACGGTTGGCGATCACGACGCAGTACCCATCGGCTAAGAGGCGGTCAGTAATCCCCCGGCCAATCCCCCGTTCGCCACCAGTAACTACGGCTACGCGCTTTTCTTCTGTCATCAGTAACTTCCTCCTCAATCTTGTGAACTAACGATCAATCTTTAACGGTTCCTATTATACATTAAATCACAAAGTCAGCAAGGGGGATTGTGCCATTATTTTTCCCGTCAAAACCATACCTTTCACAAGATAACAGCTTAATTTGTGAAGCTAACCAAGGGATCTATAAAATTTACCAATTCACAAACTTTTTTAAAAATCACGGTTGTTTTTGTTGATTTAAAACGGTGAAATCAGACACAATTGACAAAAATCGTCTTTCACAAGTCCCGGGGTTCGCGAATGGAACTGAGTCATTTTGAGACGCCAGTCCTAAAATGAGATATAAATTCCAGTTGACGTTTGAAGCTAGAAAGCGTTGTCATTACAATAAAGGTACAGATGTCGCATTTCTGGGGTGAGGCCCGGAGCAGCAGCTAGGAAAGGGGTTTTGATGATGTATTATTCAAACGGGAATTATGAAGGGCACGCGCGACCACGCAAGCCGGCGGGAGTGGATCACAAGCACGCTTACATCATTGGTGGGGGCTTAGCGGGTTTGTCGGCTGCGGTCTTCTTGGTCCGTGACGCGCAGCTACCGGGGGACCACATTCATGTCCTGGAAGAATTAACCCTGGCCGGGGGTTCCTTAGATGGGGCTAAACTGCCGGGGCTGGGCTACGTGGTGCGCGGTGGCCGGGAAATGGAAAATCACTTTGAATGTATGTGGGATATGTACAGCTCAATTCCGTCGCTGGAAATTCCGGGCGCTTCCTACCTGGATGAATACTACTGGCTTGATAAGGACGATCCGAACAGTTCCAATTGCCGCTTGATCCACAAGCGGGGCAATCAGGTGCCAACTGACGGCCAATACCAGTTGGGCAAGCTGTCCAATGAATTGATCAAGCTGATTATGACCTCGGAAGACGACCTCGAGGGACAAACGATTGAAGATTGGTTCTCCCCGGCCTTCTTTGAAACCAACTTTTGGCTGTACTGGTCAACGATGTTTGCCTTTGAAAAGTGGCACTCCCTAATTGAAATGCGGCGCTACGCCATGCGCTTCATTCACCACATCGATGGCTTGCCGGACTTTACGGCCCTCAAATTCAATAAGTACAACCAGTATGAATCGATGACCAAGCCGCTGTTGGCCTACTTAAAGGACCACGGGGTTGAATTCCGTTACGATTGTCAAGTGGAGAATGTCATTGTTGACACGGCCAACGGCGAAAAGCACGCCAAGGAAATTCAGCTGACCGAAGGCGGCCAGGCCCAAACGATTCCCCTCACCGATGATGACCTGGTCTTTGTAACTAATGGTTCGATTACCGAAAGCTCGACGTACGGCAGTCACCATGAGCCAGCCCCGATCACCAATAAACTGGGTGGCTCCTGGCAGCTCTGGGAGAAGCTGGCGAAGCAATCGCCCGCCTTTGGGAACCCGGATGCCTTCTGCCGCAACCTGCCGGCCCGCTCGTGGTTTATTTCGGCCACGGCCACGATTAAAAATGCCCAGCTGGAACCCTACATTGAACGCCTGACCCAACGGGACCTGCACGATCATAAGGTCAATACCGGCGGGATCATTACCGTGACGGACTCCAACTGGCTCTTATCCTGGACGATCCACCGGCAGCCGCACTTTAAGGACCAAGCCGAAAATGAAACCGTCGTTTGGATTTACGGGCTCTACTCGGATACGAAGGGGAATTACATTCCAAAGAAGATTACCGAATGCAGCGGGGAAGAGATCACCGCGGAATGGCTCTACCACCTCGGCGTACCGGAAGCTAAGATCAAGGAATACGCGGCCGAAGACTCGGTCCAAACGGTGCCGGTCTACATGCCGTTTATTACGTCTTACTTCATGTTGCGCAAGAAAGGGGACCGGCCAGCGGTCGTGCCAACCGGCTCGGCGAACCTGGCCTTCATCGGTAACTTTGCGGAATCCCCGAGTCGCGACACCGTCTTTACGACCGAATACTCGGTCCGGACCGCGATGGAAGCGGTCTACACTCTCCTGGACGTTGATCGGGGAGTGCCGGAGGTCTTTAATTCGATTTACGACCTGCGGGAACTGATGCGGGCGATGTACTACATGAACGATCAAAAGCCATTGAGTGAAATGGAATTGCCACTGCCTAAGGCGTTGCGGAAGCCGCTGTTAAAGAAGGTCGAAAAGACCTGGTTGGGTGAACTGATGCGGGATGCGCACCTCTTAGAATAGTTTAGGATGATTTAGGATGAAGGGCTGGCCCGAATGAGGGTCAGCCTTTTTGGTGGTCAGTGATTAGCCCTTTCATTGACTTAAAGTAAGCGGTATAATAGTGACAACGTTTGCACAAGATCAAAGAATGGGGGCCAAAACGATGGCAAAGGATGTAAAGTACACGACCTGGGTCGAAAACGAAGTCGGAATCCAAGGGGTGGCCGGTAGCCTCGATGGGGAATTGGCGGTGACGGTCAGCTCCCCGCTCAAGCCAGTCGCGGGGACCAATCCGGAACAATTGATTGGCTTATCGTTAGCAACCTGCCTGAACGCCACGTTACAGGCAGAAGAAAAGCGGCGCGGCTTGCTGCACGAAAGCGTCGTCCGGGTGAAGGTCGAATTTGGCCCGGATGAGCCGGGCTACCAATTCTGGTTGACCGCTTACGTCAAAATTCCGCAAGTTGACCGCGCGACGGGGGCCGCGATGCTGGCCACGGCCGAACAACGCTGCCCCGTCGCCAAGCTGTTAGCCGGCAGCGCCAACGTCCAGGTGCAATTAGTTGATGAATTTCCGGAGGCTGAAGCGTAATGAAGTACTTAGTCACTGACAGTCGCGATATTCGTTACAATTTGGCCCTGGAAACGGTGCTGATGGAGCAAGCGGATTTAAGCGAACCGATCCTGTATTTCTACATTAACTCCCCGTGCATTATCCTGGGGCGCAATCAAAACGCCTATGATGAAGTCAACCTGGCCTACGTTAAGGACCACGACATTATCGTGACCCGCCGGACCTCCGGGGGCGGGGCGGTCTTTGATGACCTCGGCAACGTCAGCTTCTCATTTATCACCAAGGACGACGGGGCCTCGAACGGGAATTTCGCTAAGTTTACCACCCCGGTGTTGGCGGCCTTGCACAAAATGGGGGCGACCGGCGCTGAATTGGTCGGCCGCAACGACTTACAGATTGATGGCAAGAAGTTCTCCGGCAATGCGATGCGCTTGGAGCACGGCCGGATGTTCTCCCACGGGACGTTGATGTACGACGTCGACCTCGACGTGATTGGCCAGGCCTTGACCGTGCCCAAGGACAAGATCGCCGCGAAGGGGATCAAGTCGGTCCACGCCCGGGTGACGAACTTAAAACCTTACTTTACCCCGGCCTACCAACACCTGACGATTGAAGAATTCCGGGACACCCTGGCCAAGGAGATTTTAGGGGTGACCGATTTGGCGGACGCCACGGAATATGTCTTGGATGAAGCCACCAAGCAGGCGGTGGCCGACTTAAACGCCAAGGTCTTCTCCAATTGGGACTGGGTCTACGGTAAGTCCCCGGCCGCCGCAATCCAACACCGCCAACACTTTGCTCAAGGGACGATTGACTTCCGCCTGCAAGTGACCGGCGGGAAAATTACCGCTTTAAAAACTTACGGCGACTTCTTCGGCCAACAAGACGTGGCCGAATTTGAACAGCGCCTCCAAGGGGTACGCTACGACTACGAGTCCGTCACGGCCGCCTTGGCGGATGTGGACTTAAGTGCCTACTTTGGCAAGATTCCAGCCGCGGCGGTTGTGGATCTCTTGTTACGCCAAGAGTAGCTGTTCCACGTGAAACAAAAGCAATTCAGCGAGCTGGGACGTCCGATGGCGTTGCCGGCTCGTTTTAATTTGCCAGGCGAAAGGCAAGCGTGGTATAGTAAAGTTTCGGATTAGCTACCGCGGTTTGCGGTATAATTAAGAACGTTAAACTCGCAACGGAGCCTAGGCGGCGCCGATAGAAAGAGAGAATGTTGGAAAAATGAATAATAAAGTTGATATTAATCAGCTCCTGTCCAGTATCAGTGGCAAACCGGAGAGTGAGCGGACCCTGAGTTTGTTTGACTTAGCAGTGCTGGGGATCGGGGCAATGATCGGGACCGGGATCTTGGTCTTAACCGGGGTGGTGGCCGCGACCGATGCCGGCCCGGGGGTGGTCGTCTCCTTCCTGATTGCGGCGTTGGCCAGTGGTTTGATCGGGATGTGTTACGCCGAATTATCGACGACGATTCCCAACTCCGGGAGCGCCTACGTCTACGCCTGGGTCACGATGGGCCAATTCGTTGGTTTCTTGGCCGGGTGGACCTTGGTCGGGGTCTACATTACCACCACGGCGACGGTTGCCAACGGTTGGACCGGCTACTTCCAGTCCTTCCTGGAAGAATTAGGAGTCCGATTGCCCCACGCCCTGCTGACCAATCCGGCCAGTGGTGGCTGGGTGAACTTGCCGGCCCTGGTGATGACCTTGCTGATTACCTTTATCCTGAGCCGGGGAACCAGTGAAAGCAAGCTCTTGAATAACGCCTTGGTGGTAATCAAAATTGCGATTATCCTCTTGTTTATCATCGTCAGTGCCAAGGATGTCAATCCGACCCACTGGCACCCCTTTTTCCCGTACGGCGGCAGTGGGGTGATGTCCGGCGCCGCGGCGGTCTTCTTTACTTTCCTGGGCTTTGATGCTTTGGCGACGTCGGCTGAAGATGCCAAGCAAGTTCAAAAGAACCTGCCGCGGGCGATTATCATCTCGCTGTTGGTCTCGACGACTTTGTACGTTGTAGTCAGCTTGGTGATGACCGGGGTCGTGACCTATAAGGATCTGAACGTTTCTGAAGCCATGGCGACGGTCCTCTTATTAAAGGGCCACACCTTGACGGCGCAAATTGTCTCGGCCGGGGCGATCCTCGGGATCATGGCCGTGGTATATGCCTTTGTGTACGCTGGGGCAAACGTGACGATGGCGATGAGCCGCGGGGGTCTGTTGCCGAGCGCCTGGGCTAAGTTGGATGAACGCCACCAAAGTCCGAACCGGGCCCTGTGGATTAACGGGATCCTGGCGGCAGCCTTAGCCGGCTTTGTCAACCTACGCAACCTGGCCTTGATTGCCAACGTCGGGTCCCTGACCGTCTTTGCCTTGATCTCCTTAGTGGTGATCTTGTTGCGGCGCCAGCACCCGAATCTCAAGCGGCCGTTTAAGGTGCCGTTTGGCCACACCTTGCCAATCCTGTCGATCTTAATCTGTGTCTTGCTGCTGGGCAACATCAGCTTGGACGCGTGGTTGACCTACGGGGCCTGGTTGGTAGCCGGGGTGATCTTCTACTTTGCTTATTCCCGGCAAAAATTAATGTAATTGCGAACGCTGGACCAGGTGGGGTCCGGCGTTTTTTCGTAAAGGGGCGGAGCTGACCACCGGGAATATTTATAGCTAGGGGAAACAGCCGGGGGACCGGCCATGATTAGGCCGTTGCGACTTCACATCTTTGTAGACATCTCCGGGGCAATTCGAAAATTGGAAAAAAGGGGTGCCAACCGTGTCAGCGCGGCCACTTTCTGGTATCCTAATCGGTAGAAGAAACAAAGGGAGCGAAGCAAAATGAAGTTTATTTCCTGGAACATTGATTCCATTAACGCGGCCTTGACTGGCACTTCGGCCCGGGCCGCCGAAACCCGTACGACTCTACAAAACATTGCCACCCAAGCCCCGGCGGTGGTCGCGATTCAAGAAACCAAGTTGTCCGCCACCGGCCCGACGAAAAAACACTTGGCCGCGCTGGCGGACTTGTTTAAGGACTACCAAGTCGTTTGGCGCTCCTCGGTCGAACCCGCGCGCAAGGGGTATGCAGGGACGATGTACTTGATTCACCCGGCCTATGCGCCGACGGTCACCTACCCGACAATTGGCGCCCCGGCCCCGATGGATCAAGAAGGACGGATCATCACGCTGGAATTTCCGACCTTCTACCTAACGGAAGTGTATACGCCTAACGCCGGCAGTGGCCTCAAGCGTTTGGCCGAGCGACAGGTGTGGGATGATTGCTACCGCCAATACTTGCAGGAATTGGATGCGCAAAAGCCGGTGATTGCCAGCGGGGACTTTAACGTTGCCCACGAGGAAATTGACCTCGCGCACCCGGCTAATAACCACCACTCGGCTGGCTTTACTGATGAAGAACGGGGGCAATTTAGTAAACTGTTGGCGGCCGGTTTTACTGATACTTTCCGCTACCTCAACCCGACTACGACCGGCGTGTACTCCTGGTGGGCACAACGGGCGGTGACTTCTAAGCAGAACAATTCCGGCTGGCGGATCGACTACTGGCTGGTGTCAGACCGTTTGAAAGAGCAGGTCCAAGCTTCGACGATGATGGATACTGGGGCGCGGCGGGATCATGCCCCGATTGTCTTGGACATTGACTTGGGGGCTGAATAATGGGGACGGTCTTTGTATTACCCGATTTAGCAACGTCGGTCGCGCCATGGCAGAATTTACCGGTCGGCTACCGCACCTTGCAGGTAGCCGACTACCGGACCTTAGTTGATGCTAGTGGGGACTTTGAGCAACTGGTGGCAGAGACGGTGGCACTGGTCCGCCAGTTGCCCCAGCCGGTGACCTTAGTTGGTCACGGCTTTGGCGCCTTTTTAGCCTTGACGGTGGCGACGACGCAGTTTGGCCGCTTGGATCGTCTAGTCCTGGTGGCCCCCGCCTATCAGACCGGTAGTTACCGGACGAAATTGACGGGCTTGCACTTGAAGGGGGCGGGGCGGTTTAAGACCACGGCCCTGGATAAGGCGGTAACCTTGGCCCTCTACCGGACCGCCGCTCACCGGGATTTAACCAACCAACTGATGCACGTCCAGTGCCGGGTGGATATTTTCTGCGGGGAGCAGGATCGCGCCCACCGTCAAGCCGCGACTGATTTATACCACCGCTTGTTGGAAGGCCACTTGACGACCGTTCCCCAAACTGGCGCGACCCTAAACGAAGCAACCTTGCGGGCCGTGGGTGAGTTGCTGCGCTAATGCCTGTGGGTGAAACATTTTGCGTAAAATGCTTGCCAACGGTGGCGAAGCGGTGTAATCTATACACCATGAATGAACATCAATCGATAATTATTCATTCGGCCGCTGGATTTGCTTCACCCCAGCGGCGGGCAAGTGATAATTAGGACGGATCGGTATTCATGATTTGAAAGAGAATCACATCAAAAAACGCCTGACCAGTTGCGGTCAGGCGTTTTTCCTATGCATTGACGGCCCATAATGGTGCGTGGCCACTTAGGACCCGGATGATTTCTTCGGTCGCGTCATGGACGGCGCGGGCATTGGCTTCAATCGTACCACCGGCTACGTGCGGGGTTAAAAAGACGTTGTCGAGCTGCAAGAGCGGACTGTCTGCCGGCAGCGGTTCGGGATCAAAGGCATCCAGGGCGGCGGCGTGAATTTGGTGGTGCTTTAAGGCCGCGACCAGATCGTCGGTTACGATCAGTTGGCCCCGCCCGTAGTTGATCAGGTTGGCGGTCGGCTTCATGAGGGCCAGGGTATCCTTGTTGATCATCTCGGTTGTCTTTGGAGTGACCCGTGGGGTTAAGGAAATGAAGTCACTTTCCCGGTAGAGGGTCGGCAAGTCGACGAGCTGGCCAAAGTGGGGCTGCTTGGGGTGGTCGCCGTTATTGACCAAGATCTTCATCCCTAAGGCGGTCGCTTTTTCTTCCAGGGCCCGGCCGATACGGCCGTAGCCGATAATGCCGAGGGTTTGGCCCAGAATGTCGTGGCCACCGTTGGCCCGCACGGCCGGCCAGTGGCCACTCATAATCGCCCGGTTGCTGGCCATTAAGTTGCGGCCCAACACGAAGATCATGGCCAAAATCCCTTCGGCGACGGTGTTGTAGTTGGCCCGGGGCGTGATCGAGACGACCACGCCGTGTTCCTTGGCGACGGCGGGATTGACGTTATTGTAGCCGACGCCCAGCCGGGCTAAAATCTTCAACCGCGGGGTCTTGGCAAAGGTCGCATCGGGGATGGGTTCGAGGCCAAGGATGGCCCCATCGACTTGCTGGCCGTATTGGACAAGGGTAGCGGCGTCCACGGTCGGGACGGTAATTACGTTGATCCCGGCCTTAGCGAACAGCGGTTGGCTGGCGTCACCAATTACGGCGGGAATTAAGACAGTTGGTTGCATGTTGCTGATCCTTTCTGTTGGTGGTAAATTACCTTAATTGTACTCGCCACCAGGATCAAACCCGAGGAAAATGCTCACGTTGCGCAGAATGATCTGGTATACTAAAAATGCCATCTTAGCTCAGTTAGGTAGAGCACACCCATGGTAAGGGTGAGGTCGGCGGTTCAAGCCCGCTAGATGGCTTTAAACTTCGGGGTTAAAATGCTGATTTAAAGGTATTTTAGTAATAACGATTGCAATCTTTGCCAGGAGCAATTGAAAAGCAGGTTCAGCAATTAGCCAATGGCGGCGAAGCTGAACCTGCTGAGAACGAGTGACGAAAAAGATAGTTTGTGATACAATTTATGTATAAAGAGGCCGCTTTAAAGGCGGTGGCTTATGCAATGAAACAACTAAAAGCTGTCCCGCAACTCGCCAAAGTTAAGATGGGACGGCTTTTCTATTTGCGGTGATTGTCGATGTAGCTTAGCAACGTTAGCAAGAACGTGCCAAACAGTAGCATCAACGACAGCGCTTGAAAAACGCTCACCGTTGGCTGGCTCCTTTCTCCAAGGGTTATTGTGCACAGGCACCACCACCTGACGTTGGGAAACAGCCACCGCCCATAAAACTTCCTCTGGCGATATTGTATCATGTAATATGTAGCTTGCCGACCAGAAGCATCGCCGAATATACAGGTAGATAATAAAGAGCTTCTGCTGGGGTCTTAAACTGCAAAACGGCTAGTTCACTGGAATGTGAACTGGCCGTTTTATGTTAGTGGAATTTAGATTAAGATGACAAAGACTAAAGGACACGCCGGGCAAAGGAAGGCATCCAATATTTCATTTGGATTTCCTTTACGTTTTGGCCGGGTTCTGGAGCGTAAAGCATATTGCCATTCCCTGTGTAGATAGCCACATGGTAGGCTTGCCCACGGTTACCCCAGAACAATAAATCGCCGGCTTGTAAGTTGTTGAGGCTAACTTCGTAACCACAATTTTCTTGTTGGTAAGTAGTCCGTGGAAGCGAAATTCCGACTTGACCATATACGTATTGAACCAAACCAGAACAATCGAAGGCATTGGGCCCAGTTGCTCCATATTGATATGGCTTGCCCAGTTGTTGACGGGCTAAATTAACGATTTGATCCGCCTTGGAAACAGAGGTGGAAGAACTACCTTGGTCAACTGGGGCTCCCGTACCACTTGAAGCAGGATATGAGAAATTGTTAGAGTCATTCCCGAAAGTTTGCCCATTAGTGAGGTTCTTAATGGCAATGTAACGCCGAGCTCCAGAGTAGGCAGTATAGCCAATCCATAAGTAACCGTTGTTTTGGATCTTTTCATCGTAATAAATGGATTGACCTTGGCCAAGTCCACCAACAATTGCAGCGGAAGTGCTGGCTCCACTTCGGACGTTCATTCCAGCAGAATAGGTGATAGTAAACTGTCCGGATTGTTTAACTGATCCGGATTGAGTAGAAGTGTTACCACCGGTAGATGGCGCGCCGGTTCCACCAGTTGAAGAAGAGTTATTTTGGAAATCAAAATTATTGCTATCGTTACCGAATTTAAAACCATCTGATAGCCGTTCAATGGCTACATAGCGCCGAGGGCCGGAGTAAGAAACGTAGCTGGCCCATAAGTATCCATCAGCTTTGATTTTTTGGTCATAGGAAAATGATTGGCCATTGCTGTATGAAGCGACAATTGGTGCGGAAGTGCTGGCAGCGGAACGAACGTTCATCCCGTATCCGTAAGTAACGGTAAATTGCCCACTTTGCTTAAAGACGCCAGAATCAGATGGTTGCGTGGCCGTCCCGTCACCAATGGATTGATGGCTACCATTAGCAAAGTAATTATACCAGTAAGTCGCATAGTCCCCGCGAGCTGGTTGGTAAGCTACGGCCGGCCGCTCGAAGTTGGCGTTAAAAATCATGGCCAAATTGTAAGCCGATTGCGTACTGTGCATGTACTGGCTAGCCGTCATGGCTGAATATGAGGATGGATAGAATTGCAAGCCATGGGTCATTTGGTATTGAATGTAGGCACATTGTCCCGCCAAGGAAGCATAATTATAGCCGTTTGAATTACACCAGTTTTGCATGGCAGTAGCCGGTGTCCATTGAACTAGGCCGTAACCACCACCGCCGCCAATTTCCCATTGGTCTGGCTTGAGGCCCGATTCAGCAACCATATTTCCAAGCATACCAGCGGTTGCTTGAGAGGTCCAACCTTGGTTGATAAAGTAATTGTAAATGTAGGTCGCATTTGCAGTTTGCGTGGCAGTATAATAATTACTTACGAAGCTTACGAAAGGAAGCGACGCAGGATTAGTAGTAGCATCAGTTACAGAAGTGGGCTGATCAAGTGAGGGCGAATCACTCGCTGCACTAGCCGGGGCGGCAGTAACTGTCGTAGCAGAAGTGACAGGGGTAGCTACCGTTGCCGGAGTCGCTGATGAAGTAGTTGTGGTTGCTACTTGTGGACTAGGAGCAGCTGAAGAAGTTGAAGCATTAGTGGAAGTGCCCACTTGAGTAGTGGTGATAGCAGAATTTGAAATATCATTTTGCGAATTTTGATTAGTGGCTTGGTTAGAATCAGCAAAGCTAGTAGTGGTTCCTAATAAAAGAATGGCGGGAGCTACTAGCAACGTGCTGGCATATCGAAGTTTCAAAATTTTTGACTTCCTTTAGTTTGAATTAAATTCGCGAATTTGGTGATTATAATAGTTCTAAAAATAAAAAAAATACAAGCTTTGATTACAAAAAAATGCCCTAAATAGTTCATTGAATAATCATGCCGAAGGGAGTAGGCTAGGATTTAGTAGCAATTAGCGAAACTTTAGTTAAGGAGTTAGAAAATACATGAACGGTAAAAATCTGCGGATCTTCTATTGGGTTATTTGTGGCCTGATGGTAATCCTCTGTGTTCATTTAGAGTGGTCGCGCGTCAAGGGTAATGACGAGCTTAAGACTACGGCCACCGTTACCCAATCCGCCCAAACTGTTCAAGCTGATTCGGTAACGCAAGCGGGCGATTCGGCCCACATGCGGACGCCAATCGACTGGCACAAATCTTCGGAAACGGTCCCGTACCCGGACTTAAAGACGGTCAAAAACTTTTGGATTAAGGTCAGCTTGAAGCATAACCGGACGTACTTGTACGATGGAAGTAAATTGCTTTACACAATGTACAGTACCGGTGGGATGTACCAAAAGGATCCCCAAACAGGCCAAATGAAAAGCATGACGCCAACGGGCACCTTCTATGCCCAGGCCGAACGGGGCGATACCTTTTTCAACCAAAGCCTCAACGAAGGGGCCAACTACTGGGTCTCGTGGAAGGACCACGGTACCTACCTCTTCCACAGTGTACCGACCGAGGCCGGTGGCGCTTATAACGCCAAGGAAGCGGCTAAGTTAGGGAAGAGCACTGGCTCGCACGGTTGCATTCGGTTGTCGATTCCCGATGCCAAGTGGATGGCCGCTAATTTGCCGGTCGGCACCAAAATTGTGATTCAAGACTAAAGAAAGCCGCCGGTCCAACCGACCGACGGCCATTTATTAATCATCAGGGCTCAAGTAATCTAACAGGGCCTTGAAGAAGAGAGTGAAGTTCATTACGATCAGGAGCCGAATGAACAATCCCCAGGGCACCAAGTGCAAATTAGCATAAAAGAGGTGCAACGAACTGTACAGGAGGATAATCAACACGTAAAGAAAGTTCGCGCGCAAGATATCTTTGGACCACTTGTGGTGAACGGTGTAGTCCCAAAAATAACTAAGCCAAGCACGAATGTAATTCATTATTAATCCTCCCTAATACAGAAACTGGGCCAAGAAAATGGCGATTACCGAAAAGATAATGGCCGTTAAATAGGCGTCCTTGAGGTTCTTGCGCATAAAAAATTCACCAATCCTTCGTGTGTTCTCCTAATGGCTTGGATTATACACCAAATTCTTTTTCTTGCAAGTTGGCCCTTGATTTTGAGTAATTTCACAGCATTAGGCTTAAAAAACGCTGTGAAAACGGTAAAAATAGTGAAAGTGGGGAATGAACCGTGAAAAAACTGCGCCAACTCCTGGGTGTCTTGCTGGCTATCCTTTGTGTCAGCAGCCTGGCCCCAGCTGGCCATGCGGCGGCCACGACCGCTGTGGATGCCAAGGCCGCTGTCCTGGTCGATGCCCAGACCGGGCAGATTATTTACCAACAAAACGCGAAACAAAAACTCCCGATTGCGTCCATCAGCAAGCTCTTAACTGTCTTGGTGATTGAAGATGAAATTGCCCGGGGGGACTTGAACTGGGATACCCGCGTGGCAATCTCTAAGGACGTGGCTGCCGTCGCCAATAATCCGGAATACTCCAATGCTGGCTTGCAACAAGGAGCCACTTATACGGTTGGCGAGCTGGTCCAAGCAGCCCTGATTAAGTCCGCCGATGGGGCAACCTTGGCGTTGGCCGGGGCGGTGGGCGATTCTACGGCCGCCTTTAACCAGAAAATGCAAAAAAAGGCCCGCGCACTTGGGGTCAAGGATGCTCAGATCGTCAATGCCGTTGGCCTGCAAAATGAGGATCTGCCGACCAAACTTCAGGTCAAAGGGGTCAGTGGCAAGGCTGAAAATGAAATGAGTGCAACGGACGTGGCGAAAATTGCCAGCTACCTGCTGGCTCACTATCCCCGGGCGGCCCGGGTCGCTGGCCAGCGGACGATGCAACTGACCACGCCGAATGGGGCTTCCAAGACGCTGACTAATATCAACCAACTCTTGACCAATACGGCGTATGCGGTGGCCGGGGTCAAATACACCGGCCTGAAAACCGGGACGTCGCACGCGGCGGGCTATTGCTTGGCTTCTTCAGCCACCTATCAAGGGCGGACCTTGGTAGCTGTCGTCTTACACGCTAACGGGACCACCACCAGTCGCTTTACGGCGACCCAGCACCTCTACCAGTGGTTGGTCGACCAACAAATTCAGCCCCGGCAGTTGACCTTGGGCGCTCAGGCGAAACGAATTGCGGTCAAGGGCGGTTTACCGCTCAAGGTGCCGGTTCAAGCTCCTGCGCTGGTGGTTTGGACTAAACCTGGCGCCAGCCTACCCAAGTACCAAGCAGTCGTGAAATTGAATCCGCGCCTGGCAACCAACGATGCCTTACGCGCCCCGCTCAAACGGGGGACGAAGGTCGGAACCGTGAGCGTTAAAACGACTGGCTTGCCAAGTCTTACTCGTCACCGCCTGCACGCGGACCTATACACCACCCAACAAGTCGATAAGGCCAGCTTCATTCGGATCTTGTGGCACCGCCTTGTTGGTTAAGCCTTTTTAACCGGTCGGGAACCTTTAACTTTCCCCACCGGCTTTTTTGTTGTTATAATTAAAATTGGTTAAGTGTTTCCTCATATGCCGGGACCACCTCCGGGTACTTTACGAGCGGTTCAACTCCCCTGACCAACCCCGCGCCCCATTCGACCGCGGCTGGTGGGGTGGTTTGCCCTTTTTGACCCTTCGGTTTCGGCACTTAGCAACGATGCGAAAGGAAGGTATCGCACATGGAATTTATTGCCACTTTAGCTGGCATTCTGCTAGTGACCCAGCTGGTTTCCCACGTTTTTACCCGGGTGGGGATCCCCGATGTGATCGGCCAGATCTTGGTCGGGGTGATCGCGGGTCCCGCGCTCTTAAATTGGATCCACCCCGGGGGAATGATCAATGAGTTTCAAGAAATTGGGGTCATTATCTTAATGTTTATTGCCGGGCTGGAAAGTGATCTGTCCCTGCTTAAAAAATACCTCAAGCCCGCCGTTGTCGTGGCCCTGGCGGGGATTCTCCTGCCGATTATCGTCATGGGCGTGGCCGCCGATTTGTTTGGCTTGCAGTGGTTCGAATCCCTCTTTATTGGGGTGATCTTTGCCGCTACCTCGGTCAGCATTTCCGTGGCCGTCTTGCGGGAATACCAGCAGTTGGGCTCCAAAGAAGGGGCGACGATTTTAGGCGCGGCCGTAGCTGATGATATTGGGGCGGTGATGGCCTTAAGTATTTTGATCAGTATGAATGGCGGCGCCGGGGCCGACGTGGGCCACGGCAGCTTGCTCTTGACCTTGCTCAAACAGGTCCTGTTCTTCGGGGGGGCCTACCTCTTGATTCGCTGGTTGGCGCCCATTTTGATGCACCTGGCCGGGCAACTATTAACGATTGCGGCTCCGTCAGTCATGGCAATGGTGATCTGCTTGGGCATGGCCGCCTTAGCTGATGTGGTCGGCTTGAGTGGGGCCGTTGGGTCCTTCTTTGCCGGGATTGCGGTCGCCAACACCAAGAAAAAAGAGGCGATTAACCGCAGCTTTGTGCCGATTGGCTATGCGATCTTTATTCCGGTTTTCTTCGTGAACGTGGGCCTGTCAATGAAGTTGAGCACGGATTGGCATGCTTGGATCTTTATCATTATCATGACGATCCTGGCCTGCCTGACGAAGCTTTTAGGGGCCGGTGGTGGCGCCAAATTAATGGGCTTCTCTTGGCCGAGTTCTTATATCATCGGCAGTGGGATGATTGCCCGGGGCGAGATGTCATTGATTACCGCCCAGATCGGCTATGAAGCCCACCTCTTGTCGACGGAATACTACTCCGACATTATCACGGTGATTGTCTTGGCAACCCTATTGGCCCCGTTTATTTTGAAACATTCGTTAAAATCGACCCATCACCTGGCGGCGGTCAGTGAATAACAAAGTCCCCAGCTGGCAGCTGCCAGCTGGGGACTTTTCCTTAGAAGCTAATCGTAGCGGTGCGGTTGTAGTAGACCAGGTGTTGTTCGTGGGTAGTGGGGTCGATGATAATCTTGCTGACGCTGCAGTTGGCCGGTTCTAAGATTTCAAGGGCTTGGCAATTGACCACGTTGGCGGCAAAGGAGCGGACGGTAAAGCCGTGGGTGACGATCACCACTTGCTCGGTCGGGTGCGCTTGGGCGATCTCATCAGTAAAGCTTTTCACCCGGGCCTGGACGGTCGCAAAAGTTTCACCCTGAGCCACGGCCGCATAGCTCGGCTTGACGTCTTCAATCAGCGGGTAAAAATGTTCCGGGTACTGGGCCATCAGGTCGGCATTTAACTGGCCGTCCCATTGCCCATAGGAAATTTCTAACAAGCGCGCGTCTTCAATCACCGGCAATTGGGCTTGGGAGTTTAGGATCGCGGCCGTTTGCTTGGTCCGTTCCAAGGGGGAGACGTACAGGGCGTTGGCGCCGCTCAGATCGAAGTGGGCGGCCAGCTCGGTAGCTTGGGCGCGGCCGACCTCGGAGAGGTAGGTCTGCGGGGTATTGATCGTGCCTTGCTTAAGTCCGGCAGCGTTGGCGGGTGTCCGCCCGTGGCGAACAATCAGTAATTCGGTCATAGAAAGGCCTCCTTTTAACGAATCAGTCTGGCTTCATTGTAGCAGATTTTCGCCGGGTGTTGACAAAGAATGAACTTTAAATTAAAATTTGATTAACAAAAACGTTCCCGAAGGAAAGGAGAAAGTCCAGATGTTACAACGAAACGACAACTTGTCTTCCTCCCGGTCTGCTAGCTAATAGGAGGCCGTCATTTGGGTTGGCCTCCACAACCGGTGGGGACCAGCAAAGTGAGGTTCCCACCACGGTGGGGGCCTTTTTTCTTTGTTGATCCAGCGGAAAGGGGTAACTTATGCCAATTTATAATTTTGCGGCCGGGCCCGCGGTCCTGCCCGCACCAGTCTTACAGCAAGTCCAAGCCGAATTGCTCGACTACCAAGGTAGCCACATGAGCATTTTAGAAATTTCGCACCGTTCCAGTCTCTTTACTGAGCTCTATGCCCAGGCCAAGGAACGCTTACTGAATTTATTAGAGCTAAGCGATGATTACGAAGTGCTGTTTTTGCAGGGCGGGGCGACCTTGCAGTTTACGATGGTTCCATTAAACTTAGCGGTCAAACACCACCGGATCGCGATTGCCCAAACCGGCCACTGGGCGGCCCGCGCCGTTGAAGAAGCCCGCCGCCTGCCGGATTTGACGGTGGACGTGGTAACTGATGCCGGTCCGGATTATACCACCATTCCGGCGCTCCCGGCCCTCCCCGAAGACCAGTATGATTACCTGCACCTGACGACTAACAATACGATTTACGGGACGGCCTACCATCACTTGCCCGCAACGTCCGTTCCGCTGGTTGGGGATTTATCCTCAAACTTCTTGGGGCAACAATATCCCTTTGACCAATTTGACTTGATTTACGCCGGCGCCCAGAAGAATCTTGCCCCGGCTGGGGTGACGATTGTCGTCGTCAAAAAATCCCGCTTAGCCCAGGTCCCGGCTGGCTTGCCAAGTATGCTTGACTATGCGGCGTTGGCGAAAAAAGACTCGGCGCTAAACACCCCACCAGTCTTTCAAATCTACGTGGCCAACCTGGTCTTAAAGTGGCTTCAAGACCAGGGCGGTGTCGCCGCGATAGCCGCTGAAAACACCCGCAAGGCCCAGGTCCTGTATGATTTCTTGGCGCAATCGCGTCTCTTTAACAATCCGGTGGCCCCAGCCGCCCGCTCCTTGACCAACATTCCGTTTGTGACCGGCGATGCGGCTCTGGATGCCGCCTTCCTTGCCGAAGCGACGGCGGCGGGCCTGTTGAACTTAAAGGGGCACCGTTCGGTTGGTGGGATGCGGGCCAGCCTGTACAATGCCATGCCGTACGAAGGGGTCGTCGCCTTGCGCGACTTCATGGCCGCCTTTGAAAAACACCACTAATGTTCCACGTGAAACCAGAAAGGATGAAGCTGCATGTACCACGTTAAAACTTACAATGCGATTGCCCCGGCCGGGTTGGCGACCTTAAGTGACCAATACCGAGTTAACCAGCCCCAAGCCGCGCCAGATGCCTACATGATCCGCTCGGTAGATTTGCACGAGCATGAATTTCCCGCCAGCCTGAAGGTAATTGCCCGTTGCGGGGCCGGCTTTAACAATATCCCGCTCGACCGGGCCAGTGCCGCCGGAATCGCCGTCTTTAATACCCCGGGCGGCAATGCCAACGCGGTCAAGGAACTGGTCCTGGCGATGATGATTGCGGCCAACCGGAACCTGATTGCGGCCGCGGAATGGACCCAACAAGTCGCCGCCGGGGCCGACATTACCCTGGAAGCCAAAAAGAGCCAGTTTAACGGCCAGGAAATTGCCGGTAAAAAATTAGCGGTGATCGGGACCGGCCACGTGGGCTCATTGGTCGCGAATGCGGGGGAAGCGTTGGGGATGGAAGTGGTCGGCTACGATCCCTACCTGTCGGTGGAATCGGCCTGGAACCTGTCGCGTAATGTACACCGGGCGGCAACCTTAGCCGAAGCGGTTGCCGGGGCCGATTTTGTGACGGTCCACGTCCCAAAAAATGAGGAGACAACCGGGATGATTGATGCCGGCTTACTGGCCCAGCTCAAACCGACCGCGGTCCTGTTAAACTTTGCTCGACTGGGAATTGTGGACAACGAAGCGGCAGTCGCGGCGCTCAATGCGGGCCGGCTCCGCTGGTATCTGACCGACTTTAGTGACGCTACGCTTCAGGGACACCCCCGCGTCGTGATCTTGCCGCACCTCGGCGGCTCGACGGTGGAAGCCGAAGCCAACTGCGCCAAGCTGGCGGCCCAAGAATTAATGACCTTTTTGGAAACCGGCAACGTCGTCAATTCGGTCAACCTGCCGAACGTGTCGGCGCCCTTTGCCAGTGATCACCGCCTGACCTTGATCCACCAAAATATTCCCAACATGCTGGGGCAGATCTCGACGGTGATTGCCAACGCCGGGATCAACATCGAAAATTTGGTGAACCGCTCGCGGGGTGATTACGCCTACACGATGGTTGATGTCGCCTCGATGCCCCCGACTGCGGCGGAAGCCTTGGTCGCCACGCTGGGCCAAATTGAAGCGGTTAGCCGGATCCGACTCTTGCACCGCTAACCAAAGCTAAAATGGCACGACTTGCGAACAGGTCGTGCCAATTTTTATGCCTTGGTGAATTTCATTTGAACGAGCTGGCGGGCGGCCGGGGTCACCACACTTGAGAGCTCGCCGGGGCACAGCAAGGTTAAGTGGTGCATGGCCCGTGACGCCATCGTGTACAGCAGCCCAGTATCTTGGGCGGTGAAGGCCTGGGTGCTGACGTCGGGAATAATGACGGCGTCAAATTCCAGCCCCTTGGCCAGGTAGGTTGGTAAAATGACGACCCCGCTGGGCAGGGTGCTGTCCGTGGCGGTCAGGTGGGTCAGCGGGGTCACCCGCTCATACAAGAGTTGGTACAGTTGCGCCGCCTGGGCCTGGTCGCGCGTCAAGAGGGCGACCTTCCCGAAGTCGGCTTGGGCGGCGGTTACGGCAGCCACTAAGTCGGCGTGCCATTGCGCCGGTGTTTGGCTGATCAATAGCTGCGGAATCGCACCATGCCGGGTGAAGGAAATAATTTCGTCCCCGTCGGGCAGAAGGGCCTTGGCAAAGTCGGTGATCTCCTTAGTGGACCGGTACGACCGCCGCAGGGCGACTAATTTGGGGTGCTTGGCGGCCAGTAATTCCTGGGTTTGCGCCAGGAGGGTGGCCGGGGTGATCAGCGGGTAGAAGAGGGCTTGTTCGCTGTCCCCCAGAATGGTGAACTTCGCCAGCGGGAAGGCGTGGCGCAGGTAATACAGCATCGCGGGTGAGTAGTCTTGCATTTCATCAATAAAGACGTACTGGAAGGCCCGGTTGACCCCGCTGCCGCTCAATAAGTCGCGCAGGTACATTAATGAAGCGGTGTAGCTCAGGGGCAGCCGGTGAAATTCGAGCTGTTCATCGTACCGCTGGGTCAAAGCCGCCGCGTCTTTAATCGGCAGCTGGGCCAACAGGTCGTGGTACTGGGCGTAGTAGTCAATGAAGTAATTATTGTACAGGGCGTCATAAACCTGACGGAGCCGCCGTTTGGCCCACCGGCGGGCCAGGTAGGCATTCAGTTGTTCCGGACTGGCAAAGTCATCCACACTGTGTTTGCCCAGTAACTTGGTGATTTGCTGGGTGGTCAGCGCGTCGAGTTCCTTGGCGACCCAATCCTGCCGCGCTTCCGTCGCAATCCGGGCTTTCAACTCTTTAATCAGGGCGTTTTTGGTCGCTAAGAGCCGCTGTTCGACTGGCAAAGCGGTCGGCTGCGCGGCATACACGGTTGCGATGTGGTCAGCTGAGAAGAAAGGTTCCTCGTTAAAGCGGATTGGAACAAAGCAGGGCTGCACTTGTCCCGCGGCCATTTTAGCCAGGTAGGCTTCGACGGCCTGCATCATCGCCGCGGATTCAAGAAATTCCCGACCGTTGGCGTGTCCGTGGCTGGTCTCGTAGCGGTCAAAGAGGGTCTCAACTTGCAAGCCTTCAAACCGCCGCCTCAAAAAGCCGGCCAGAGTGACTTGGCGCATGTTCTTTTCCCCGAGCTTGGGCAGGACCTGGGAAATGTACTGGGAAAAGAGCAGGTTCGGCGAGAAGAGGACGATTTGATCAGCGTTTAAGGAATCGCGCGCATGGAAAAGCAGGTAGGCAATCCGCTGCAAGATCGCCGAAGTCTTCCCGCTGCCGGCCACCCCTTGGACGACCAGTAAGTCACTTTGCGTATTGCGGATGATGTCGTTTTGTTCCTGCTGAATCGTGGCGACGATTGACTGCATGTACTGGTCGTTTTGTTGGCCCAAGGCGGCTTGGAGCATTTCATCGCCGACGGTTTCGTTGGTATCAAACATATTGGTGATTTGACCGTCGACGATGGTGAATTGCCGCTTCTTCACCAACTTGGTGGTTTGCGGACCGTTGGGGGTCGGGTAGGTCACCGTCCCCAGGGTCCCGTTGTAATAGACTCCAGAAATCGGCGCCCGCCAGTCGTAGATCAAAAAGTCGGTCTTATCGCTGTTCATCAGCGAAGCCACCCCGATGTAGAGCGATTCAGGTTCTCGTTCGCCCGGATCGAGGATGTCAATCCGGCCAAAGTAGGGACTCTTCTTTAATTCTTGGAGGGTAGCGAGCTGGCGCTTTAGGATCTCTTCGTTTTCGCTGGCTTGGAACAGCAAGCGCCGTTGTTGTTCGATTTCAGCCCGGGATTCGGCAATGTCGTCAATTTCGTAGCGGTTAATGGACGTGTTGGCGCCGTAGTTTTTTTCCACCGCCCGGGTTTCGGCGTGGGCCTTGGCTAAGGCCGCCTTGGTCCGGATGATTTGGTCTTCAATGGCAGCGATTACGGCATCCACCCGGGCTTGTTCGGCTTGGCGTTCAGGATCAGTTGACTTCACGTGCAAAGTGCCCCCTTATGCTAAATAATAGGTAGAAAGAATTTTTTCGGTCAAGTGGGTTTGACAATGTTTCTATTGTAGTGAGAACCCCCGCTTAGGGCAAGCCGAAAGTTGTCGCTCGGGCGGCGGGCCCCGACTTTTTGAGAAAAGCGATCGTCAATTGGTGTCGGACCGGCGAGAAAATGGTAAGATTAAAAGTGATATTTTAATGGTGAAAAAATAAATGTGAAGAGAGGTGAGGAGCCGTGGAAAACCTGGCGATTGTGGATCTGGGCTCCAATTCAGCCCGCCTGGCGATCACCAAGATTTCTCGCAACGGAGAGTTTCATGAGGTGAAGCGGGTTAAGGAAAACAGCCGGTTGTCCGAGGGGATGGGTCCCGAGCGGATGCTCCAGCCTGCCGCGATGGATCGGACCATCGCGGCTTTAAAACGGTTCAAACGCCTGTACACCGGGATGCCCAATCTGACGGTGGTGGCGATTGCGACGGCCGCGGTCCGGCAAGCCAAAAATCAGGCCGTATTTTTAAAACGGGTCAAACAAGAAGTTGGGATTGAACTGCGGGTCTTATCGGGCCGGCAGGAAGCCTATTATGACTACCTGGGGGTGGTGCGCACTTTAAAGATGGACCATTGCTTGATCTTAGATGTCGGGGGCGCCAGCTGTGAGTTGGTCTTGGTCCAAAACCAACGGGCCCGCGACCTGATTTCTCTGCCCTTTGGCGCGGTCAATCTGTCCGAGCAGTTTCACTTGGGTGGCTTCGTTAAGGCCAGTGATTTGTTCCGGGCTGAGACGCTGGTGACCGACCGCTTTAACAAGGTCCCGTGGCTGCGCTTTGCCAACCGGGTGCCGATTGTCTTATTAGGTGGGGCCAACCGGACCTTAGCGCGGATGAGCAAGTCGCACCGGCACCAACAAAACGGCCGGATTCATGGCTACCGGCTGTCCTCGCGGGTCGTATATGCGACCTTTCGGGAGTTGTTAAACCGCAACTTGGCCCAACGCAAGAAGATGAATGGCTTGGAAGCCGACCGGGCCGACATTATCATCGGCGGGATGCTGCCCTTGATTTGCTTGTTGCAACGCAATAGCGACGGCCGGGTGATTTTCTCGGAAAGCGGAGTGCGGGAAGGGATTATTACGGAGTATATTCAGCAGCGACAAAAGGGGGCGCAGACTGATGACTGAGGAATGGCAACGCGGCTTTTACCGCCGCAGCTTGGCCCAACGACAAACGTTATTGGCCCACGGTCGTGATTTGGGACCGTTAGGGGAGGCCCAGCTGCAAATCAACGCCACGCCAGAGCATGATCTGGTAATTGAAAATTACGTGACCGATTACCGGGTTCCTGAGGGACTGGTCTTAGGCCTAGTCGTCAACGGGCAGCCGTACACGGTCCCGATGGCCACGGAAGAACCCTCGGTGATTGCGGCGGCTTCCAACGGGGCCAAACGGGTCGCCCAAAGCGGTGGTTTTACGGCCGTAATTCAAGAGCGGCAAATGATCGGGCAGGTCGTCTTACAAAACGTGACCGATCCCGACCACGTAATTACCGATTTATTAATGCACAAGGCGGAGTTGCTCCAGCTGGCCAACGCCGCCCGGCCGTCAATGCAAAAACGCGGCGGCGGCGCGGTGGACCTGCAGATTCGCCCTTTGGGCAGCTTTGTCAGTGTCGATTTGTTAATTGACGTGCAAGATGCGATGGGGGCCAACTCGGTTAATACGATGGCCGAAGCCGTGGCCGCGCACTTGCGGGAGAATGGTTACGATGTCTTGACCGCCATTCTTAGTAACTTGGCGGATCATTCCTTGGTGACGGTCACATGTCAGGTGGCCTTTGCCGACCTGGCGACGGCCGCGCTTGATGGCGAAACCGTCGCCCAGCGGATCAGTGCTCTTAGTAATTTAGCCCAGGTTGATCCCTACCGGGCGGCAACCCATAACAAGGGGATCATGAACGGAATTGATGCGGCCGTACTGGCCAGTGGCAATGATTGGCGCGCGATCGAAAGTGGCGCTCACGCCTACGCTGCCAAGAACGGACACTACCGGGGGCTGGCGGTCTGGACCGTTGGCGCCGAAGGGCTAATGGGGATGTTAGAACTCCCGATGCCGGTCGGGACGGTCGGCGGGTCGATTAAGCTAACCCCCCAGTCGAAGTTAAACTATCAAATCAGTCGGATTCAGTCCGCCAAGGAACTGGCCCAAGTAATTGCCAGCCTTGGTCTGGCGCAAAACCTGGCGGCTTTGCGGGCGTTGGCGACAACCGGAATTCAAGCCGGCCACATGAAATTGCAATACCGGTCGTTGGCCTTGAGCGTGGGAGCGACCCCCACTGAAGTGCCCACTCTGGTGGCCCACTTGGCGACGGAAAACCACGTTGATGCGGCCAAAGCAACAGCACTGTTACGGGAGATGAGAGAAAATGAGTGAAAAGATTGAATTGAATGCGACGGTCCAAAAACTGCTGGCCGAAGTAAACGATCGCTACCCCGACGGGAGCGTCTTTGTCCAGTTTGGCGACCAAAAGACCGGCTACGTGCGGCATGACCAAGCCAGCCAAAAGGTCTTGCCCGGCGGCCTCTTTATTACGGTCAACGATGTGACGGCTCCTGATTACACGGCGTCGCACGAATTGTTGCACTTGTTGATGTTATTGCAGGGCTTCCCGCAGATCTTCTTTTCCTTGTCCTTGGGCAATGCGCAATTGGATGAACAAATGATGATCATGGCGACCGACCTTTACGACGTGGCAATGCACCGGGTGGTGGTGGAGGTGCAACGTCAACACGGTCTGATCGATGATACGATCGAAGCGGCTTACCTCAAGGGGATTCAAGCGACCCTGACGCCAGAAAAAGATGGTGATAACGACGAACGGACCCTGCGCCTGCTGACCCTCTTGGACGCCCTGGTCTTTTATGGCGACCACCTCGACCAGGTTGCGCCAACCTTGACGGCCGCTTACCCGGTCGCCTTTGCGGCGGCGCAAAAGTTGTACGCGGCCTGGGCAACTAAGCCGGTGGACTCACCGTTTGAGATGCGGCGCCAAATCGTCAAGCTGTTCCGGCTTTTTGACGAGCAAATGCAGGCCTGGGGCTTACCTGCCTTACACAACAATGACTTCACCACCTTAACCCCGGCCTTAAGTGAACGACAGCTGCGCTTGAAGGTCCGGCAGGTCTTTGAAATTTTCCATTCGGATATGCAAAGCCGCCACGGGGACAAGGAGGTCTACGTTGGGATTCGGCGCAACGACCGGCAGAATTCCTTTGTCTTGCCGGCGCCCCAGCCGAATACTCCGGACGCCTTTGTCAAGTGGTATGACACGCCGGTCCAGACTTTCTTGGAGGACCGGGGGATCCCGTATCTGTTAAGGAAGTGAACGCATGGATGCCCAAATTCAAGCCGCCTTTGATGCGGCCCAGCAGATTGTCTTTTTGACCGGGGCGGGGGTGTCGACTGCCTCAGGAATTCCCGATTTTCGTTCGGCCAATGGCTTGTACACTAAGAATCGCAATGCTGAGTATTACCTGAGTCACCGTTATTTCGCCAGTGACCCGGCCGGTTTTTACCAGTTTTGTAAGGACAACTTGTACTTTCCGGCGGCCCAGCCGAATGTCATTCACCAAAAGCAAGCGGCCTTGACCCAGCAGGACCGGGCGGTGGTAATCACCCAAAATATCGATGGGCTTTACGAAAAGGCCCAGACCAAGCACCTGGTGAATTTCCACGGGACCTTGGAGCGGGTCTACTGTGAAAAGTGTCACCAGACCGTGCCGGTGGCTGACTACTTGCACAGTCGCTTGCACGCCGCCGACGGGGGTGCCTTGCGGCCGGACATTGTCTTGTATGATGAAGCCATTCCGGAGGCGGCCCTGCAGCAGTCACTGGCGGCCCTACAAGCGGCCGATCTGGTCGTGATCGTGGGTACGTCGATGCAAGTCTACCCGTTTGCCGGATTGTTGAACTACGCTAATCCGGCGGCCCAAATCCTGGCAATCAACCAGGAACCGCTGCATTTACCGGTTGATTTTACAATGCTCACCGGCGATGCAGTGGCCTTTTTCGCCGAATTAAAAATTTAAGGCAAATTAGTATCGTTACATTGCAAAGTGTGTTAGCATGGCTAATGCACTTTTTTCGTGGAAAGGGGGACCAGACGATGTCCAAACTGGTCAAACGGACGATTGCGATTATGATCGTCTGTGAATTTTTAATCTGTCTCGGGCTTAGCCTGATTTTCCCGGTCATGCCCTTTATCAAAAATGAATACCATTTTTCGGCCTTTGATATGGGGGTGATGTCAGCCCTGTTTGCCCTGGTACAATTTGTCGCTTCCCCAGTGGTCGGTCGTTGGTCGGACCGGCTCGGGAGAAAGCCGATGCTAATCTGGGGGATGGTGTTGTTTGCCATTGGGCAATTGATCTTTGCGGTCGGGAACACCCTGTGGATTTTTGATTTTTCTCGGGTGATCGATGGCCTGTCAGCCGCGATGTTTGTCCCGACCTCGATGGCGTTGGCGGCCGATATTACGACCCCGCGGGAACGGGCCAAAGTGATTGGGTGGCTGTCGGCCGCCTTTAGCGGGGGCTTAATCCTGGGCCCGGGCCTGGGCGGGATTCTGGCGGCCTGGGGCTACAAAGTCCCGTTTTGGGTGGCCGGGATCCTCGGCGGGATGGCAACTTTGGTGGCGCTGTTCTGGCTGCCGGATGATCGCAAAGTTGACCTGGGCCAACCAAGTGAACCGGCGCCAACGTCGCCGGCTCCCGGCTGGGGGAAGTATCGGCACTTAATGACCCGGCCAATGTTGATTTTATTTGCGATGATCTTAGTGGCCGCCTTTGGCTTGGCCGGCTTTGAAAGTATTTACAGTCTGTACGTCAATGAGGTGCACCAGTTTGATTTAGCCGCGATCGCGACCGTTTTGACCTTAAACGGGATTTTGTCGCTGGTCTTGCAGGTCTTCTTCTTTGAAAAGTTGGTTGTTTGGCTGGGCGAAGTCAAATTAATTCGTTACAGTTACTTGCTCAGCGCGTTAGCAACCTTGGTCGTGATCTATGACCACTCCCATTGGCAAATCATCGTCGCCACCCTGGTGGTCTTCGAGGCCTTTGATTTGCTGCGGCCGGCGATTACCACCCTCTTGACGAAGGCCAGCACCAAGGATCAGGGGTTGATCAACGGGATGAACATGTCCTTGACCAGCATCGGGAATATTTTTGGGCCCCTCTTATCCGGGGCGACCCTAGACTGGAATTACCAGTACCCGTACTTGATTGTGACGGTTTTCTTGATGGTGGCCTTTGGAATCTCATTTGGCTTGCGCAAATTTATGGCGCAAAATTAACTAAATTAAAATTAGTTCAGCACGGTTCAGTTGGGGACTTCCCCAGCTGAATTTTTTCTTTTCAAAGGTCAAACCTTATCAGGCCGCCCTTTCCCGTCGCTGGCCCCGGAACGGAGGGGCCGGTGAAAAGCGGAAATATGGTATACTTAACGCAATCTTTCACAAAAAATTACGTAACGGAGTGACAAAAATGGCAAGGGTAAAACTCCAGGATGTCGCCAAACTCGCCGGCGTCTCAGTAACGACGGTCTCGCGGGTCTTAAACAACCGCGGCTACCTGAGTAAGCAAACAATTAATAAGGTCCACCAGGCAATGGAGGAACTCAATTACCGCCCGAATGCGGTCGCCCGTCAGCTTTATAAGCAACGCACGGATCTCGTCGGCTTGGTCTTTCCGACCGTCAACAACCCCTTTTTCGGTCAGCTGGAAGCAGAATTGGAAACCCGGCTCTATGAACTGGGCTACCGGGTGGTAATGGGCAACAGCCAAAATAACCCGGGGAAAGAAGAGCAGTACTTGCAATTGCTGTTTAACGGTCAAATTGATGGCTTGATAGTCGGGGCCCACAATGAGGGGATTGAAGCCTACCATAATACCAATTTACCGATTGTTTCGATTGAACGAATTGTCAGCAAGCAGATCCCGGTCGTGGCCGCGGATAATTACCAAGGGGGCTGCTTAGCCACCCAACGCTTGCTTGACGCGGGCTGCCAACACATTATCCACACTAATTATCCAGCGACGTTGGCCACGCCCAACCAAGAGCGGCGGCGGGGTTACGAAGAGTTAATGACCAAGTATGGTCGGGAAAAGCTGACCTATGAGATCAGCTTTGATTTGCCAGATGACCAAAAGGCGGCGGTCTTTGATCGGCTCTTTGCTGAACATCCCGAATGTGACGGAATTTTTGCCGATAATGATACCAACGCCCGCTTAGCCATCAATGCGGCCCAAAAGGCGGGCAAACGGGTGCCAGAAGACGTCAAGGTAATTGGCTACGACGGGGCCAGCTCGACGCGGTTGCTCTTCCCGGATTTGACAACAATCCAACAGCCGATCCCCGAAATGGCGCAAGCCGCCGTCGATTTGCTGCAAAAACGCCTCGCAGGCCAAGCGGTAGAATCCGTGACCCTGCCGGTAAAACTGATCCCGGGGTTAACCGGGTAAAGGAAATTTGACTGGTCCCTTGGTGGGATCAGTTTTTATTTTTCTTGTATGTCATGCGGTTGACACAAAGTAGATAAAGCGCTAACATTATAAGCGTAATCAGAAAACGCTTACGAGAGGAAGATGGATGATGGAAAACCAAGAAAAGACCTTTATTTTGTGGCTGGGCCGGATTGCCAGTGTGATTGCTGTTTTGATGTATGTTTCCTACATTGCCCAGATTCAAAAGAACTTAGCCGGCGTCAAGGCCGCACCTTTGCAACCCTTTGTGGCGGGGGTTAACTGTACGCTTTGGAGCATCTATGCCTTCTTTAAGCGGGACCGGGACTGGTTTGTCTTTTGGGCTAACTTCCCGGGGATTTTCTTCAGCTTTGCCACTTTTGCTACTTGTTTCTAACTTCTTCGCGGCCGCTGGCGAGTGGCGGCGCTTTTTTTTGCAAAACATGTTGATTTTTAAATAACAGGTGTTAGAATGAATCTGTAAATTTTAAAACAACAGATTTAGAAAATGGGGGAATGAATGATGAAATACGGAATTACTGCGGCCACCGGGCACTTTGGTCAAGCAGCGGTGGCAGCTTTAAATGAATTGGTCGGGGCGGATAAAGTGGTGGTGATCGCCCGGAATGTGGCGAAGGCCCAGCAACTTTTTCCGGTCAATGAAGTCCGTCACGGTGACTATGGTGAACCGGCCAGCTTAGCCCCGGCCCTAGCCGGGCTGGACCGGGTCCTGTTCATTTCTTCTCAACCAGGGGGTGCCGTCAGCCGGGATGTTCAACACCAGAATCTGGTGGCCGCTTTAGCGGCGGCCAAGGTCGATCGGGTCGTTTACACCAGTTTCCCACACGCCGATCAAGCCCAGAGTTGGCTGGCGGCTGATCACCAACTGACGGAACAGGCCTTGCGCGCGGCTGGTGTTCCGGCCGTAATGGTGCGCAACAACTGGTACTTGGAGAACGAAGCCAGCTTCCTGCAAGCCGTCGCGAATGGTCAACCGGCGGCCTACTGGGCCCGGCAACCACTGGGCTGGGCCTTGGAAAAGGAATACGCAGCTGGGGCAGCCAAGGTCTTAACGTTGGCGGATCCAAAGCCAGTTTACGAATTTGCCGGCTCCATCACGTCCTACGCTGAATTAGGCGCTGCCGCGGCCCAAGCTGGTGGCCAGCCCAATTCGGCGACTCAGGTCAGTCAAGCTCAATACATTGCTGGCTTAGAACAAGCGGGGTTGGATCATGCGACGGCGGCGCTGTACGCGTCCTTCCAAGCGCCAGCTGATCAAGGGGACTTAAAGCACGCCAGCGATGATTTGCCAACGGTCCTGGGCCACGCTTTGACGCCACTGCCGGTCGCCATTCAAGCAGTATTGGCGGAATAAGCTAAATGTGGTATTCTGGCTAGGAAATGGCGAGGAGGAAATTAAAATGAAATTTTCCCATAAATTAAGTGATGCCATCCACATCCTGGCCTACCTGGCAATTTTTCAAAGCGGGGATCGTTCCAGCAAAGCGATTGCGGCTAGCATTGAGGCCAACCCGAGCGTAGTGCGCCTATTAATGGCCGACCTAAAGCGGGCTGGGCTGATTGAAAGCCACCCGGGGGCCGCCGATCCGGTCTTGACCAAGGCCCCGGCTACGATTGACTTGTTGACGGTTTTTCGGGCGGCCTCGATGAACCACACCTTGTTGCATATCGATCCCAAGACCAACCCAGCTTGTCTGGTCGGGGCCAATATTCAAGGCACCTTGGACGAATTGTACGGGCGGGTCCAAGCGGCGGCCGAAGCCGAATTAGCCCGCTTGACCCTCCAAGATGTGATTGATGGGATCCACCAACGGGCAAAGTAAAAAGCTATTCCGGGGGCGCCGGAATAGCTTTTTTGTTTCGGGGGGTAAAATAAAAGTGATCATAGGGTTTGATAAAGGAGGGGATTTGATGAACCAGTGGTTATTTTTGGCAGCGTTGTTGCTGGTGGTTTTGGCGATCCAGTATTTGCGGGGCCGGTGGTTGACGACCTTGGCTTGGCAACGTCACCAGCAACGTTCACCCGCTCAGCTGGCCCGCTTGGCCAAAGCCTTAGCCTGGCCGTTATTGATCGTGGCCCTAGGCTGCTTGAGCTTAGCTATCGACAATCCCTTCTGCCGCCAAGCGGCCTTGGGGTGCTATTTAGTGGGAGCGCTGGGGCTGGTTGGGACCCAACTGTACTACCGGCATCATCATTAAAAATCAAAGCCGTGGCTTGGGATGGACCAGGTCACGGCTTTTGCTGTGGTTAATTTAAGACGTACTTTTCAATCGCTTCAGCAATCCCATCGTGGTTGTTATCAGCCACGACGACATCGGCGCAGGCCAAGGTGGAAGGAATGGAATTGCCCATCGCAACCCCGATGCCAGCGGCTTCAATCATTGATTCATCATTTTGGGCGTTGCCAATCGCTATCACTTCGGCCATTTCGAACCCGAGGTGCTGGGCCAAGGCGGTCAGGGTGTTGCCCTTGCCGGCCTTAGGGTTGACGGCTTCGAGGTAGTATTCCTCACTGCGCACAAAGGCAAAGCGTGCTTTCAGGTCCGCCGGTAATTCGGGCAAGATTGCGTCAATTTTGGCCGGTTCATCCGTCAGCATCACCTTGCCAATCTCGAGTTGTTCGCGCATCGCCAACAGCTGGTCCATCGTCCTAAAACGGATCGGCATCGAGACCAAGTCGGATTCGTGAACGGTGTAGGGGCTGAGGTCCTGGTTGGCCGAGTAGATATAATCGGCGGTTTCGATGATTGACTTCACCCCGTGCTTGCGGTAGAAGTTTTCCAGGTCCAGATAGTCATCAAAGTCAACCGTGGCGTTGACGATCACGTCCTGGCCGGTCGATTGGGCCAGGCCACCGTTGTAGCTGACCACGTATTGATCAGCCTGACCGTTAAGGTGTAATTGATCTAAGTAGGCCACGACCCCGGTCATTGGCCGGCCGGTACATAAGACGACTTTGACCCCGGCGGCGGTGGCCTTCGCTAAGGCCGCCTTGGTCTTGGGGGTGATTTCGCGTTGGTCATTGATTAACGTGCCGTCGATATCGATGGCAACCAGTTTGATAGTCATAATAAAATCCTTTCTCGGTTTAGATTAAGTGATTGTTGTGCAAATAACTTTGGAATTCGTCGTAAATCGGTTGGAAGATCTCGATGTCTTGGTGCTGTTCGAGCATTTCCTTGGGGAAGAAGAAGCGCATGTCGCCGGCTTCTTTGCCCGCGACGCTGGCAACTAAGGTCGAAACTTGGGACAGTTCGACCAACTCCCCGTTGGGTTGGACCAGTTCAATCTGACTTTGGGGCGTTTGCGCCTGCGGATTGTAGACATCATAGGGGAGTTTATACGATGAATTGGTTGCCGTGTAGTAGTCGGCATTAAAGCCGGCGGTGGCGATCAAATCCCGTAATTTGGGCAGCCGGGCGGCCGAGGCTTCGTCGTAAAGGACCGATTTGAAGGGGCGCCGGTTTAAAAAGCGGTCGGCCAAGTCCGCTAAGATGTCATCGCTGGCGTGGCGCCAGTGGGTAAAGTAAGTGGTCAGCACGCCGTCATCTAAAGTCAGGTAATCTTCTAGGGAAAAGCGGCCGTTGAAAAAGGGCATCAACAATTGGGGCAAAAACTCCGGTTGGTAGTCGTTGGGGTGCTGATAGAGCCACTTAGCCCGCTTGAGTTGGTGGGCCAAGATGACTTCCAGCGACCGGGAAACCGGGTGAAAGTAGACCTGCAGATACATTTGCAGGCGGCTGAGGATGTAGTCTTCAACGGCGTGCATCCCGGCAATTTCAAAGGCAATCCCATTTTGGACGGGACGCATCACCTTTAAGACCCGGTCAAGGTCAAACTTGCCGTAGTTGGTGCCGGTATAAAAAGCGTCCCGCTGTAAGTAGTCCATCCGATCGGCATCAATTTGCGATGAAATCATCTGGACGACTTGGGGGTTGGCATAAGTATGGTCGATGACGCTGGCCACCTGGGCCGGAAAGTCGGGACTGACCCGCCGTAAAATCTGGTTGATATTGGTTTCCGGACTGGTGATCAGGCGCTGGGTAATCGTTTCGTGGTCGGTATGAAAGATGTGTTCAAAGGTGTGGGAGAAGGGGCCGTGGCCCAGATCGTGCAACAAAGCGGCGCACAGGGCCACCGGCCGTTCGCGGTCGTTCCACAAGCCGTCGCCAGCATCCTGGCTCGGGTAATTGCGTTGAAAATGATTGCACATCCGGCGGGTAATTTCGTAGACCCCCAGGCTGTGGCCAAAGCGGGAGTGCTCAGCCCCGTGGAAAATCAAGGCACTGGTCCCTAGTTGCTTGACCCGGCGTAGACGTTGAAACTCCGGGGTGTTGATCAAATCAAGGATGATTTGGTTATCAACGACGATGTAATGGTGGATCGGGTCGCGAAAGACCTTTTCCTTTGGCAGTTGTTCATCGAAAAAGCCCATGGTAATTCCTTTCTGTCAAGTTAAAGTTAGTTCCCATTATAGCGAACTTTGGCCGGGGACGAAATATTTCCGGGCCGATCAAATTTGAGAAGCGGTCCGCTTTTACTTATAATAGAGGCAAACTGAGACGGGGTGAAGATGATTAAGACAGAAACGGCCGTGCAGGTCAGCTTAAAAATTGAAGCGATGATTGACGGGGAATTTGAACGCTTTACCTTTCAAGAGGCGGGGCGTTTGGTCAGTTTGAATGATCACCAGCACTACTTAACCTATACGGAACACCAAGTGGGTCAAGCCACGCCGGTCCGGATGCGCCTGGATGCGGGCGCTTTGAGCGTGACCCGGAATGGGGCCCGGCGGACGCGATTGCAATTTAACCCGCAGGAGCCCACCCTGAGCCATTACCGAACCGAATACGGGGTTTTGAGCCTGCAAGTTGAGACCGCCGAAGCTGTTAGCGAAATGGACTGGGCGGCGGCCCAAGGGCACTTGCGCTTGCGGTACCGCTTACGCAACGAGAGTGGGTTGATCGGTAACTACTACCTTGATTTAAGCTTTGAAAGATAGTATTATGTAAATTGGACTTTTATGTAGATAACGACGCAAAAGCGCCCCCCGTGCCTGGTGCGGGCGGGCCCATTATTTTTGAAGGGATGTGCACCAATTTGGATTTAAAGGTTTTCGATGGCCAAGATAAGTCAGAACTCTCAATGGTTGAGGTCGCACATGCGATCCTGGCTTACCATGGGGAAGCAATGGCCTTTGCTGATTTAACGAACGAAATTCAACAGTACCTTGGCAAGAGCGATGAAGAAATTCGCGAACGGCTTTCCCAGTTCTACACGGACTTAAACGTCGACGGCAGCTTTATCTCCCTGGGTGACAACACTTGGGGCTTGCGTGCATGGTACCCATTTGAATCAATCGACGAAGCCACGATCGGGGAAACCGATGATGACGATGAAGATCGGCCAAAGAAGAAGAGTCGCAAGGTTAATGCCTTCTTGGCCGGTAGCGATGACGATGATGATGTCATCGACTACGACAACGACGACCCTGAAGACGATGATCTAGCCGACACTGATGATGACAGCGACGACTACGACGACGATAATTACGATGATGACAATCCGGTTGATGATGACGATGATGATAACAACATCGAAGACCAATTGTCAGAATTGGATGATGAAGACTTCGACGACGATGATGAAGACGACGAAGAAGAGGATGACGAAGAATAAGTTTTACTGAACTTATGGCTTGACTATCCGCGACGGAGTCAGTATTATGATACTTGGGCTCCCAAGAATTTCTTGGGCCAATGAAGATAAAATTAAGGCTCCCTGTTTCAGCAATTGAAGCGGGGAGTTTTTACGTTTGGCGCACCCCTTGTCAGCCGACTGAAGCGCGCCGGTGGGCTGACAGTGCTAGAAAACGCAAAGCAAAGGAGACAAGCATGACGAAGTATATTTTTGTGACTGGTGGGGTTGTATCATCGCTGGGGAAGGGGATCGTAGCCGCTTCCCTGGGCCGTTTGCTGAAGAACCGGGGGTTAAAGATCGCGATTCAAAAGTTCGATCCTTACATTAACGTTGACCCGGGGACGATGAGTCCTTACCAACACGGGGAAGTCTTCGTGACTGATGACGGGACGGAAACCGATCTGGACCTTGGTCACTACGAACGGTTTATTGACAACAACTTAAACAAGTACTCCAACGTCACGACTGGGAAGATCTACTCTGAAGTTTTGCGCAAGGAACGGCGGGGTGACTACTTAGGCCGCACGGTCCAAGTAATTCCCCACATTACCAATATGATTAAGGAAAAGATCCAACGGGCCGGGGAAAGTACCGACGCTGAAGTTGTGATCACAGAAATCGGGGGGACCGTGGGGGACATTGAATCCCAACCATTTATGGAAGCGATCCGGCAAATGAAGAAGGACGCCGGCGAAGACAACGTCTTATACATTCACACCACCTTGGTCCCATACTTAGGGGCGGCCGGCGAAATGAAGACCAAGCCAACCCAACACTCCGTGCGGGAATTGCGGGGCTTGGGGATTCAACCCAACATCTTGGTTTTGCGGACTGAAAAGCCGGTTGATGACGACATGCGCAAGAAGATCGCCCTCTTCTGTGACGTGGATCCAACGGCCGTGATTGAATCAATGGACGTGCCAAACCTGTACGAAATTCCGCTGAACATGCAAAAGCAGGGCTTGGATCAATTAGTAGTCGACCACTTTAAGTTAGACGTCCCAACGGCCGACATGCGGGAATGGACCAAGATGGTCGACCACATTGAAAATGAACTGACCAAAACGGTTAAGATTGCGATGGTTGGGAAGTACACGGACCTGCAAGATGCCTACATTTCAGTAAACGAATCCTTGCGGCACGCCGGCTATCCGGTGGATGCCAAGGTGGAAATTGACCACTTTAACGCTGAAACGATCACGCCTGACAACGTGGCGGAGGTCTTGGGTGGCTACGATGGGATCCTGGTCCCAGGGGGCTTTGGTAGCCGGGGGATCGAAGGGATGATCACGACGGCACAATATGCCCGGGAAAATGACGTTCCGTACATGGGGATTTGCTTGGGGATGCAAATTGCGACGATCGAATACGCCCGCCACGTGCTGGGGTATGCGGATGCCAACTCAACGGAATTTGATCCCAATACCAGCCACAACATCATTGACTTGATGAAGGACCAAGCGGACGTTGAAGACCTCGGGGGGACCCAACGGCTGGGGGCCTACGCTTGCAAGCTGGTTGATGGGACCAAGGCAGCGGCCGCTTACGGTCAAAGCTTGATTCACGAACGGCACCGTCACCGTTATGAATACAACAATGCTTACCGGGCTGAATTAGAAGCCGCCGGCTTAAAGGTGGCTGGGGTCAACCCAGAACGCAACCTGGTCGAAATCGTGGAAGTTCCAACCAACCGCTTCTACATGGCGGCCCAATACCATCCGGAATTCTTGTCCCGGCCAAACCACCCAGAAGGCATGTTTGCGGCCTTTGTCAAGGCCGCCTTGGAAGGGCAAGTCGACTAATCACTAATGCGATTAAACCTGAAAGATTGTTCCGCACAGCGGGGCAGTCTTTTTTGGTAGCTTGAGTTGCTTTTTGCCGGGGAAGCGGGTACATTGAAACTGAATGAATGAGGCCGCTTTACTAATGACCGCACTTGGTTGTGACCGCTTTTTTAGCGCCCGACCAGAAAAAAGTGGGCGGATCGTGATCGAATTGTTAAGAATCCCGGTAAAAGGTTGTAATTTCGCGCTTTATTCATTATCATATCTATTGACTGTTTCAATTTCGTAAGACAGGTTGAACAATGAATTAATAGCGTGATTAAGTGAGGAAAGACCAACATGAAAAAAATGATCATTCAAGGAGGAAACCGTCTGTCGGGTGAAGTAACCATCGGTGGTGCCAAGAACAGTACCGTGGCCTTGATTCCGGCGGCCATCTTAGCCGACACTCCTGTGCAGTTTGATACCGTGCCGGACATCCTGGATGTTCACAACCTAATGATTATTTTGGAGTCAATGAACGTTAAGTCTGCCTTTTCCCACGGGGTGCTTGATGTTGACCCAACCCAAATCATGGAAGCCGAACTGCCCAGCAAGGCGATTAAGAGCTTGCGCGCGTCCTACTACTTTATGGGGGCGTTGTTGGGCCGGTTCCACCGGGCGACGTTGACCTTCCCCGGGGGCGATAACATTGGGCCCCGGCCGATTGACCAACACTTAAAGGCTTTTGAAGCCTTGGGGGCCACGGTGCACGAAGATGGCAGTACGGTGCATTTAGATGCTCCCAACGGCTTACATGGGAACCGGATCTTTATGGATATGGTTTCCGTGGGGGCGACGATTAATGCGATCCTGGCGGCCGTACGGGCTGACGGGGTAACGGTGATTGAAAACGCGGCCCGGGAACCAGAAATTGTCGATCTGGCGACCTTCTTAAACAATATGGGGGCCAAGATTCGGGGCGTCGGGACTGACGTGATTCGGATCACCGGGGTCAAGACCTTGCAATCGATGAACACCCATACGATCATCGCCGACCGGATTGAGACGGGGACTTACCTGTCTTTAGCCGCGGCCTTAGGGGACGGGGTGATGTTAAACAACGTGATCCCCGAACACTTGGAAGCCTTCACCAGCAAGTTGATGGAAATGGGCGTCGATCTGCAAATTGACAGTGATAAAATCTACGTTCCGCCGGTGACCGACCTTAAGCCAATCCACGTTAAGACGATGCCGTACCCGGGCTTTGCGACGGACTTGCAACAACCATTGACGCCATTGATGGCCTTGGCGGCGGGACAAAGCGTGGTGGTCGACACGATCTACCCGAAGCGGTTAAAGCACATTCCAGAATTGCAAAAGATGGGGATGCAAATTGAAGGCGGTGATGGGCGAATCTTGATCAACCATACCGATCAAGCGACCTTACGCGGAGCGGACGTCGAAGCCGGCGAAATCCGCGCGGGGGCTTCCCTGGTCATCACGGGGTTGATGGCGCAAGGCCAAACCGTTATTCACAAGGCCGATAATATTTTGCGCGGTTACGACCGGATCATCTGGAAGCTGAACCGGCTGAATGCCGATGTCAAGATTGAAGACGAATAAATTTTACCTCGGCCGGCCGGGGGTTAGCGGCCTTTCTGGCGGTTGGGGCGAGTTAGTTGGTTGCTAATCTGAGCAAACTGTGTTATTCTGTCTAGGTTATTGAAAATAATCTATGTTTCAGGCAATGATTCATGGCAAAAGGAGCGTATAAATTATGAAGCAAGGAATTCACCCAGATTACCACTACGTAGTATTTGAAGACTCTTCGACGGGCTTTAAGTTCCTGTCCGGGTCCACGGCTACTTCTAAGGAAACGGTTAAGTGGGAAGATGGCAACGAATACCCACTGATCCGGGTTGAAGTTACTTCCGACTCCCACCCATTCTACACGGGGAAGCAAAAGTTTACCCAAGCCGATGGGGCAGTCGACAAGTTCAACAAGAAGTACGGTCTCAAGTAATCAGAGCGGGCTTCATTTTCAAAAGGACCGGCGTTTTTGCGCCGGTCCTTTTTTGCCATCCTGGGGTATACTAGAACTAAACACCACGCAGCGTGGAAGGGGGAGAAACGAATGCAAACCCAGTTAACGGATCAAGAACGGGTGGCCTTGGCCAAATTGGAATACCAATTATTGGTCCCGGGGCAACCAATTAAAGTCGGGCGTTATCCGTTAGGGCAGGTCTTGGCCCATATTTATGAGCCCGATGGGTTTCAGCTCTTTGTAATTGGCCCCGCCGTGCAGCCGCGTGAGTTGGTCTTGTTATTTAAGGGCTCGTCAGGCTTGCGCAAGGGGAATCCGACGACTTGGAATGACGAATGGCTGGCGACCAATCTTCCCTTGCTGCAAGCACTTTTGCGCCACCAACGGCAAATTCCGTCCCAACTGCAAACCGCGGCCCGGGTCTTGAATGGATTGGTGGCTCAGTATCCGCGGGCTAAATTTTTTATCTATGGTCACTCGCTCGGGGCGATCAATGCGCAGTTTGCCCTGGCAAATTGTCAACACCTAGGGCGGATTAAACACGCTTGGCTCTACGAGGGGGCCAATCTCTATCCGCTTTTGACCACCCGGGAGCGGCGGCGGGTTCGGAAGTACCGGGCCCGGATTGACAACTATATTGATATTTTTGATCCGGTTACCCTGGGCTATACCAGCCCCACGGCTTTAGTGGGTCGGTTGCGCTATGTGACTAGCGAGCGGTGTTTGCTGCCGATCAGTCAGCACATGTGGGCCGGCTACCGCTTCAATGCCGCTGGGCAGCTCCAATTACGCGCCTTAGATGCCGATTTTTGGCGGACCACGCAGCGGGAGCAAGAATTGATCAATACGATTGCTACTTTACAGCAGTGGGAGCCAACCTGGCGTCCGGCGGCGCAGTGGGCCGCGGCGTTACGGGCGAGCCTGCCAGCGGAACTGAGCTTGGCCCAGCTGATTGAAGCGTGGGGAGCCACGGGTTGGCAGCGGCCGCCGCATTGGCGCCAACTTCCCGAATGGTGGCGGGAAAGTAAAGGAAATTAAAATCGCCAGTCCCCGCGGTTAGGGCTGGCGATTTTTAAGTGGTGGAAAATCAGGCTTGGCTTTTTTGTAAGGGGAAGAAAACGTTGGCTAAAAAGAGGCCGAGGTTGACGGCGACCAGTCCAGCGGTGGCCAAGAAGACGGCCCCATAGTCAAACCACCCGGCCACGGCGCCCCCGATCAGCGGGCCCAAAATATTGCCGATGTACATAGTGCTTTGGTTCCAGCTGAAGATGCGGCCGGTTAGTTCGGAGGGAGTTTGTTTGGTCAAAAGGGTCTGCACTTGCGGGAAGAGGGCGGCGTCCGCGATCCCAATCAGAAAACGCAAACCGCCTAATTGCCACGGGTTGCGCACGAAGGCTGAAGGGACAAAGCACAGGATGCTTAAAAGAAAGCCGGCAATCAGAATTTTTTGGGTCCCGATCCGATCGCCGAGGCGGCCTAAGCGCGGCGCCGCCAGCATGTTGGCAATCCCCGGCAAAGCAGCGATGATTCCACTGACGAAGGTCACCCCGGGACCGTTATGCATCAGCTCTTTAACAAATAAGGATACGATCGGGTTGATGGAATTGTTGGCGGCCTGAATAATCATGGTGGTTAATAACAAACCCAGCACGACTTGCGGGGAGCGTAAACTTTTGATGACCCCACTGGCGTGATCAAACTTAGCAGCGGTAACGGGGGTAAAGCCCTCTTCTTTTACGAGGAAGAAGCACGCCCAAAAGACGAGAAATAAGATCCCCCCGGTCACGAGGAAGGTGGCCCGGTAGGAAAAAATTTCCGCCAGACTGCCGCCCAGCAGGGGGCCGAGCAGGTTCCCGCCCGTGACGCCGGCCGCCATGGTACCGAGGGCCCGGCCCGCCTTGGCTTTCGGGGTTTCGGTCGCAATCAAAGCGTTGGAATTGCTGACAAAGCCAGCGAAGATGCCCTGGGCCATCCGTAACAGGATCAGTTCCCAGACGGTTTGGACCAGCCCCATTGCGGCAATCACAACCGCCATCCCTAGCGCGGCCCGCAGCAACATCGGTTTCCGCCCGATTCGGTCAGCCAGTTTACCCCATAGTGGCGAGGTGAGTGCCGACACGACATACATGCTGGCGAAGATCACCCCGGAATAAAAGGTTAGCTGCCGGGTGGTGAAGTCACCGAGCGTAGCGACGTACAGGGATAAAAAGGGCATAATTTCGGAAAACCCCATCCCGGCAAAAAAGACGCTGACCGAGAGCACCCGGAGATTTCGGACCCAGACGGGGGATTGACTTGCAGCCAAAATAGCGGACCTTCTTTCGTAAATGGTGTACAATAAACGAAGCTTATTTTACAACCGCTGGTCACACGCCTGTCAAGCAATCTTTCCCAGCGGGGATGGGAGTTAACATGAATCTCAAATCATGGTTAAAACGCGCCGGCTGGTTGCTCTTGGTTTTGGTCAGCCTGGCCTTGATTTTTAACCAGCAAATCAAGTACTACTTAGTCGGCAGCTACCGGCCGACAATTACCAAGACGGCCATTGCCCAGAATCAGCAGAAAAAGGTCGACCAAAAGGAATTCGACTTTTCCCAGACCAAGGACCTCGATTTCCAAGCGGTCGCCAAGGCGCGGGCCAATCAACAGGCCGTTAACATCATCGGCGAAATTTCGATTCCGGCCATCAAGATGACGATTCCGATTGCCACCGGGGTGTCCAACACGACCTTGGCCTTGGCGGCCGGTACGATGCGACCCGACCAACAAATGGGGCAGGGCAACTACGCCTTGGCCGGCCACAACATGGCCCACGGCTCCAAGATTTTGTTCTCCCCGCTGTATTACCATGCCAAGGTCGGGCAAAAAGTCTATTTGACGGACATGAAAAACGTCTACACCTACCGGATTTATGAGCGCAAGTTTATCTTGGCGACGCGGGTGGACGTGGTCAATGATACCCCCGAAAAAATCTTAACTTTGATCACCTGTGATGCGACCGGGGCCAACCGGCTGATGGTCCGGGCCAAGTACGAGGGAAAGGTCGCCTTTGACCAAGCGCCCAAGCACGTTCAACAAGCCCTCAGCAGCAAATACACGAATAAATAGGTAGCAGGTCGGCTCAAGGCAGTCGGCCTGTTTTAATGCAGAAAGGAAGTTTGCAATGGAAATTACGATTGGTCTGACCACCTGGAAGGAGCACCAGGCCCTGATTAAAGCAGCGCGCCCGCTCACCTTGCGCGAATATGCCCAGCACTTGCCGGTCGTGGAAGTGGATACCTTCTTTTACGCCCTGCCACGGCTGAGCACGGTCCAAGCCTGGTTGGGCGAAGTAACGCCAGCGTTTCAATTTACCGTTAAGGCCCACCAAGCGATGACCAAACACCCCCAAGCGCAGCTGCCGGCAGGGCAGAGCCTGGCGGAACTGTTTGCCCAGTTTCGCCAGGTGATTGGTCCCCTGGTGGCTGCTGGGCAGCTCAAAGCGGTCCTCTTTCAATTTCCGCCGACCTTTCTGGCCACCCCGGCCAACATTGAATACTTGATGCAAATTCGCCGTTGGTTGCCCAAGTTGCCCTTAGCCGTGGAATTTCGCCACCAATCCTGGTTTAAGGCAGGGGTGCGGCAATCATTGATCAACTACTGCCAGGAATTGGGGCTGATTTTGGTGGCCGCTGATGAACCCCACCAGTTGCCGGCCAGTGTGCCCTTTGTCTTAGCAACGACTAACCCGCGTTTGGCCCTGGTCCGCCTGCACGGGCGCAACTCGGCTGGCTGGCAGCATACCGGGGCCGACTGGCGCGCCAAGCGCACCCTGTACTCGTATTCGGCCCAGGAGTTGGCCGAATTAGGGGCGGCGATCACGAGCTTGCAGCCCGCCCCGGCGGAGGTCTGCGTGATCTTTAACAACAATTCCGGTGGGGATGCGGCTCCCAACGCCCTGGCCCTGCGCGATTACTTGGGGTTGCACTTTACCGGCTTGGTTCCGCCTGACCCCGAACAGCTGGATTTGTTTTAGGGTGAGCGCTACAATCAGCCCCGAAACTTTGCTATACTAGAACTAATTAACTACTTCTGGAAAAGAGGAATTGCAATGGCAGCAGCAAAACCAACTTACTACATTACGACGCCGATTTACTACCCATCCGGGAAGTTACATATCGGGAACTCCTACACGACCGTGGCTTGTGATGCCGCTGCGCGCTTTAAGCGCCTGCGGGGCTATGACGTCTTTTTCTTGACGGGGACGGATGAACACGGGCTCAAGATTGAACAAAAGGCCGAAAAATTGGGTCAAACCCCGCAAGCTTACGTGGACGGAATGGCCAAGGGGATCAAGGAATTATGGCAACAATTGAAGATTACCAACGACAAGTTCATCCGGACGACCGATGATTACCACGAAAAAGCGGTCCAAAAGATTTTCCAACAACTCTTGGACCAAGGTGATATCTACAAGGGCAAGTACAGTGGTTGGTATTCCGTTGATGATGAAGAATACTTTACCGAAAGCCAACTGGCCGAAGTCTACCGCGATGACCAAGGCAACGTGATCGGGGGGAAGGCGCCATCAGGTCACGAAGTTCAATTGGTGGAAGAAGAATCCTACTTCTTTAATATGAGCAAGTACGCCGATTGGCTGATGGATTATTACCAAGCCCACCCGGACTTCATCCAACCCCAATCGCGGATGAACGAAATGCTCAACAACTTCTTAAAGCCGGGGTTGGAAGACTTGGCGGTTACCCGGACGTCGTTTAGCTGGGGCGTGAAGGTACCAAGCGATCCCAAGCACGTCGTTTACGTTTGGATCGATGCCTTATCCAACTATATTACAGCCTTAGGCTACGGCTCGGATGATGACGCCAACTTCAAGAAGTACTGGCCGGCGGATGTCCACATGGTCGGGAAAGAAATCGTGCGCTTCCACACGATCTACTGGCCAATCATGCTCCATGCGTTGGGGCTGCCACTGCCCAAGCACGTCATCGGCCATGGGTGGCTGACGATGCGGGAAGGCAAAATGTCCAAGTCCAAGGGGAATGTCGTTTACCCGGAAACGTTGGTGAACCGCTACGGTTTGGATGCGACTCGCTACTATCTGCTGAAGGCGATGCCGTTTGGCAACGATGGGGTCTTCAGTCCCGAAGACTTTGTTGATAAGGTTAACTACGACCTGGCCAACGACTTGGGGAACCTCTTAAACCGGACGGTGGCGATGGTTAACAAGTACCAAGCCGGCCACTTGGTTGGCCAGCCAACGGCGACGACGGCCTTTGATGCCGACTTGGAAGCAACCGCGGCCCGAGTCTTTACCAACTACGTGCAGCTGATGGACGAAACTCGCTTTGCTGATGCCTTAAGCGAAATTTGGAAATTGATCGCCCGGGCCAACAAGTACATTGATGAAACCGAACCGTGGGTCTTGGCTAAGGACGACAGTCAAGCCGCGGTCCTGTCAGATGTGATGACCCACTTGGCCAAGGCCTTGCGCTTTGCGGCGGCAATGTTGCAACCATTCATGCCAGATGTGCCGGCTGAAATCTGGCGTCAATTAGGCCTGGCCAGTGACCCGGTTTCCCTGGTGGACCTGAAGTTTGATGACTTCCCGGCGGAAGCGCAGGTCGTTGCCAAGGGGACGCCAATCTTTCCGCGGCGGGACCGCAAGGAAGAAATTGAATTCATTAAGAGCCAAATGAGTGCTAACCAAAAGCAGAAGGGGCGGAAAGCAATGGCAGAAAAGCAACAAGACCAAGCACCGGTTGCCGAAACCACTGGCAAGAAGGCGATCCGGTTTGACGTCTTTGAAAAAGTGGAATTAAAGGTGGCGGAAATCAAGGCGGCTGAACCGGTCGAAGGTTCCGATAAACTCCTGAAGTTCCAATTGGATGATGGCTCGGCCACGGGGCGGCAGATCCTTTCTGGGATTGCCAAGTGGTATCCAGAACCAGCCGCTTTGGTTGGCAAGAAGGTTGTAATCGTGGCTAATCTGAAACCAAAGAAGATGCTGGGCCACGAAAGCAACGGGATGATCCTATCAGCTGAACACGACGGCCAAGTCACGCTGGTGACGGTTCCAGAAAGTCTGGTTAACGGGTCGGGCGTTGAATAATGGAGCCGCAACGCTTAACCATTTACGATTCTCATACCCACCTCAATGACGATGTCTTTTACGATGATGTGGCGGCCTACCTAGCGCGGGCCGCCCATTTTGGGGTCGTTAAGATGAACATAGTGGGTTCCAACGCCAAACTCAACGCCCGGGCCTTGCAACTGGCGCATGACCACGCAGCGTTGTCAGCAGTAGTCGGCTGGCATCCGGAGGACTTGGCGGCGTATGATCAAGCGGCCGAACAGACTCTCTTGAATCAATTGGCTGACCCCCAAGTCGTTGCGATGGGCGAAATTGGCTTGGATTACTACTGGGATGCGGTGCCCCGTGACGTCCAGCAACGCATCTTTGCCCGGCAATTAGCGATGGCCCGGGAGTTGCACTTACCGGTGGTGATTCACTGTCGGGAAGCCGTTGAAGATACTTACCGGATTTTAAAGGCCGCTCACGTGGCAGAATTTGGTGGGGTCATGCACAGTTTTGCGGAAGGTCCCGAGTGGGCGCAACGCTTTTTGGATTTGGGCATGGACCTTTCCTTTAGTGGGGTGGTGACCTTTAAACAGGCCACGGCGGTTCAGGCAGCAACCAAGGTGACCCCCTTGGCGCACTTGCTGGTGGAAACTGACGCCCCGTATTTAACCCCGATGCCCTACCGGGGTAAACAAAATGAGCCAGCTTTTACCTACTTTACGGTGCTGGGGCTGGCGGAATTGCTAGGAAAGGAGCCTGAAGAACTAGCGACCGCGACGTATGACAACGCGGTGCGCTTGTTTACCCGCCATGCAAAAGATTAAAGAAGTGATTGTCGTCGAAGGCAAGGACGACACGAAACGGATTCAAATGGCCGTTGCCGCTGATACCTTTGAAACCAACGGTTCGGCCTTGGACGAAGCGGGCCTGGCCCAACTCAAACAGCTGCAAAAAACGCGGGGGTTGATCGTTTTTACCGACCCCGACTTTAATGGGGAACGGTTGCGTAAAATGATCAGCCAAGCGATTCCGGGCGTCAAGCATGCCTTTATTCGGCGCGACCAAGGGGTGCCAAGTCAAGCTCACGGCAGCCTCGGCGTCGAGCATGCCAGTCCGGCCGCGATTCAAGCGGCCCTGGCCCAAGTGTATACGGAAGTCCCGAGTGCGCCCGCTGAATTTAGCGTGGCCGACCTGCAATTGAACGACCTGATGGGGGGCAAGACGGCCCGCCAGCGGCGCGAACGGTTGGGCCAACTGTTAGGGATTGGCTACGGCAATGCCAAGCAATTTTTGGTCCGGTTAAACCTTTTTCAGATCAAGCGGGACCACTTTGTGGCGGCACTCAAGCAAATCAACCAGGAAGGACAACGCGATGAGTAAAGAAGCAATCGGAAACTTAAGCCGGACCAAGGCGATTATGCAAAAATATCACCTCCACGCCAAGAAGGGGTTTGGCCAAAATTTCTTGACCAACCCGGCAGTTTTAAATGGGATTGTCGATGCGGCGGCAATCAGCCCGACGGATAATGTGATTGAGATCGGGCCCGGGCTGGGGGCACTGACGGAAAAATTGGCCCAGCGGGCCGGCCAGGTCTTAGCCTTGGAGCTGGACACGGACTTATTGCCGGTCCTGGCTGATGTCTTGAGTGATTACGACAACGTTACCGTGTTGAACCAGGATGTTTTAAAGGCGAACCTGCCCCAGTTGATTGCCGAGCACTTTGCCGATCCTGCCAAGCCCGTCAAAGTCGTGGCGAACTTGCCGTATTACATTACCAGCCCGATTCTGATGCACTTGTTGGGGACCCCGGTTGAATGGGCCAACATCACCGTGATGATGCAAAAAGAGGTCGCCGAACGCTTAGCGGCGCAGCCCGGTACCAAGGATTACGGCGCTTTGACGCTAGCGATCGAATACAAGATGGATGCCAAGCTGGCCTTTACCGTTTCGCGCCGTTCCTTTGTTCCGGCGCCGAACGTAGATTCAGCCATCGTAACCTTAACCCAGCGGGCCCAGCCATTGGCGGTGTTGCCAAGCAGTGAGAAGCAACTCTTTGCGTTGATCAAGACCTGCTTTGCCCACCGGCGCAAGAGTTTGTGGAACAACCTCAAACCATACTTTAAAAAGGACGCTGCCAAAACCGCGGCGGTAAAACAGGTCTTGGCCGACTTGGGGCTGGATCCGCAAATTCGGCCGGAACGGGTGAGTTTGGACCAATTTATTCAGCTGGCTAATGCTTTGCAGGCCGCTGGGATGTTTGATTAATTTTTGAGAGCTTTCCGTTCGCGGGAGGCTCTTTTCGTTTGCCGGTTGAAAGCCTTCCCTAAAGCTCTGTATAATGTTAGCAAATAACTGATTAAAAGGGGGGCTTGCCATGTTGGTGACGGAAAAAGCACCGGCGAAAATCAACCTGTCTTTGGATACCCCGATGCGCTACCTCGATGGTCTCCCAAAGTGGAATATGGTGATGACCTCGATTGATTTAGCTGACTACCTTACGATCGAGATCCATGACCGCCCGCAGACGATCAAGGTTTACACGGACAGTGGTTTTCTGCCCAATGACCAGCGGAACTTAGCCTACCAAGCGGCCCATATGTTAAAGACCCGCTTTCACCAGCCGGCGGGGGTGACGATTAAGATCAAAAAAAATATCCCGGTCGCGGCGGGTTTGGGAGGCGGCTCGTCGGATGCCGCAGCCGTGTTGCGGGGCTTGAACGCGGGCTGGGAGCTGGGGCTTTCCTTAGAAGAGTTGGCGAAGTTGTCCTTGAGCATTGATTCCGACGTTCCGTACTGTGTCTACAGTCACACCGCGCACGTGACCGGGCACGGAGAACAGGTCGAATTATTGCCACCCGTCCCGCACGATTGGGTGGTGGTTGCCAAGCCCAAGGTCAGTGTTTCTACACCGACCATTTTGCGTCAGATCAATTATGAAACCCTGGTGCACCTGGATAATGCGGGCTTATTGCAGGCAATGCAGACGGGGGATTGGCGTGGGGCCTTGCAAAAAATGGGCAACGTCTTGGAGCCGGTGACCGAGCAGCAGTACCCAGAAATTGGGCGCTTGAAGGCTAAAATGTTGAAATTAGGCGCTGATGTGGCCCAAATGAGTGGTACCGGGCCAACGGTCTTTGCAATTTGTCGCAGTGAATCGCGGGCCAAGCGCGTCTATAACGGGTTGCGCGGTTTTTGCCACGAAGTTTACCAGGTCGTCATGTTATAAGGGGGATGCCGATGGAATGGCAGGATAAAGAGTTTACCGCTTTGACGGTGGATGAATTACAGCGAATTTACTGGCTGCGAGCGCAGGTCTTTAATGCCGAGCAGCAAAGCAGCTACCCCGAACCCGACGAACAAGATCGGCACTGCCACCACCTGTTTGCCCGCGAGGGTGAGCAAGTCGTGGCCTACGCCCGCTATTTTGCGACGGCGGACGGGGTTAGTTTTGGCCGGGTGGTGGTCGCCAAAGCCTACCGGGGCACGGGTGTCGGCAAGGCGTTGTTGCAACACCTGTTAGCCGGAATCAAGCGCCATTTCCCGGGGCAAGCCATCACGATCCACGCCCAAACCCCAGTCGTGGGTTATTATCAGCAAGCCGGCTTTGAAGTCGTGGGTCAGCCCTTTATGGAGGCCCAACGGGAACACGTGACGATGGTCCATCCGGGGATGGAAGGATAAGCTGGGAGAAGTCCCGGCTTTTTTGAAAGGTGGCAATAGCATGAAAGTCCTCATCGCAGATTACAAAGAATCGATGATGCCTAAGCACGATTTAGAACGCCAGGTGCTGACGGCGGGGTTGGCAAACTGTGAAATCGAAGCTTACGAATACACAGAAAAACGCCGGGCTGAGTTTTTGGCCAAACTGGCCCAGGTCGATGCCCTCCTGACGGCCTTTATTCCCCTTGATCGCGCCGCTTTGGCCCAAGCCGACCAGCTTAAGGTGATCGCGATTAACGCGACGGGGTATGACAATGTTGACCTAGCGGCGGCCGAAGAGTTTGGGATTGGGGTTTGCCCGGTCGGTGAATATTGTACCCAAGACGTGGCCGAGTTTACGATTACCACCATGTTGGCACTGGTCCGCCAACTCAAGGCCTATGTCACCGACGTCGATCAAAATCACGCTTGGCGCTATGATTTGATGACGCCCAATTCCCGCCTCAGCAACCAAACGCTCGGGATTGTTGGTTTGGGCAAGATCGGCCGGGCCGTGGCTACCCGGGCGCATGCGCTGGGGATGCGGGTGCTGGCGACCGATCCCTTCATCAGTGACGCCGATTTCGCCAAGGTCAGTGCGTTTGTCGAATTAGTATCGCCGGCCACCTTATTTAGCGAAGCCGATGTGGTGACCAACCACATGAATTTGAATTCAACCAATTACGATTACTTTGACGCGGCCGCCTTTACCCAGATGCAAAAGCACCCCTACTTCATTAACATGGGCCGGGGGGCTGAGGTCGTGGAAGCAGCGTTGGTGGCCGCTTTGGATCAAGGCCAGCTCAAGGGGGCAGCACTGGACGTTTTGACAACGGAAAATCCTGATTTGGCCCACCACCCCTTAGTGGGGCGGCCCAACGTCTTGGTTACCCCGCACGTGGCCTTTTACAGTACCGATTCACTGGTCGACTTACAGCGGATCTCTTGTCAAAATATTGTCCATTATTTAAATGGCGAACCGGCAAAAGTCTTTAAATTGGTAACGAAGCACTAACAATTGAGCGCAGCGGTTGGGGATAAACCCAGTCGCTGCTTTTTTGACGGTAAAAAGCGGCTTAACCGTGTGGTTGGTTTAACGGTTGCTAATTATGTGGTATAATAAAGATAATCTTATTGTTGCCTGCTTAAAAGAAGAATCTGCTATTTCTCCTAAAATGAATTCAGGAATGCTCCCTGGAAAAAGATTTTGATTTATCTCGGACGAGGAGGGAATACAATGATGTATTGGTTCTTAGGTGCTGGTTTTTGGTGGGGGATTGCCCTGGTCTTGGTGGCGTTAAGCGTGGGGAAAAGCTTGCGTTGGGCAAAGACGGGCTGGTTGATTGGTTTGAGCTTCTTACTGGGGGCGGGTCTGTTGGGGGCCGGGTGGTGGCAGAGTCGGCCGACTGCGCCGGCATCAAGCCAGCAATTTACGACATCTAAGTCGGCCCAACGAGGCAGTTACCAGTTGGTTAAGCACGATCAAGTGGCCAGCGATGATGATTTGACTTTTCAGACCGATGAGCAAGGGACGTACCAGTTGCAGATCAAGGGCCTGCGTAAAGCAACGGTCCAAGTCAAGGATGGTGATGACGAAAGTGCGGTTCGTTTTAAGACCCAGCGCTTGACCGTCCAGCCGGGCAAGGTTACGCACCTGACGATCAAACTGCCGGCTGGCGAAGCGACCCACGAGTTTGAACTGGTGGATCAGTTGGGCCACGACACCGATTTTCAATTAGTTCGACCAACTCAGGCCAGCTCAACGGCAACGTGGGAAAGTAAATAAATTGGGATGCCCCGGTAGGTGATGAACTTGCCGGGGCTGCTTTTTCACAAAAAAATAACAATTAACCGGCCCCCTTGGCTGGGAGCAGTCAGAAAAGGGAAAGTGGCGGCTTTTTTCGTCAAAGAAAGTATCGACAACTTTAAATGTAAACGTTTCCGAAGGGAGCAGGACCAGCCAGGCCAGCGAGAAAAATTTGCATTTTTCCAGGCAGCCGTGTATGATGCTTTCGTTCTAATGATAATCATTACGATTTAATAATAAATAAGGGTGAGGGAAGGAAAGCAACGTGAAGAAAAAATACTGGGGGCTGGCCGGTTTGGTGGGCTACCTATTAATTTTATTAGTCTTGATGGTGACCGATTGGCGGCCTCATTTACCGGTGACCACGCAAAAACCGATTCGGGTGGTGACCAGCCTGAACTTTTATGGCGAAGCGGCCACGGCCGTCGCCGGAAAATACGGTCAGGTGACATCCTTTATCAATAGTGCTGCCACTGATCCCCACGAATTTCAACCTACTACGGCCCAGGCCAAAGAGCTTAGCCAGGCCAACGTAGTGATTGAAAATGGCTTGGGCTATGATCACTGGTTGAGTGATATGACCAAGGCGACGACCACACAACAAACGGTGGTCAACGTCGGTCAACAGGTGGCCGGAAAAAAAATGGGGGCCAACGAACACGTCTGGTATGATCCGGCAACGATGAAGCAATTAACCAAGCACCTGGCCAAGGTTTATGGGCAATTGGATCCAGCCCACCGCCGCTATTACCAAGCGCAGGCCCGGGCGTATCTGAAAAAATTGGCCCAGCTCGATCAAACGATTGCCACGGTGAAAGCCCAGGTCAAACCGGGCCAGCAAGTCGCGGTCAGTGAGCCGGTCTTTGACTATGCCTTAACGGATTTGGGCTATCAGATTGTCGATCGCCATTTTGAAAAGGCGATTGAGGATGGCAATGATCCGTCGCCAGCCGATATTCAACAGTTGCAAACGCAAATTGACCGGCAAGAATTGGCCCTGTTTGTCAATAACAGCCAGGCCAGCGATACGACGGTGAAGAATCTGGTCAAGCGGGCCAAGCAAGCTGGCATTCCGGTCTTAAACGTGACGGAGACTAAACCAGACCACCAAACTTACATTGAGTGGATGCAAAGTCAATACCAAGCTTTACGCCAAATCCAAGAAGGAGGGGATTAAGATCGCTTTACTGACTGTTAATGATTTAACCTTAGCTTACGGAGAACATGAGATTATTCGGGACCTCTCCTTTCAGATCCAACCAGGTGACTTTCTGGTGGTCGTGGGGGAAAATGGGGTTGGGAAGACCACCCTGGTGCGGGCGCTGTTTCATCAGTTAAAGCCCCGCCACGGTCAGATTGAATTTGCCGCTGGGACGCGTCTGGGCTACGTGCCCCAGTTTCGGAATCTGGTGCGTGATTACCCGCTGTCGGTGCGTGATTTTGTCGCCTTGAATCTACCATTGAAGCTGACCCCATGGCTGAGCAAAAAGGAACGCCAGCAGGTCACCAGCATCCTGCGGCAGACCAACTTGTTGCCCTTGGCCGATCGGCCGTTGGGCGTCGCTTCGGGGGGCGAAAAACAACGCGCCTACCTGGCTCAAGCTTTGTTGGCCCACCCGCAGCTTTTGATTTTAGATGAATCGACAGCCAGCTTGGACAACGAAGTGAAGTATGAGCTGCTGGATTTAGTGACTAAGTTTCAAATGGCGGGTTTGACGGTAATGTTTATCACCCACGACTGGGAGTTGGCCAAGCACTACGGCAGTCGCTTTTTGCACCTGACCAAGACCGGTTATACGACGGGACCGATTGCTGAGTTGCCAGCGTCACCAAAGGGGGGTGCCGAATAGTGTTTGCTTTAAGTTTTATGCGCTACGCCTTTTTTGCCAGTACCTTTATTGCGGTCGTAGCCGGGACGGTGGGCGTCTTTGTCGTGGCCCGCAACCTGTCTTTTTTGACCCATACCCTGTCGGAAATTGGCTTTGCCGGGGCGGCCTTTGCCGTCTTCATGGGTTGGTCGCCCCTGGCTGGAATGTTGCTGTACACGATGGCTAGTTCAGTGATGGTTGGCCAGATGAGTACCGAAGAATCGCGGCGCGAAGCGGTCATCAGTGCGACGTCGGCCCTCTTTATCGGGTTGGGGATCCTCTTTTTATCGTTAAGCAGTCAAACCGCCAGCTCAGCGACCAGCATTTTGTTTGGGAGTGTCGTCGGGATCAGTCAAGCCGAGGTTTACCAGTTAATTGGCTTGTCGGTAGTCGTGTTGGTCGGGATCTTTTTGCTGTACCGCCGGTTGAAGTTCTCCTCCTTTGACCGGACCGGGGCCCGGGTCAATGGGGTCGGCGAGCGCGTAGTTGCGGTGATCTTTTTACTATTGGTGGCCCTAAGTGTCAGCGTGGCGGCCCAAATCGTGGGTTCGTTGTTGATCTTTATCCTGTTGACCCTGCCGGCCGCCAGCGCCAAGTACTTTACGACTGGAACGGCCAAGATGATCGGTTTGGCGATTCTCTTTGCCCTCACGGGGACGTGGACCGGGTTGTACCTAGGCTATCTGACCAATTGGCCAGTCAGCTTCTTTATTGCGGTGATTGAAGTGGGAATCTACCTGGCCGCCTTGGCCAACCGGCATCGGCAGGCGGATTAAAATTTAAGTGACGCCCAGAAAATGGGAAAAGTTAAGTTGGCAGGCGACTCGCGGATGAAATTACGCGGGTCGCCTTTTTAATTCCGAACGTTCCTTAATTGCGGCCCATTTTGAAAAAAGTCCGGCAAACACCGAACGATTATGGTATGATTTGAAGGTAATCGTGTCATTTTAAAGGGATTTACCTAAAAAATAGTTCGCAACGCACGGGCTTGGTGCCGGGGAACCCTTCGTTAAGTTGGCGCACCCCGGCCAGGCCAAAGGAAAAGAGGGAAAAATATGAAAATTCGTCGGAGCAATCGGTTAGTTGACATCACCCGGTACTTGTTGGAACACCCCCACAAGCTGGTCTCGTTAAAGCACTTTAGCGAAAACTACGGGGCGGCCAAGTCGTCGATCAGCGAAGACTTGAGCATTGTCAAAAAGACGATGGCTGAATTTGGAATTGGCAAGGTTGATACGGTCCCCGGGGCCAGCGGGGGGGCCTTTTTTGCGCCCCAGTATTCTAAGGCCAATGCCGAACGGGTCATTGCGGACTTAGTTGAATTGATTGCTGACCCATCCCGCCTGTTGCCAGGGGGCTATGTCTACTTGTCCGATTTATTGGGTCGGCCGGAAATTTTGCGCGAAGTCGGCCAGCTGATTGCCACTCAATACATTGATACGGACGTCGATGTGATTATGACCGTCGAAACCAAGGGGATTCCGCTGGCCCAAAGTGTGGCAATGTACTTAAACAAGCCGTTTGTGATCGTGCGCAACAGTTCTCACATCACCGAAGGGTCAACGGTCAGCGTCAATTACGTCTCGGGTTCATCCAAGCGGATCAAAAAGATGGAATTATCCCGGCGGACCCTTAAGCAAGGAGCGAATGTGGTAATTATTGATGACTTTTTAAAGGGTGGTGGTACCATGAAGGGGATGCAATCACTCATTAAGGAATTTGACGCCCACCTGGTTGGGATGAATGTCTTTGCGGAAGGGCAGTTTGAGGGCGAGCGACTGGTGTCTGGCGTGACGTCACTACTGAAGGTCACGGCAGGCCCCGATGATTCTTTAACGGCCCAAGCCGGCAATTTCTTAACACAAGTCTTTACTGAAGAAGGGAACGAATAACATGACGCAACGCAACGCAATTATCCTCGCCGCGGGCAAGGGGACCCGGATGAAGTCCAAGCTCTACAAGGTCTTGCACCAGGTCTGTGGTAAGCCGATGGTCGCTCACGTCTTAGACCAGTTGGAAGGGGCCGAGATTGACAACATCATTACGGTCGTCGGCTACGGGGCCGAAACGGTCGAAGAAGCGATCGGGACCCGGGCGAAGTTTGTTTTGCAAAAGCAACAGCTGGGGACTGGCCACGCGGTGATGCAAGCGGCCGACTTACTGGCGGATTTGGATGGGCAAACCCTGGTGGTCAGCGGGGATACGCCGTTGTTTACGGCCGACACTTTCCGCAAGCTGTTTGAATACCACACCCAACGCAAGGCGGCGGTGACGATTCTGACTTCGCAAGCGCCGGATCCGACCGGCTACGGCCGAATTGTTCGGAATGAAGTCGGGATTGTTGAGCGGATCGTGGAACAAAAGGACGCCACGGAAGAAGAAAAGGCGATTAAAGAAATCAACACCGGGGTCTACTGCTTTGACAACCGGAAGCTCTTTGCAGCCTTAAAGTTGCTCAAAAACGACAACGCCCAGGGCGAATACTACCTGACCGATGTAATTGAAATTCTCAAGGGCCAGGGTGAAGTCGTGACGGCTTACCGGATGAAGGATTTTGACGAATCAATGGGGGTCAACGACCGGATCGCCTTGGCCCGGGCCAACCAACTGATGCAAGCCCGCATCAATGCCAACCTGATGAAACAAGGGGTGACAATGCTGGATCCGGCCACGACCTACATTGATGCCGGGGTTAAGATCGGCAACGATACGGTCTTGGAAGGCAACGTTGTGCTCAAGGGCCACACCGTGATCGGCAGCGACTGCTACATCAGTGCCGGGTCGCGGATCATTGATTCGACCCTGCATGACAACGTCACGGTGACGGCTTCGACTTTGCAAGAAGCTGAAATGCACGACGGGTCTGACATTGGCCCCAACAGCCACCTGCGCCCGCAAGCCGAGATTGGCAAGGACGTCCACATTGGCAACTTCTGTGAAATCAAGAAGGCCTACATCGGGGAAGGGACCAAGATTGGCCACTTATCCTACGTCGGGGACGCGACGTTAGGCAAGGACATCAACGTCGGTTGTGGGGTCGTCTTTGTGAACTACGATGGGGCCAAAAAGCACCATACCAATGTTGGCGACCACGCCTTTATTGGGTCCAACTCGAATTTAGTGGCGCCAGTTAACATTGCGGCCGACTCCTTTGTTGCCGCCGGTTCCACGATTACTGACGATACAAACCAGTACGATATGGCAATCGCGCGGGCCCGGCAGACCAATAAGGCCGATTACGCCAAGAAACTCCCGTGGTAATTCTTGCATTTTTGTCCACTTGTTAATATTATTAATAGTGGATAGCTAGGGAGTATTTTTGCTTTGGAGGGCCTAATGAAAGAACGTTATTTTGATTCCAAGCTCAAGATTTTTGCTTTGAGTTCCAACCGACCATTGGCACAAAAAATTGCCGATGAAGTCGGGGTTGAATTGGGGAAATTAGCCGTGGATCGCTTTAGTGACGGCGAAATTCAAATCAACATTGAGGAAAGTATTCGTGGCGACAATGTTTACGTCATTCAATCGACGTCAGCGCCGGTCAATGACAATTTGATGGAACTGTTGATTTTAGTTGATGCCTTGCGGCGGGCCAGCGCCAAGACGATCAACGTGGTAATTCCGTACTACGGCTATGCGCGTCAAGACCGCAAGGCCCGGTCCCGGGAACCAATTACGGCCAAGCTGGTGGCCAACATGCTGCAAAATTCCGGGGTCGACCGGGTAATTGCCTTAGACTTGCACGCGGCGCAAATTCAAGGGTTCTTCGATATTCCAGTCGATCACCTGATGGGGGCACCCCTGTTGGCCGACTACTTCTTGCGCGAAGGGGTCGCCAAAGAAGCCGTCGTGGTCTCCCCGGACCACGGTGGGGTCGTGCGGGCCCGGGCTTTGGCCGAATTTTTAAAGGCGCCAATTGCCATTATTGACAAGCGGCGGCCAAAGGCGAACGTGGCGAAGATTATGAACATCATTGGGGACGTCAAGGGCAAAAAGTGCATCATGATTGACGACATGATTGATACGGCCGGGACGATCTCCAAGGGGGCCCAAGCCTTGATGGATGCGGGGGCTAAGGAAGTTTACGTTTCTTGTACCCACGCGGTCTTATCGGGTCCGGCGATCGAACGGCTGGCCGCAGCGCCGATTAAAGAAGTCGTCGTAACTGACTCGATTCGTCTGCCAGAAGAAAAGCAAATTGCAAAGATTAAGCAGGTTTCCGTTGGCCCATTGATTGGCGCGGCTATCAAGCGGATCAACGAAAACCGGCCGGTAAGTCCTTTGTTTAACGAACGGTTTAAGCAAGAGGGCGAAGCAAACTAAACTTGAGTTGAAATTGAAAGGATCGGCAACGCGATAGCGGGGCCGGTCATTTTTTTTGCGTTGGCTTGCGAAAAAATTCACGAACCACCACGAGGCCCAATCCCATGTGGCGCAAGCATTTGTGTCAATCGATTAACATTAGCCAAATTATTTTTTCTGTCAATCGATTGACAGAAACCGCTTCAAATGATAACCTCTTGATAGTTTCGAAACGCACATTAAGAGAGAACCTGGGGGGACGTGATCGGTTCGCCCCAGTTGAAATGGAGTTTTGATTGTGAAAACAAGCAAAGATTCACTGGTCACCAAACTGGCCTTTTTATCGGTCTCGTTTATGCTGACCAGTGCTTATGCGGTGCAGGGAGCCTTGCCACAGCTAAAGGCAGCGCTGCACGTAACGCAAACGCAAGCAGAGTATTTAGCCACGATGCCGGCGTTTGCGGTAATGATTTTTGTGGTTTTGTCGCCGCTGTTGCAAGCCAGCCTGAAGATTTCCGATAAGCAAATGATTATGGCCGGCGTGACCCTGGTGGGGGTCATGGGGGTCGTGCCCTTCTTTAACATCCAAAACTACTGGGTGATCCTGGCCTCGCGGCTCTTGTTGGGGGCCGGGTTTGGGCTTTACAATTCCCAGGCGATTGCCTTGATCTCGGTTTGGTACCAAGAGCCAACCCGGGCGCAGATGTTAGGGTGGCGGGCAGCCGCGGAACAAATTGGCCAAGCCTTTACCCTCTTTGTGGCGGGGATTTTGTTAACCGTCAGTGGTTGGCACGCCTCCTTCCTGGTTTATTTATTGGCCTTTGTCGCGTTGGGCTTCTTCGCTTGGCGCGTGCCCGAGGATCAAGTTGGCGCGGCTGATCCAACCCAACCAACGTCGCACGCCGCGGCGGGGCAACCAAGCCAAATCAGCCCAATGGTGGCGCTGTTAGTGGCCTTTGCCTTCTTCTTGGTGGTCGATTACGTCGGGATGGAAAATCGCTTCGCCAGTTTGGCGGTCGTCCTTAACGGCGCCCAGTATACGGGGGCAGCGAACTTCTTATCCTTGATGTTGATCGGGGCCACGCTGGGGGGCCTTTGTTACGGGAGCTTACAAAAGTGGCTGGGCTTTGGCACCGTCTACTTGGGCTTGCTGGTTATGGCCCTGGCGAACTTCTTGTTTTACTGGGGACAAGCCAACTTCGGCTTATTGGTCGCGGGCTTGTTATTGATTGGCTTCCCCTTGCAGTTAGTGTCACCGTTGATCTTTAATTTATTACCTAACTTAGCACCACAGCACCAACAACCCCTGGTCACGTCCTTGGTGTTGATTGGCTTTAATTTCGGGGCCTTCTTCTCGCCAAGTTTGGCCGCGGCCTTAAATGACCTATTAGGACAGCCGATGAGTGGACCAGGGCTGGCCGCGCCTTTCTGGGTCTATGGGCTGAGCTTGCTCATGATTGCCGCTGGCATTTGGGTGGCCCGGTGGTCGCAAAGTCGAAACGTTGTCGAAAATCATTAATTTAAACTTTTTGGAGGAATTACCATGCCGATTCAGAACAAAGCAATGCTGATTACCTATTCCGATTCGATGGGGAAAAACATTAAGGAAACCCACGAAGTCTTAAAGACTTACATCAAGGACGCGATTGGTGGGGTCCACTTATTGCCATTCTTCCCGTCAACCGGGGACCGCGGCTTTGCCCCGTACCGCTATGATGTTGTCGACCCGGCTTTTGGGGACTGGGATGATGTCGAAGCTTTAGGGGAAGACTACTACTTGATGTTTGACTTTATGATCAACCACATTTCTAAGAAATCAGAAATGTACCAAGATTTTAAGGCCAAGCACGATGATTCCAAGTACGCCGATTTCTTCATTCGCTGGGAAAAGTTCTGGGAACAAGCCGGCGCTCAGCGGCCAACCCAAGCGGATGTAGATTTGATCTACAAGCGCAAGGACAAGGCGCCTAAGCAAGCCATCGAATTTGCCGATGGGACGGTGGAACACTTATGGAACACCTTTGGGGAAGAACAAATTGACATCAACGTCAAGAGTCAAGTCGCCAATGCATTCTTTAAGCAAACGTTGATTGACATGGTCAAGCACGGGGCTGACATGATTCGCCTGGACGCCTTTGCCTACGCAATTAAGAAGGTTGATACCAACGACTTTTTCGTAGAACCAGAAATTTGGGACCTCTTAAATGAAGTGCAAGCGATCTTGGCCCCTTACAAGGCGGAAATTCTGCCGGAAATTCACGAACACTACACGATTCCCCAAAAGATCTCGGCCCATGATTTCTTTATTTACGACTTTACCTTGCCAATGACGACCCTGTACACCTTGTACTCCGGGAAGACGGCCCGGTTGGCCAAGTGGTTAAAGATGAGTCCGATGAAGCAATTTACCACCTTGGACACCCACGATGGGATCGGGGTGGTAGATGCCAAGGATATTCTGACCGACGAAGAAATCGAATATGCCTCCAATGAACTGTACAAGGTGGGGGCCAACGTGAAGCGGAAGTACTCGTCAGCTGAATACAACAATTTAGACATCTACCAAATCAATTCCACTTACTACTCGGCCCTCGGTGATGACGACCGGGCTTACCTCTTATCCCGGGCCTTCCAAATCTTTGCCCCGGGGATTCCGATGGTCTACTATGTTGGTTTGCTGGCCGGCAGCAATGATTTGAAGTTGCTGGAAGAAACCAAGGAAGGGCGTAACATCAACCGGCACTACTATACGAAAGAAGAAGTGGCCAAGGAAGTCCAACGGCCAGTTGTTGCCAACCTGTTGCAATTATTGACCTGGCGCAACCAATTTGCGGCCTTTGACCTGGATGGGTCAATTGAAGTCACGACGCCAAGTGATACGACGATCAAGGTCGTGCGCACGGATGCAGCCGGCCAAAATGAGGCCGTCCTGGTGGCTGATGCTGCCAACAAGACCTTTACCATTACCGCGAATGGTCAAGTCGTGATGGAACAAAACTAATACCTATCTCTCTCCTGGATAGCGGAAAACTTACTTTACTTAACTCCCGCAACCGGACGCGGGGGACCAAACGGATCGGGCTTGGCCCGGTCCGTTTTTTGCAAGTTCTTTAGTGAGCGGGAGAAACAAAAAGTACTCTTTCCCGTAAAATACTTTGTGGTTAATCCCGGCAAAGCAATGGAAAAGAGCAGCTGGCTGGTTAGCAATCGATTCAGGCTCATTTCATGGAAAGAATTTCTCCAACGGGCCTCGCGGATTGGCTAAATTTAAGACCGTCCGGTAACGGCTGTAAGATCATCGTTAATGATTAAACGCATCCCGGAACTGTTAGAAGCTTTGCTCTAACAATTCCGGGATGCGTTAGGAATTGATTTTTAGTTGAAATTAAACCAATCGTGACACGCTTATTCTTTCATTGGCTGACCGTTGACTTCTTGATCGTCTTTGCGGATGATCATAAAGCCGTAAAGCCAAGCGCATAAAACAATGGCGGCGATCACGAAGAAAGTTGGCCGGTAGCCGATGTGATCACGAAGCATCCCCAGCGGCGTGGAGAGTAAGACTTGTCCAATGGCCCCGGCGATCCCAGTAACGATGTTGATGGTTGCCGAAATCCGTGGGTCGTAGTGCAAGGTGTAGTAGCGGAACATTACGACAACAAAGATTGCTGTTTCCGGGGCGTGGAGGAGCTTAATAAAGGAGACACCGACCGGATTGGTAATCAAGCCACAGCCCCCGATCCGAATCAACATAAAGGCCGTTCCGATCAAGATCGTCCGCCGCAACCCGATCTTTTTCATCAGTGGTGGCACGAGGCCCATCATGATGGCTTCCAAAAAGACCTCAACGGAGTTTAAGATCCCATACATGTGGTCCCCGGTTGCTTGAGTAGCAAAGAATTGGGTGAAGAATTGGGGGAACATTTGCTGGTCAAAAATCGTATAGAAGGTCCCACTAAAGACTAAGAAGATCGCCATTTCCCACAGGCTCTTGATCTTAAAGACGTTTAAGAATTCCTTGGTGGTCGGTGGGGTAGCTTCCCGTTCGTTTTCCGCGTGGTCGATGAACTTCGCGACCGTTTGCGGGTTGCGAATCGGGTTCCAAACTAATAAGGACACCAGCAAAACGGCGGCGATGGCCGAACCCAGCCAAAAGACGAGGTACGGGCTAACCGTGAACAAAAAGCCAGCGCACAGCGCGGAAATCGCGTACCCAAATGATCCCCAGGCCCGGGCTTGGCCGTATTGGTAACCAAAGCGCCGTGACATCCGCTCGGTCAAGGCTTCAAACATTGGTGAGGCCGACAGGTAGGCTAGGGTTAAATATACCGACCCAAGCAAGGCCCCGAGCATAAAGTGAGCATGTAAAATTGGCACGTACAGCCAAGTAAAGAAAGGTCCCAACAATAATTGCAAGATTGCACAGAAAATTAAGAGTCCCCGCTTAGTCCCCAGCCGGTCTTGGACGTTACTGTACGCGAGGTTGACAAATAAAGAAATGGCGGAGTTAAAGGAGTAGATAACGCCGACTTGGGCGCCGCTAAACCCTTCTTTGGTCGTGAGCCAGATTTGGAAGAAGGACCACCAGATCCCCCAACCAGCAAAGAAGAGTAAAATATTGGTGGAATAACTCAAATAAAAGGGGTTTTTCCATTCATGCTTGCTGTTCATTCGAATTCATCCTTTCATTAAGCTAATCCTAAAGTAAAGCCCGTTGCTTGAATGGTAGCTGCTTGCTTACTTTGCAGGGTTTGGTAGACGGAGCCAGTGGTGTAGAAGCGTTCGGTAAAGGTCGTTTCACCATCATTCACGAAGATTTCTACCGAGCTGGTGTCCACGAAGAAGTGCAAGGCCGTCAAACGCGGGCAAGCCGCGTAACGGAGGTCTTTGTCGCGGGCGGCGAGGGTTAATTCCCCGTTTTGGTAGGTCAAGGTGATTAAGCTCCCTTGCTCATCAGCCAATTGCCAAATTAAGGGCACCCCGGTGAGACCCTTTAAGATTACTTCACTGTGTTGGGCGTCTTTGAGCGCGAGGGTTTGCGCGGTCGAATTTAAAGTAAGTTCTGAAGCCAAGTCCTTTTTTTGCCGCAGGGCGGTGAATTCTTGGATTGGGGCTTGGCAGAGCCGCCCGTTTTTCAAGGTTAATTCACGTGGCATTGTTAAGCACCCGGCCCACCCGTCGGCTTGTTCAGCCATTTTTTCAGCAAAGGGGCTCATCCACGCCCACATGATCCGCCGGCCGTCTGGAGCCAGGAAGGTTTGGGTAGCGTAGAAATTGTGGCCGCTGTCAGCAGAATGGAAGGGTTCATCGGTCCGGTAAGTGGCCGTTTGATAATCAAGGTGCCCAACAAAGTAGCTGGCGGGGTTTTCGTTTAAAAAGGCGTGCCCGCGGTTTTGCATTCCCATGGGCGAAAAAAGGGTTACGTCAGCCCCGTTTAACCGGAAGGTGTCGGGGCATTCCCACATAAAGCCTTCGTCTTGGCTAGCGCTGGCTTGACCAATGGGCCCACGGAATTGCCAGTGCAGTAAGTCTGTTGATTCATAGAATAAGAGCCGGCCTAGGTGACCTTTAGTTTGGCTCCCCCCGACAACCAAGTAGTACTTCCCGTTGTGTTCCCACACCTTGGGGTCCCTAAAGTCCTGGGTATTATCGGCAGGGGCTTCGATTACCGGGTTGGCTTCGGCTTTCGTGAAGTGAATCCCGTCATCGCTATAAGCGACGTTTTGGTTTTCCCAGAAATGATCGAGGTCATCAGCTCGGTAGTAGTGGTGACCAGTGTAAATTAGGTACAAGCGATCATCTTTAACAATCGCCGACCCCGAAAAGCAGCCACCGGTATCTTCAGGATCACCTGGCGTCAGGGCAATCGGTAATTGTTCCCAGTGAAGCAGATCCTTGCTGCGAACGTGGCCCCAGTGCATGGGTCCCCATTCAGCAGAGTAGGGATTAAATTGGTAAAAGACATGGTAATAACCCTTAAAATAGCACACTCCGTTAGGATCGTTGAGCCAGCCGCCCGGTGTCATAATGTGGAAGGCTTGCCGGTAACGCGGGTTGGTGACGGTAAGGGGAGTGGTCGTTTGCTTAGCCATCTTGTTCACCTCAAATGTAATTAGTAAAGCGCTTTCTGGGAACAGAATACCTTTGTTAACGGTTTCTGTCAATCGGTGGACATAAAATAAAATGTTTCACTTAAATGGTTTGCTAGGGATAATTTCCTCCCCGACGCATTATTAGTGAGTTGAAATTTAAATGGTCTAATGAAAAAGGAAATGAAAACAACGGCTGAGCTTGGTAAAATAGGATTTAAGATTACAGATGGGAAGAAGCAAAGATGACCAAAAAAATTAAATTAGAAGATGTTGCTGAACTAGCCGGAGTTTCAAAAGCTACCGTTTCACGGGTGATTAACCGGCGGGGCTACTTGAGCCAAAAAACGATTACCAAGGTAGAAGAAGCTATGGCAGCTTTAAATTACCACCCCAATGTGATTGCCCAGCAAATGCATTCACAACGGACTAATTTGATTGGGATTATTGTCCCGACGGTGGCCACCCCATTCTTTGGTGAACTAACCGCTCAGCTGGAGCAACGGCTATTTCAACGGGGGTATAAAGTTTTAGTGAGCGGCGCCGAGGGAAATCCGGCTAAAGAACAGCGCTACTTACGGCAATTATTAGGGCACCAGGTTGATGGTCTGATTATTGCGACGCATAACACTAACATTGATGAGTATCAACACGCGAACCTGCCAATTGTGGCGATTGACCGCTATTTACGGGATGACATACCGGTTGTGTATTCAGACAATTACGCGGGGGCCAAGTTAGCATGCGAAGCTTTAATCAAGCGGGGGGCGCAACACATTATTCACACGGACAACCTAACGCCCCTAAACGCCCAAGATACTGCTCGCCAGCAGGCTTATATCGATGTGATGCAGGCTCATCAGCGACCGGTAATTACCTACCCAAGCCTCTCGGATGAGGCAGCTAACCGGACTTGCTTTCAACGGCTTTTTGCCGAACACCCAGAAGTCGATGCTATTTTTGCCAGTAATGATATCGATGCTGCGCTGCTGCTTGATCTTGCTCGAGAGGAAGGGTATGCGGTGCCGGAGCAATTACAAATTATCGGTTATGATGGCACTAAGACCATTCAGCGGCTGCTCCCCCAATTAGCCACGATTATTCAACCCTTAGCGGCAATGGCTGAGCAAGCGGTTGCTTTGCTGGAAGACAAACTTAACCATCGCACCACGCCAGCGCAAGTTGTGCTCCCGGTACAATTAAAAACTGGGCGGACGCTGAAGACTCTGCCGCAGGCTTAAAGCGCTTCCGAAGCAAAAGTGACGAACTAGCCGAGAAATGTTACAATAATGTTACTAGCTCCCCTGGGGGCAATGATACTTGGCATTAATAGGATGGAGGATAATTTATGAGCAGCCAAATTACCAAGCGCATTTTAATCAGTACCGCCGCGTTGGGGATGGCGTTGTCGCTGGCGGCTTGTGGCAGTTCAAAAGCCACTAGCGATAATTCATCCTCATCCACGACGAGTCAAACGACTAGTGCGGCCGCGAAAGCCGTTAAACAAGCCAACCACTTAATCAGTCAGGGTAAGTACCAAGCGGCCCTAGACACCTTAAATGAGGTGGACCACCAAACGACGACGACCAAGGCCTTACGCCGGGACCTCCGGAATTACTTGGCCGCCAAGGAAAGCTTGAAGAAGAACAATTTAGACGAAGCCACGACCAGTTTGTCGACGGTCAAATCGTCCAGTGCCACGATGAAGTCGGCTTATGGCAAGTTGCGCAGCCAGATCGCCTCGGCCAAGGAAAGTACGGGCACGGGAGCCCCACTGCCAAGCAACCAACCCGTGGCCAATGCGGCGGCCGCCAGTGCGACGAGCGAGGATGTCATCAGCAGTTTTGCCAACCAGGCTGGTTTCAATAAGGAAGGCTACGGGATTATGCCGATCAGCAAGAACGGGGACGTTTACCGCTTCGAAGTCCGGCAGGATAATTCCGACAAAACGATTGCCAACTTTATTGGGATCTATGATTACAACCAAGCGACCAAGCAAATTACCCAAATTCAGTAAGCAAAAAGCGACGCCTCGTGATGAAGGCGTCGCTTTTTTATGTTTAAAGGTGTTTTTGGACGTAGGCCAACCAATACGGCAAGGCCCGCTTTAAGCTGTCGTAAGTATCTTGAAAGCGGTGGGTATACCACGGATCGGGGATCGCCTCACCCTGGTGGCCAGGAGTTAAGTCGTTAATCGCAAACAGGCGATCTTGGTATTGCTTGGGGGCCCGGCGTTTTAAATCGGCCATGTTCATTTCATCCATACCGATAATCAGATCATATTCGGCAAAGTCGGCCGCCGTCAGCGGGCGGGAACGGTGGTGGCGATCATCAAGCCCGTACTTGGCCAGGATCTTTTGGGTGCCCGGGTGGGGCCGATTCCCTTCTTCATAGCTAGATGTGGCTGCTGAAGCAACTTCAACTTGGTCCGTTAAGCCGGCGGTTTGCAAGTCGTGATAAAACATCGCTTCGGCCATTGGTGAACGGCAAATATTGCCGAGGCAGACAAATAAGACTTTCATTTTTTCCCTCCAAATCATGAACTAAATCAATGATACGGAAAGAAAAGGGATTTGGCTAGTCAGGGGGCAGGGGACTTGGTACAATTAACTGATAAACGAAACGGAAGATGAAGGAGGAAAAATTTTTTAATGATTGCTTTAATTATTCTGCTGGTGGTTATCGTTGCCGTGGTCATTTGGTATGTTGCAACTTATAACGGTTTGATTAACCTTAAGACGCATGCGGATGAATCTTGGAGCCAAATTGACGTCCAGCTGCAACGCCGGAATGATCTGATTCCTAACCTCTTGGCGACGGTGAAGGGGTATTCGAAGTACGAAAAGAAGACCTTAGAAGAAGTTACCCAGTTGCGCCAACAAATTGTTAATTTGCCAGCGGGGGATCACCAAAAGCTGATGGAAGTTTCTGACAAGCTGAGTGGGGCGCTGAACTCCTTGTACGCAGTTGCGGAAAACTACCCGGACTTGAAGGCCAGCGCTGAATACAGCAAATTGATGGAAGAGTTAAGCAACACCGAAAACAAGATTGCCTACTCGCGCCAATTGTACAATTCGGTTGTGGCCAACTTTAACGCAAAGATTCAAAACTTCCCGGCCAACCTCGTGGCGAAAAAACATCACTTTACGGCCTTGGATTACTTGCAAGTACCACAAGAAGCCAAAGCGGCCCCGCAAGTTTCGTTTGATGATTTAGACTAGGGGTTGGGCGATGTTATACCAACAAATTGCGATGAATAAGCGCCGGACGGTTTACGTCATGGCCGGTTTTACCTTGCTAGTGGCCCTGATTGGGGCGGCGGTGGGCCGCCTCTTTGCTGGTAGTGCGACTGGCGGGGTTGTAATTGCGTTGATTATTGCCTTGATCTATACCTCGGTGATGATCGGGCAATCCACGGATGTCGTGATGCGGATGAATAATGCGCATGAAATTACCAGTGCGGACCAGTTTCCAGCCCTATGGCACGTGGTCGAAGACATGGCCTTGGTGGCCCAAGTCCCAATGCCGCGGGTCTTTGTCATTGATGATCCCAGTCCCAATGCCTTTGCGACCGGGAATAATCCTGAGCATGCGGCGGTAGCAGCGACCACCGGCTTGTTGCAACTCATGGACCGGGAACAATTAGAGGGGGTAATGGCCCACGAAATGACCCACGTCCGGAATTACGATATTCGCTTGCAAACGATTGCCTTGGCCCTAGCGTCAGCGATTGGCTTATTGGTGAACTTTGCCAGCCACGCTTGGTGGTTTGGTGGGGCCAATCGCGATGATGACCGGCGGGATGGCGGTGGCGCCTTGGCCATGGTGGGATCCTTGCTGTTGATTATTTTAGCGCCGTTAGCCGCGTCAATTGCGCAGATGGCACTGTCGCGCAACCGGGAATACCTGGCTGATGCGGGGGCCGTTGAACTGACGCGTAATCCCCAGGGCATGATCCGAGCATTGGAAGCCTTAAAAGGCGCGCCAGCCATGCAAAATGCTGACCCGAACAGTTCGGCCCTGTACATTAATGAACCGGCCGGGGAAAAGTTCAGTCATCTTTTTGATACCCACCCGCCGCTGGACGCGCGGATTGAACGTTTGAAACAAATGTAAGTGAACAAGGAATTGAGGGCCGCGGCCCTCTTTTTTGGTTGGTGGTTCGCTTCACACTTCGTTCAGTGATATAATCAATAATTGACTAATACGAGATCAGAAGAAGAGGAAGTAAACCGATGAAAATGGAATTAGCCGAAATCGCTAAAGCGGTGCAGGCGCAAAATGACATTTCCCAATGGCAAGATTTAACGGTTACCAGTGTGGCGTTTGATAGTCGGACGCTGAACCCGGGGGCTTTATTTGTGCCATTGGCCGGCGCTCAGGATGGGCATAAATTTGTCGCGAATGCCTTCGAAAACGGGGCGGCGGCAGCCTTGTGGGCGGCGGATCACGATTACATCGCTGACGGCCACCCCCGCTTGGTAGTCGACGATCCCCTGGCGGCTTTGCAGGCCCTTGGCAAGTACTACTTGCATAAGATTAATCCAATGGTTGTGGCGGTAACCGGCAGCAATGGCAAGACGACCACTAAAGACATGATTGCAGCCATCCTGGCGACCCAAATGAACGTCACCAAGACCCATGCCAACTTCAATAATGACATTGGGGTGCCAGTGACGCTGTTGAACATGGATGCCAGCACCGAGGCAGTGGTGGTTGAAATGGGGATGGACCATTTTGGTGAATTGGATGCCTTGAGTCGGCTGGCCACGCCTGATATTGCCGTGATTACGATGATTGGGGAAGCCCACATTGAATTCTTTGGCACCCGTGATAAGATTGCCGATGCCAAGATGGAAATTACCCATGGGCTCCAAGAAGATGGGTATTTGGTCTTTAATGGGGACGAACCGTTGTTACAAGCCCGGGTGAAGGAGTTGGCCCAAGCCCACCGGACCTTTGGGCGCCAATTGGACAACGATCTTTACGCGACCAGTGTCACCCCCGCTGATGATCACGTAACTTTTAAAGTCAATGAATGGCCAGACGAAACCTTTACCATCCCAGTGGTGGGGGAATACAACGTCAACAATGCCTTGGCGGCGATGGAAGTCGGCCGCTTGCTGCACGTGACCCCAGCCCACATGAAGCAGGCGTTGGCGCACTTTGATCTGACGGCCAACCGCACGGAATGGGTCCTGGGGCAAAATGGGGAACGCATTTTATCGGACGTTTATAATTCGAATCCGACGGCGGTCAAAGAGGTCGTTAAGACCTTGACCGAAGTGCCCGCCCAAGGGAAAAAGGTGTTGGTCTTAGGGGATATGTTGGAACTCGGCGCGGCGAGCGCGGAATTGCACGCAAGCTTGGCGGACAGTATCAGTCATGAACAATTTGCTGAAGTCTACTTGATCGGGACCGAAATGGCCGCTTTGCGGGATCGCTTATTGGCTCAAGGCTACCCGACCAGTGACTTGCACTACTTTGCAGCGACTGCTCAGGCTGAAATGGCCCAAGCCTTGGCCGCAGATTTGCAAGCGGGGGATGTGGTCTTGCTCAAGGCCAGCCATGGCTTACACTTGGAGCAGACCTTAGCCGTCCTGCGCCAAACGGCAGAATAGCAGTTCAAAACGTTGCGGCAACGGAAATGAAAGCCTCCTTGCCGCAATTTTGCGTTATAAATAAGGGCTTTTCCACGAACTTACTAAAACAATCAAGTAACATGAGGTGACAATTTGAAATTTGGCGAACTAGGTTTATCAAAGAATTTATTACGAGCGATTCAGAAGAGTGGTTATGAAGAAGCAACCCCCATTCAAGAACAGACCATTCCCCTGGTCTTAGCGGGCCAAGACGTGATTGGGCAAGCCCAGACCGGGACCGGGAAGACGGCGGCATTCGGGTTGCCATTGTTGGAACACGTTGATTTGGATAATCCCGCCATCCAAGCGATTATTATTTCGCCGACCCGGGAGTTGGCCATCCAAACGCAAGAAGAGCTGTTCCGTTTGGGACGGGATAAGCACGTGAAGGTGCAAGTCGTGTACGGTGGGGCGGATATTCGCCGCCAAATTAAGGCGCTGAAACAGCATCCCCAAATTTTGGTGGGGACCCCGGGGCGGCTGCGGGATCACCTCAACCGGCAAACGGTCCAATTAGACCACGTGCAGACCTTAGTTTTGGACGAAGCCGACGAAATGTTGAACATGGGCTTTTTGGATGATATTGAAGCAATCATCAAAGAAACGCCAGCGACCCGGCAAACCTTGCTGTTTTCCGCTACGATGCCACCAGCGATTAAAAAGATCGGCGTCCAATTTATGCAAGACCCGCAAACGGTGAAGATTGCGGCCAAGGAATTGACGACGGACTTGGTGGACCAATACTACATCCGGGCGAAGGATTACGAGAAGTTTGATATTATGACGCGCTTAATCGATGTCCAAGATCCGGACTTAACGATCGTCTTTGGGCGGACCAAACGCCGGGTGGATGAATTATCCCGGGGCTTGTTGGCGCGGGGGTACAATTCGGCTGGCATTCACGGTGACTTGACCCAGGAACGCCGGACGAAAATCATGAAGCGCTTCAAGGCCGGCGAATTGGATATTTTAGTGGCAACTGATGTGGCCGCGCGGGGCTTGGATATCTCGGGCGTAACTCACGTTTATAACTACGATATTCCATCCGATCCCGATTCTTACGTGCACCGGATCGGCCGGACGGGGCGGGCCGGGCACCACGGGGTGTCGTTAACGTTTGTGACGCCCAACGAAATGGACTATCTGCACGAAATCGAAAAGCTGACGAAGGTGCGGATGCTGCCATTGAAGCCGCCAACCGAAGAAGAGGCCTTCCGCGGGCAAGTGGCCAGTGCGGTCAATGACATTCAGACTTTGATTCAAGACCCGACGACGGAAAAGTACCAAGAAGCGGCCGCCCAGCTCTTGGAAGATCATCCGGCCGTTGAACTGGTCGCGGCCTTATTGAATGATCTGACCAAGGATTCCGCGGAACAAGTGCCGGTCAAGATTACGCCTGAACGGCCCCTGCCCCGGCGGAAAAATGATCGCAAGGGTGGTTTTCGGGGGCACGGGAAGGGCAACCGCCGCAACTTCCACCGGGAATCCCAACGGCACTTCAATGGTCGGCGCAACAATCACCGCCGCCACCGCGATGGCAATCAAAAGCCAGCTTTCCGCCTCCACCATAAAGAGGATTAGGCCATGATTGTCGGAACGGGAACCGATATCCAAGATTTAGCCCCGGTTGAACGGGCCTTAGCGCGCAATGATCAATTTTTGAAGCGGGTCTTAACCCCGCAGGAGCAAGCCCAGGCCCAACAATTGCATGGCCAACGGCTGGTGGAATACGTTGGCGGTCGTTGGGCCACCAAGGAAGCCTTTAGCAAGGCCTGGGGGACCGGGATCGGCAAGCAAGTCGGCTTTCAAGATATTGAGGTTTTAAATAATGCGCGGGGCAAACCAGAAGTGACGCGTTCGCCGCACTCGGGGACGGTCTGGGTGTCAATCAGTCATACCAACGCCTTAGCGCTGAGCTTTGTAATTTTGGAAAGAAGTGAAAACGCATGATTAGTGCACAATTACGGGACGCCAAGGTGGTCGTTGATTTGGCAGCCCTCAAGCATAATTTCCGGACCCAGTTGGCCCAATTGCCAGCTGGGAGTCAAATTTTACCCGTCGTAAAAGCCAATGCGTATGGCAACGGATTGGTACCAGTGGTCAATGCTTTAAAGGATGAACCGGCAGTTGGCGGTTTTTGCGTGGCCCTCTTGGACGAAGGGCTGGCGTTGCGAGCGGCGGGGGTTAACCAGTTAACCTTGGTCTTAGGGATTACCCCAGTTCAATATGCACCAGTGGCCGCCCGGGCCGGCATTTCACTAACGGTGGGGGATGTGGCGTGGTTGAAGGCTTATTTGCAACTTGCCCAAGCCAGCCAGCTGACGACCCCGTTAAAGGTTCACTTAGGAATCGACACTGGCATGGGCCGGATTGGCTTTACCGATCCGGCGGCCCTGCAAGAAGCCGTGGCCTTGTTGGCCGACCCCCATTTTGAATTTGAAGGTCTGTTTACCCACTTTGCAACGGCTGACAGTGCCGATGATCAATATTTTAAGGCGCAAGTCGCCAAGTGGCAGGCGATGTTGGCAGTGGTCAAGGAAAAACCCCGCTATGTCCACGCGGCTAATTCGGCAACGGCCTTATGGCATTCGGACCAAGTCGCCGTTAATTACGTGCGGATGGGGATTTCACTGTATGGCTGTAATCCCTCAGGGTGTGAACTAACGCCAACCTGGTCCCTGCAGCCGGTGACCGCGTTGGAAGCGCGGCTGACCTTTGTGAAGCAGCTCAAAAAGGGCGCGTCGGTTAGTTACGGAGCCACTCACACGGCCCCAACGGATGAATGGGTCGGCACGGTCCCGGTTGGGTATGCGGATGGTTACCCGCGCAGCCTTTCGGGGGGAAGTGTGCTGATTAACGGGCAACGCTGCCCAATCTTAGGTCGGATTTGCATGGATCAATTTATGGTCCGGCTGCCTCAAGCCCTACCGGTGGGGACCAAGGTCGTATTGATTGGCAAGTCGGGGGATGCGGAGATTACGGCGACCGATTTGGCTGATCGATTAGGGACCATTAATTATGAAGTACTGACCGGCTTAAGTGACCGGTTGGCCCGGGAGTATCGGGAATAATGGCTGAATTTAAGCGGACGCAAGAAATCATGCGGGGCGACGTGTATTACGCCGCGTTGGATCCGGTGCTTGGCTCGGAACAAGGTGGGGTGCGCCCAGTTTTAATCGTGCAAAATGACGTTGGAAATCTCCACAGTCCCACGGTGATTGTGGCAGCGATTACGACCAAGCTGACCAAACACCGTTTGCCTACCCACGTCTTTTTAGCGGCCGCCGAATCCGGCATTGCCAAAAATTCGATGATTTTATTGGAACAGGTGCGGACCATTGATAAACAACGTTTGCGCCAACGGGTGACCCACTTGGGCCCGTTGGTGATGAAACGCGTTGATCATGCTTTGCGGATCAGTGTTCATGTCTAAAGTAAAAAACAACCTGAGGAAAAGGATGCTTTTTCCTCAGGTTGTTTTGGTTTGTTAAGGATGCAAGTCTTCGATTTCAACCACTTCATAGCCCCGCCGGTTCAGGCGCTTAACGATGCGATTGAGCCGGGTTTCGTCTACGTCGGCCGGTAAGGTAAACAGGATTTCTTTGGTTTGGTCATCGTGAGGCGCCAGCGAAATCACGTTGACAATTTGAGTGAAACGGGTGATTTCCTTGGCTAACGTGGACAGGTCGCCCCGTTCATCAGGGACCCGGATGGTTAAGACGTAACTGCCGGCGTTGACGTTCCAAGCTTCGGCTAAGAGCTTCAGTAAGCTGTTATGGGTTAAGATCCCGTAGAAATGATTATCGACGTCGAGGACCGCGATGTAAGGCAAATCCCGGATGGTAAAGAACACGGTGTAAAAAGACGCTTTAATTGAAATGAATTTCGTCGCGTTTTTCAGCAGTGCCGTTACCGGCAGGCTCATGTCGCCCCCGCGGGATTTATGCCGGTAAAGGTGCATTTTATAGATGTTGCCGCGAAACAGGGTCCCGGTCGGATCCAAGACCGGCACACAGCGGTAGCCCGAATCCTCTAAGACGGTTAATGCTTCGGCCAAAGTGGCATCTTCTGACAAGGTCGTGAGGGTTTCCTTAGGCTTAATGAGAGATTTAAAAATCATAATTGACTCCTTAATTCCGTACGCTTTTCTGCCGTCCATCATCATACCACAAATGGTTTGAAAATGAGAGGGGGATGAGAAAGAAAAGTGATTTTCGGGTAAACTTCGCCAAGGGTTTCGGCTTCGCCTATTGTGGAAAGTTCGGTATAATAAAAGGGATTGACAAAAAACATTGAGGTGAAAGAACAGTGAAAATGATTGTTGGCTTGGGCAACATCGGGACACGTTACGATGAAACCCGCCATAATACTGGCTTTATGGTTGTGGAACAGTTTGCTCGTGATTACCACCTTGGCGCTTTTACGCACGCCAAGGTTGAAGCAGTGGTGGCTTCTGGAATGGTGCACGGGGAAAAGGTTTTGTTAGTGAAGCCGACGACCTTTATGAATGAATCGGGGCGGGCGGTTAAGCCGCTTTTGGATTATTATGATTTGACGCTGGATGATTTGGTAATCGTCAATGACGACTTAGACATGCCCGTGGGCAAGGTCCGCTTAAAAACCCACGGCAAGTCCGGGGGTCACAACGGTTTAAAGAGCATCATCGCGCACTTAGGGACGGATCAGTTTAACCGGGTAAAAGTCGGGATTGATCACCCGCAACATGGCACGGTGGTCAGCCACGTCCTGGGGAAATTCACGCCGGCAGAACGCAGCGACCTTGATGTGGCCATCCAACGGGCCGAAGATGCGTTGGCAGATTGGGTCAAGGGGGCCAGTTTTGCCACTTTGATGAACAATTATAATTAGTAGGTGGCAAGTTCGGTGCTTACAAAGCGGCCAAGGAAAAATCGTTTATCCGGGTCTAAAAACATAATGTGACTGATTGAAAAAGCCAAAGGGGGAAGCGACGATCGTACAACTGACGGATTTAATGGCTACGGCCCCACAATTTGCGGGGATTATCCACAGTATTGAACACCAGCAGCGTCAATTGATTACTGGGGTGGCTGGTTCAGCCCGGACGCTTTTGTTGGCGGCCTTGCAAAAACGCTTGGCCGGTCCGCAATTGGTAGTGGTCGACAGCCTTTTTCACATGGAAGAACTGGTTAATGATTTGACCAATTTATTGCCCGAAACGGCCGTCTATGCCTTTCCGGCCGAAGAAAGTCTGGCCCTGGCGCAAGCAACCAGTTCGCCTAATTATCGCTTGGCCCGGGTGCTGGCCATGCAGGCGCTGTTGACCAAGCAGCCCGCCCTGGTGGTTGCCCCGGCGGCGGGGTTATTGCGCCCCTTACCTCAGCCCGCGGCTTTTCAGGCGGCCCAATTGTCACTAACGGTCGGGGCGGAATTAGATTTAACCACGACCGCCACGCAGTTAGCAAAGATGGGCTACGTCCGGCAAAAAATGGTGGCTGCGCCGGGGGACTTTGCAATTCGCGGGTCGATTTTGGATATCTATGCCCTGAATACCCCGTATCCCGTCCGGGTCGATTTGTTTGATACGGAAATTGATTCGTTGCGCTACTTTGAGGCCGACAGTCAGCGGAGTTTGCAAAATATTGAAGCGGCTACGATTTTGCCGGCGACCGAATTGGTGATGGACCAAGCGGCTACCCAACGCGCCGCCGCGGCGCTGCAAGCCGAGTTGACTAAACGTCAGGCCGAATTGCCAGCTGAACAACAGGACCAGTTGGCCCATGCCTATGCGCCAGTGATCGAGGAATTAAAAGTGGGGCACGTCTCGGAAAAAATGCTGGGGTATCCAGCGCATCTCTATGAAACCCCCGCTTGGCTCGGCGACTATCTGCCCACCAGTGGCAGCTGGATCATCGATGACTTGGCCCGGATTAAAGAACAGGCTAAACAACTGGTGGCTGACCAAGCGGCGTGGCAAAGCAGTCACCAGCAACCCGCCAGCCCGACGTTCGACTTGGCCCGGCGCTTAACGACGCAGCCGCAGGCCCAGACCTACCTGGCGCTGTTTAAGAAAGGGTTAGGTGGCTTGCAATTTGCCAATCTGGTTGATTTACATGCGCGGCAGATGCAACGCTTCTTTGGCCAGGTCGACCTCCTGAAGAGTGAGTTGCAACGCTACGTGGCCCAAGGTGAGACGGTGGTGATTTTAACCGCGAGTGAACAACGCCGCCGCAAAGTAGCGAACGATTTAGCCACCTTGGGCTTATCAGTGGTTGAAACGGCGGGAGCTGACTTACAGCCGCACCAGTTGCAACTGGTGGCGGCCAGTTTAAATCATGGCTTTGAGTTACCGCCCGCCCAATTGGCCGTCATTACGGAAGGCGAACTGTTTAAACAGTTGCAAAAACGCCGGGTGCGGCCCCAAAAGCTGTCCAATGCGGAGCGCTTGAAGTCATATACGGATTTAAAACCCGGGGACTTTGTGGTCCATGTTAATCACGGGATTGGGGTCTTTGCGGGGATTAAGACGATGCAAGTCGACGGTGTCCACCAAGATTATATTGTGATCGATTACCGGGATCACGCGCAGATCTTTGTTCCCATCACCCAGTTGAACCTGGTCCAAAAATACGTCGCAGCCGAAGGAAAGCAACCCCGGATTAATCGTTTGGGGGGCAGTGAATGGGCGAAGACCAAGCATCGGGTGGCTGCCAAGGTCGAAGACATTGCGGATGAATTGGTGGATTTGTATGCGCAGCGGCAAGTCGCCAAGGGGTATGCTTTTCCAGCGGACGATTATTTGCAGGAAAAATTTGACCAGGAGTTTCCGTACGTGGAAACGCCCGACCAATTGCGCAGCATCGATGAAATCAAGGCCGATATGGAAGCCGCCAAGCCGATGGATCGGCTGTTGGTGGGGGACGTTGGCTACGGGAAGACTGAAGTGGCGATGCGGGCCGTTTTTAAGGCCGTCGCTGGGGGCAAACAAGTGGCCTTTTTAGTCCCCACGACGATTTTGGCGCAACAGCATTTTGATACCCTAACTGCCCGCTTTGAAGGCTTTCCGATCTCTGTGGCCTTAATGTCGCGTTTTAAGACGCGGGCCGAATTAAAAGAAACTGAGCAAGGGCTGGCCGCTGGGACGGTGGATGTGGTGATCGGCACCCACCGGATTTTGTCCAAGGATGTTCATTTTAAGGACCTGGGCTTGCTGATTATCGATGAAGAGCAGCGCTTCGGGGTTAAACATAAAGAACGTTTGAAGCAGCTGAAGACCAACGTTGACGTCTTAACGCTGACCGCCACGCCGATTCCGCGAACGTTGCATATGTCAATGCTGGGGGTGCGCGACCTTTCGGTGTTAGAGACACCGCCCAATGGTCGTTACCCAATTCAAACTTACGTCTTAGAACAAAATGCCGGGGCAATTCAAACCGGTATTCGGCGGGAAATGCAACGGGGTGGCCAGGTATATTATCTGCACAATCGGGTCGGCGATATTGAACGGGTTGTCGCCGAATTACAAACCTTGGTCCCGGAAGCCCGGATTGGCTACATCCACGGGCAAATGACCGAAGTTCAGCTCGAAGGGGTCTTATATGACTTTATTCGGGGCGAATATGATGTCTTGGTGACGACTTCAATCATTGAAACCGGGGTGGATATCCCGAACGTCAATACCCTCTTTGTGGAGGATGCTGATCGGATGGGCTTGGCCCAGCTCTACCAAATTCGGGGCCGGATCGGCCGTAGCAACCGGGTGGCCTTTGCTTACTTTATGTACCAGCCAAACAAGGTCCTGACCGAGCTGGGCGAAAAGCGCTTAGCGGCGATTCGGGACTTTACGGAATTAGGGAGTGGCTTTAAGATTGCGATGCGCGACCTCTCGATTCGCGGCGCGGGCAGTCTGTTAGGCAAACAACAGCATGGCTTTATCGATTCCGTCGGTTACGACTTGTATTCGACCATGTTGGCTGAAGCGGTTGCGCAAAAGCAGGGGAAGGCCCCCGTTAAGCATTCGGATGCCGAATTGGAACTGGGGATTGAAGCGTACTTCCCCGATGCCTACATTAGTGATCAACGGCAAAAGATCGAATGGTACAAGGCGCTTAGAAACATTGCTTCGCCAGCTGAATTGACCGACTTGACCGGCGACCTTTTGGATCGTTACGGGGATTATCCGGCTCCAGTGGCGACGTTGCTGCAGGTAGCTGAGCTGAAATTACGGGCTGACCAGGCCCAATTAGCGGCGATTCGCCGGCAAAAGGATAATCTAATGGTGGAATTAACCCCCGTGGCCACCCATCAGCTGACCCCCCCGCAGATTATTCAAGCGCTTGCCAAAACGCGTTTTAAAGCGACGCTCGGGGAAGAGGCTGGACGGCTGACCGTCCGGTTGATTATCCAACCGAAGATGACCACGACGCTCTGGTTGCAACAATTGATTCAATTTGTAGCCGGTTTGCAGGCGACAATGCAAAAAACAAACAAGGATGGAGGAAATGCAGATGCGACTCGATAAATTTTTAAAGGTTTCCCGGATTATCAAACGGCGGACCTTGGCCAAGCAGATTGCCGACCAAGGCCGGATTTTAATTAACGACAAGGCGGCCAAGTCGTCTTCTAAAGTTGCGGTAGGCGATGTCTTGACGATCAAATTTGGCAATAAGACGACCACGGTCAAAATTGATCGCATTGAAGAAACGACTAAAAAAGCCGATGCGGAACTCATGTACACGATTGAAAAAGAAGAGTACGCCGAGACATTTGATTAGCCCCAAAAAGGTGATGAATTTAACGCCACGCCTAGACAGGCCCGGGCCCCTGTGCCATACTAACATTGAATAGGCAATTTTTAGGAAGGGGCGAGCAATTTGGCGCAACACCGGGTCACTAAATTAGATAATGCTTACACCAGAGCGCGGGAACAGCAAGGGCAGTTCAACCGATCCTACCGGACCCAAGTCCACCTACGCCGGGCGGCCTTGATCGGGAGCGTCTTTATGATCATAACCTTAATTTTAGGTTTTCAATTGTGGTCGGCTCACCGCCAGTTAAACCGGGTCGATGCGCAAATTTCCACGGCCAAAACGACCCTCAAGCACAAGCAGGCCCAAAACGCCAAGTTGAGCAAGCAAAATCGCTTGCTCAAGGATCCGACCTATCTGCAAGAATTGCTGCGTGAAAAATACAACTTCGCTAAGAAGGGCGAGATCATCTATAATTTTGTTAAATAAAGCGGTCACATTCGGTGGGGAGTATGGTATACTCTACTACAATGATTTTTAAGAATTTTTAAAGGACGGGAGGACCCGTCACGAGGAATTAGGAGGATTTGCTGTTCATGGCAATTGAAGAAGGCGCAAAGGTTTCCGGTAAAATTTCGGGAATTACGAATTTTGGGGCATTTGTTGATTTGGCCGACCACCAGACCGGGTTAGTGCATATCAGCCAGATTTCCAATTCGTTTGTCAAGGATATTCACGATATCTTAGCCGTTGGGGATGAAGTCACGGCGAAGGTCGTGAAAATTGCTCCCGACGGTAAGATTGCTCTGTCAATGAAGGCGGTGGAAGAACGCCCGGCCAAGTCAGCCCGGCCAGCTGCCGAGAAGCATTTTGAGCATGCCAAGCCTGTGCACCATGATCACCGTGACGACCATTTTCGGCGCGCGCCCCGGGCCCAAGCCACTTTCGGGGGGCGGAGCAGCCACAAAGGCAACGACGACTTTAATTCCATGTTGGCTTCCTTCATGAAGGAAAGCGAATCCCGGCTCTCAACCTTAAAGCGCCAAACGGATGGTAAGCGCGGCGGCCGGGGCGGTCGGCGCAGCTGATGGCTCCCGATTTAACTGAACAAATTAAGCGACCCCTGGCTGGGAGTCGCTTTTTTGCTGTGGGCGCTCCGATTGTCGTGGCGACTTCGACCGGGGTTGACTCAATGGTCCTCTTGGCCTTGCTGCAAGAGGTGGTACCACCTGCGCGCTTGATCGTTGCCCATTTTAACCACCGCTTGCGGGCACAAAGTGAAACCGAAGCGGCCTTTTTACGGCAGTATTGTCAGGAGAGGGCCTTACGGGTCGAGATCGGCCACTGGGCACACCCCCGGACGAATGAGGCGGCGGCTCGGCAGGCCCGCTATGCGTTTTTGGCCCAGGTAATGCGGCAGACGGGCGCTAAATTACTGGTCACGGCGCATCATGCCAATGACCAAGCCGAAACGATTTTGATGAAGCTGGTCCGCGGGGGCGACTTGCACCAATTGGTCGGCTTGCAGGAACGGCGCCCCTTTGCGGGGGGCGAGTTGGTCCGGCCACTGTTGGGGGTTTCTAAAGCCACCCTGCAGGCGTGGGCCAAGCAGCACGCTTTGCAATGGTTTGAAGATGCGACCAATGCCGACCTGACTATTACGCGAAACCGGTACCGCCACCAATATTTACCCCTGCTCCAACAAGAAAACCCCCAATTGGTGCGCCAACTGGCGGATTTTGCGGGGCAACTGACGGATCTCTTGGCTGACGAACAGGCGCATTTGGATCAACAGCTGCTGACGATGGCGAAGGACAACCACTTGGATTTGACCGCTTGGTGGGCTTGTTCGGCCCCCAATCAACGGCAATTATTGCGCCGGTGGCTCAATCAGCAGGGGGTTATGGTACTAAAGCAAACCAGTTTGCAGCAATTGCAAAAACGCTTGGCTCCAGCAGCGCGGCCCAACCAAGTGTTTACTTTGCCCGGCCAGTGGTGTTTGGTCCGGAATTATCAAGAACTGCGCCTAGAAAATCAAAAGAATTTGGCGCCGGAGGGCCTGCTTGGCCCAGAAAGTATGGTAAAATTTGCCCAATGGCAAGTCGTAACGCCGACCTGGCGCGCGATGGTGCTTCCAGCTGGGACCCCACCGCCGCTGCAGGGTCAAATCGTGGCGACGATGTGGTTACCAAATGCGGCGCTGCCGTTGGTCTGGCGCCCGGCGCGGCCAACGGATCGCCTCCGGTTAAAGGGGGGTGGCCACCAAACCGTGCGTCGGATTTGGATTAATCAAAAAATCGCGCCGGCTGACCGCCGCCAGGCCCGGGTGTTGGTGGATCAGTTGGGACGCGTGCTGTGGTTGGTGGGGGTCAAGACCGCCTGGTGGGATTGGCCCCCAGCCACCTCAGCGGGCCAAGCAGTGCAATTGATTCAGGGAAGGGTAGAGGAACATGAATAACGATATTGAGCGCGTATTGTATAGTGAGGCGGAAATTCAAACCCGGATTGGGGAAATGGCCAAAGAAATTGAGGCTGATTACCAAGGCAAGCGGCCAATGGTCATTTCCGTTTTGACGGGAGCAATTTTGTTTACGGTGGATCTGTTGGAAAAGACAGACCTGTACACCACTTTGGACTTTATTGATGTCTCTAGTTACTTTGGGGCAGCTGAATCTTCGGGGCGAGTTGAATTGGTTCGCGATTTGAAGTCCGATGTGGCAGGCAAGGACATCTTGATTTGTGAAGATATTATTGACTCAGGGCGGACCTTGCAATACTTGGTAGACCTGTTGAAAGAGCGGGGCGCCAAGTCAATCAAGGTGGCGACGATGCTGGACAAGCCAGCTGGTCGGGATGCCAGTGTGACGGTGGAAGCGGATTATGCTGGCTTTATCGTACCAAATGAATTCTTGGTAGGTTACGGTTTGGATTATGAGGGTTACTACCGCAACTTGCCATACGTTGGGGTGTTAAAGCCGGCCGTCTACACGAAATAATGGTTCAAGCAGCCCTGCGTCCTGCTGAGTGGGCGGAGGGTTACTTTTTGTCAGAAAGCTTGACTAATTAATGGTCAACGTTAGTCAAGTGTGGTATATTTATGCCATTATGAATGGCGCAAGCCGTTGGATTTTCAAACTGTGGCCGATACAGGCGACATGAATAGGAGGTTGTTATGAACAACAATCGAAAGAACAACGGGTTCACTCATAACGTCCTGTTCTATTCAGTGATCTTTTTGTGCATCATGGGGATTGTCTACTACTTCTTTGGCGGCAACACCCATACGGGGCAGACAAAAGAAGTTTCCCAAAGCGAATTTATTGCTGAATTAAAGGACGATAAGATCAAGAACTTTACTGTGCAACCAAACGGTGGGGTTTATAAGATTACTGGGACTTACAAGCACGCCCAAACGGCTGAAAACAGCAACAAGGGTGGCTTGGCTTTTGCCGGGCAAAGTTCCAGCACTACCAGGAACTTCCAAAGTTCGGTCTTGCAAAGCGATGTGACGATCAATCAATTGCAGAAGTACGCAGAACGCGAACACGTCAAGATCACTACAAAGCCAGAGGAGTCCAATAGTTTATGGTCGAACCTCTTGATTACGGTCTTACCGTTAGTGATCATGATTTTCTTCTTCTACATGATGATGGGTCAAGCAGGCCAAGGTGGCGGTGGCCGGGGAGTGATGAGCTTTGGGAAATCCAAGGCCAAGCCGGCTGACGCTAAGGACAATAAGGTCCGCTTCTCTGACGTGGCCGGGGAAGAAGAAGAAAAGCAAGAATTGGTCGAAGTCGTTGAATTCTTGAAGAACCCAAAGAAGTTTATGAAGTTAGGTGCCAAGATTCCATCCGGGGTCCTCTTGGAAGGCCCGCCAGGGACAGGGAAGACCCTCTTGGCCCGGGCGGTCGCTGGGGAAGCCGGCGTACCGTTCTTCTCTATTTCCGGGTCGGACTTCGTGGAAATGTTCGTTGGGGTTGGGGCCAGCCGGGTCCGGGACCTCTTTGAGCAAGCCAAGAAAGCGGCGCCGGCGATCATTTTCATCGATGAAATCGATGCGGTAGGTCGCCGTCGGGGCAACGGTATGGGCGGTGGCCATGATGAACGGGAACAAACCTTAAACCAACTCTTGGTTGAAATGGACGGGTTCCAAGGTGACGAAGGGGTCATTGTGATGGCCGCTACCAACCGGGCTGATGTCTTGGACCCCGCGCTGTTGCGGCCGGGGCGGTTTGACCGTAAGATTCTGGTCGGCCGGCCGGACGTCCGGGGGCGCGAAGCCATCTTGCGCGTTCACGCCAAGAACAAGCCGTTGGCCAGTGATGTCGACTTAAAGGAAATTGCCAAGCAAACGCCTGGTTTTGTCGGGGCCGATTTGGCCAACCTGTTGAACGAAGCGGCCCTCTTAGCTGCCCGGCGCAACAAGTCGGAAATTGACGCCGCTGACGTTGATGAGGCCGAAGACCGGGTCATTGCTGGGCCGGCTAAGCGCGATCGGGTGATCTCCAAGCAAGAACGGCGGACGGTCGCCTTCCACGAAGCAGGCCACACGATCGTTGGTTTAGTCTTAAATGATGCTCGCGTTGTCCACAAGGTGACGATTGTGCCCCGGGGTCGCGCCGGCGGTTACGCAATCATGTTGCCAAAGGAAGACCAAATGCTGATGTCCAAGAAGAACGCGATGGAACAAATCGCGGGCTTAATGGGGGGCCGGGCGGCCGAAGAATTGATCTTCAAGTCTCAATCCTCCGGGGCATCGAATGACTTTGAACAGGCAACCCAAATTGCCCGGGCAATGGTTACCCAATACGGGATGTCCGATAAGATCGGACCGGTGGAATTACAATCTTCCGGGGCGGTCTTTACCGGGCAAGAATTTGGCCAAGCTCCGTACTCAGAAAAGACGGCGGCCTTAATTGACGAAGAAGTTCGGCGGATTTTGAATGAAGGGCATGAAGAAGCGCTTCACATCATTGAAACCCACCGGGAACAACACCGGTTGATTGCCGAAGCCTTACTGGAATACGAAACGCTGGATGAAAAGCAGATTCTCAGTCTGTACAAGACCGGCAAGATGCCAGAAAAGGCGGTTGAAGAAGCCGATAGTGAACAACGGGCGCAAACCTTTGAAGAAGCCAAGCAAGAATTGGAACGTAAGGAAAATGCGCGGGCGACGGCGGACCAAGAGTCAGCCGCTGACCAACCGACGACCAGTGCGGATCAACCAAGCACCACTGATGCTGACGACGATCAACCCGCGGATTCAGATCAACCAAAAGAATAGGCGAAAGCGAAGAGCTCACGGGGGCTCTTCGTTTTTTGTTACGGGGCTTGGTGAGCAAGATGGTGTTCATCAAGGCTTTTTAGCTGGCTTAGCGTAGTCTGGCTTGACAGTGGCCAAGCAGATCAGTACATTGGATACTTAGAAGTGAGGTACGAGGAGGAAAAATCAATGAACGACTATTTAGTGAAGAGCACAGCCATGAACGGCATGTTTCGGGCTTATGCAGTTAACGCTTCGCATTTGGTAGAACAGGCCCACACCATTCATGACACGTGGTCGGCATCATCAGCCGCGTTGGGGCGGACCTTGGTTGGGACGACCCTCTTGGCCACAGCGGGCTTACAAGGCGCTGGGCGACTGACAGTTAAGATCCAAGGGGATGGCCCGGTAGGCTTTATCGTGGCGGATGGGGATGCGGCCGGCAACGTCCGGGGTTACATTAAGCAACCCCATGTCAACCTGCCCTTAAATACGCAAGGTAAAATTGATGTTAAGGGGGCCGTGGGGACCAACGGGGTGCTGTCCGTGACTAAAATGGCTCCGGGGGATAAGACGCCTTATACCGGGGAAGTGGAACTGGTCTCGGGTGAATTAGGTGAAGACTTCACCTACTACCTGGCTCAGTCGGAGCAAATTCCGTCGGCGATGGGGGTCTCGGTCTTTGTCAACAGCGATGATTCAATTGCAGTAGCCGGGGGCTTCTTAGTGCAAGCTTTGCCGGGCGCCAGTGATGAAGCTTTGCAAACTTTGGAACAATCTTTAAAGGAGCTGCCTTTGGTTTCGGAGTTGTTGCGCGCTGGGAAAACGCCAGAGGACATTTTGCGCTTGATCTTTAAGGATCAGGAGTTGAAGCTTCACGAAACCATGCCGGTGCAATTCCACTGTGATTGTTCCAAAGAACGCTTTGGGCACGTCTTGGCAACGCTCAAGCCAACTGAATTGCAGGAAATGATTGAGCAAGATCATGGGGCGCAAGCGGTTTGCCAATTCTGTGGGCGCCATTACCAGTTCAGTGAAGCTGAATTACAAGCAATGCTTGCCCAACAGCAAAAGTAAATTAACGCAACCGGTGGAGCGGTTGCGTTTTTTTCTGGCGGCGCGCCGCAAAAAATGGTATGTTAAAGTTTGTGTATAAAAAAGTCGAGCCTTGCAAGTTATTTTGTCGTTGTTTTACAATCAATGTGGCAATTAATGAAGGGGGAAAAAGATGGAATGGCAAATCGGGGATTTAAAGATCCCAAATCAAGTTGTGGTCGCACCGATGGCTGGGGTAACCAATAAAGCTTTCCGGGTCATTTGTAAGAAGTTCGGGGCTGGTTACGTGGTCTGTGAAATGATTTCCGACCGCGGGATTATGTACAAGAACAAAAAGACCCTGTCGATGACGGGCGTCGATCCCGAAGAACACCCGATGGGGATTCAAATCTTTGGGGGGACCAAAGAGACCTTAGTCGAAGGGGCCAAGTTTATTGACCAACACACGGATGCGGATGTGATTGACATCAACATGGGTTGTCCCGTCAATAAGGTAGTTAACATTGACGCCGGTTCGCGCTGGTTGCTTGACCCAAAGAAGGTTTACGAAATGGTTGCCTACGTCGTCGATGCGGTTCAAAAGCCTGTGACCGTGAAGATGCGGACTGGTTGGGATGACCAACACATTTATGCGGTTGAAAATGCCCTGGCGGCCGAAAAAGCGGGGGCCGCGGCGTTGGCAATGCACGGTCGGACCCGGAAACAAATGTATTCTGGGCATGCGGATTGGGACGTGTTAAAGGAAGTTGCCAGTCAGTTGACGATTCCGTTTATGGCCAACGGGGATATTCGTTCGGCACAAGATGCCAAGTATGTCTTAGATTATACTGGGGCAGATGCGGTCATGATCGGTCGGGCGGCCATGGGGAACCCGTGGATGCTGACACAAACGGTTCACTATTTGGAAACGGGGGAACTTTTACCCGAAGCCACGCCCGCTGAAAAACTGCAGACGGCCAAGGATCACCTGGCCCGCTTGGTTGAGCTGAAGGGTGAACACACGGCCGTGCCGGAATTCCGGGGCCAGGCGGCTTACTACTTGAAGGGGATTCCCCGCTCGGCGCGGACCAAGGTCAAGGTGATGGAAGCTACGACCCAACAAGAAGTCATTGATATCTTTGACGAATTCATTGAGAGTTTAGAACAACGGGCGGCCTTGCGGCAAGCTCAGTAAATGGTGTGGGGTGTCCCGCGCTCAATAAGGAGGATTTAATTCATGGCAAGTGAAGAAAAGCTGAACGACCAGATGATTGTCCGGCGTGAAAAGATGCAAGCGTTGAAGAACCAAGGGGTGGCGCCATTTGGGCACCGCTTTGCGCCGGATCATGATCTGTCATCCGACATTCATGCAAAGTATGATGCAAGTGATGGGGAACTGCTCTTAGAACAAGGCAACATCGTAACCATCGCGGGGCGCATGGTTGCCAAGCGGGGGAGCGGTAAGGCCAGCTTTGCGGACCTTTTGGACCGGGGCGGCCGGATTCAATTTTACGTGCGCCAAGACATGGTGGGCGAAGAAGCCTACCAGCTGTTTAAGGACTCTGATATTGGGGACTTCTGGGGGATTACGGGGGATGTGATCAAGACCCGGATGGGTGAATTGACGGTTCGCGCCCACGAAATCACTTTCCTGACTAAGGCTTTGCGGCCGTTGCCAGACAAGTACCATGGTTTGCAAGATCCCGAATTGGTTTATCGCCAACGTTACTTAGACTTGATTACCAACCGGGAAAGTTTTGAGCGGTTTGTAAACCGGACCAAGATTATTAAGGCGATTCGGCGTTACATGGATGACAATGGCTTTCTTGAAGTCGAAACGCCAATTTTGGAAAATGTGGCCTCTGGAGCGGAAGCCCGGCCATTTATTACCCACCACAATGCCTTGGACATTGACATGTACATGCGGATTGCCACGGAATTGCGCTTGAAGCGGTTAATTGTCGGCGGAATGGAACGGGTCTATGAATTAGGGCGGATTTTCCGGAACGAAGGGATGGACTTAAAGCACAACCCGGAATTTGATACGATGGAAACCTATGCGGCTTACTTTGACTTCCATGACGTAATGGAAGAAACGGAAGGGATCGTGAAGGCGGCAACGAAGGCGATCTACCCGGACCTGAAGTTTGAATACCAAGGGACGGCGATGGACTTTGCCAAGCCATTTGCTCGCTTGCACATGGTTGATGCGATCAAGGAATACACCGGGATTGACTTCTGGGAAGAAATGTCAATTGAACAAGCCCGCCAGTTGGCTGATGAAAACGGGGTGGCTTACGAAAGTTGGTGGAAAGTTGGTCATATCATCAATGCCTTCTTTGAAGAAAAGGTGGAAGACCACTTGGAACAACCAGTCTTTATTTACGGGCACCCAGTTGAAATTTCACCGTTGGCGAAGGTAAACGAAAAGGATCCACGCTTTACGGACCGGTTCGAATTGTACATTTTGGGGAGCGAATTTGCGAACGCCTTTAGTGAATTGAACGACCCAATTGATCAACGGCAACGGTTTGAAAACCAAGCCAAGGAACACGCTGAAGGGAACGATGAATACCAACCAATTGATGAAGACTTTGTGGAAGCTTTGGAATACGGGATGCCGCCAACGGGTGGCCTCGGGGTCGGAATTGACCGGTTGGTAATGCTGTTAACGAATGCCAAGTCGATTCGGGACGTCCTGCTCTTCCCAACGATGCGGCCAAAGAAGTAATTTTTGAGCTTAAACGCTGTTCAGGCGACGCCCTGAGCGGCGTTTTTACATAATCCTCCCCGTTTCGGGACGAAAAAAATCAATTTGGGTTCTTCGTTAATTAAGCGGTATCTTAGGCTTGTTACGGGGGAGTACATTCACAAAGTTCGTCTTTGAAGTCATTGTGATGGTCTGATTAATTATAATGTTCGTTTTACCTAAAAAACTGATAAAAACCTGCTGAAATCATGTTGACAGTTCTTGGATAAGCTTGTATATTAGATATCGTTGTCACGGCAGTTGAATATATCGCTGCTGGTCAGCTCTAAACAATTTAAAAAAGTTGTTGACAGCGAGTTGATGATTTGATAACGTATAAGAGTTGCTGATGCAGCTAATCAATCAAGAGCTTCAAAAATTAATTAAAAAA
>NZ_AZFK01000076.1 GCF_001435775.1 Limosilactobacillus ingluviei DSM 15946 | reverse complement strand
CCCAAAGGCAACACTTTCATTTTTAAAAGTGTCAACCTCTAAGGGTATTGTACGAAGTTGGTTGCTTCTGCTTTTAAATTTCGTTGCAGCGTTCGTTTGCTAATGCCTAATTTCTTGGCCACATCATCAACACCGGCAAAGCCGCGCGGCAGTAATGAAAATCGCAACCGAGTACTACGCCGCTTCATTCCCAAAGGTCAACCGACTGATGAGATTACCGATGATGAATTGATTCAAATTAACTGGTATTTGAATTCCCGACCACTCAAATGTTTAAATTGGCGAACACCGATTGAGATCTTTTTGCGTAATCTGCGTTACTAAATTTATTCAAGTTATTTCTTGCAATCTGCCAAATGAAAAGGAAAAGTATATTATTCTGGCTAAATATAAACGTCCCATCCTTGATGAACTAGCCAAACTAGGCATTGATTACAGTTTCATCTACCCTGAAGATCATGCTAAGAAAGCCGAAATGATTAAAGATAAATATTTAGGGCTATAAGCTATGGCGGCTTGAATGGCTAGCATCCCCCACGGGTGAGTTAAAAATAGGCATTAAGCGTTCAAAACTTTTGAATGCTTAATGCCTTTTGTATGTGTATTGGACTCATTTCCTTTTACAAATGAATAATTTGGATCGTTCGCAAATGACGCGTGAGTTTACTATCCGCTTCCAATTGAGCAAGCGTCCGCGATAATGTTTCGGGGGTTGTCCCAAGGTATGAAGAAAGGTCCTTGAGTTTCAAGGGTAGCTTAACTTCCGAACTCTGTTGATCAACCATCAATTGTTTCAGATAAGTCACTACCCGTTCTTCAATGTTTGGCAGTCCCATCAGCCGTGTTTGCTGACGAAGACTTTCAATCATTGCCGCCTGTCCTGCCATTAGTTTTAAGGCAATTTCGCTTCGGTGGTGAATCAATTGGATAAAGTCTTGCCGATTAAGAATACAGATATCACTGTCTGTAGTCATTTCTACATAACTACTATGGTTGGCAACCCCCAGGAGCCAGGTTTCACCAACATAATCACCTGTCTTCAGCATTCGTTGCACCCGTTCTTCACCATCTTCACTTAGTTGGTACATTCGACCATGGCCACTTTTTACAATCACTAACCGGTCATCCTTGTCTGGACTCACAACAATTGTTCCGCGCTTAATACGCTGGTGATGAACCAGCTGTTCCACTTGGCGCTGGCGTTCTAAACTTAACTGATTAAAGAGCGGAACCAGGTGAACACAAAGTTCTTCTTTCATTAGAGTATCCTCCATCATTTAATGTTAGAAGTCATCATCTTCTTCAGTATACAACCCCGTCCGTAAATCATGCCCCAAGAAGCGCTGGGTTAAAGCAATTTGCTTTTTGATCCATGACAATAATTCCGTTAAATCTACTGCTAATTCAGACCATTCTTCTTTATTGCCAAGAGCAATGGCCTTCGTGATAAAGAGAATCTGCGTGTCAAAATCCTTTACCAAGGCAAATAATTGGTCATCCCCTGGCAAATACTTATCAGCACCATTTTCTTCTAGCATGGTAAATTCACGAAACTGATCCGTCGTCGTTGGGATACTCTCACCATTCTGAACTAGCAGCTGATTCAGGTGATTAAATGCTTCCTGTTCATGCGCAATCCAATCATCGCCATATTGGGATAAAAACAATGCCGCATTCCCTTTCGTAAATAGCTTTGCCTGACTAATCTTTAGTGAATGAATTAATAAGTTGGCAATGATATGACCCGTCATCGCCCCTGCCGTTGGTGTATGGTGATCAATATCGCTCTGTTTTAGTTCCTGTTGATACTGTTCTTCACTAGTCATCTGATAGCCCCTTTACCTTAATTCCCTGAACCGTGTAGCCCATTTTTTCAATATTTGCTTGAACATCATCGGGTGAAGCTTTGGCCAAATCTAGTGTAAATTTAACCTTTCCCGCATTGAACAGTACCTTCACGTCATCGGTCCCGTCAATGCTTTCAACACTTTTTTGAATCTTAGCTAGGCATGATGGACAAGTTAAACCATCAAGTTTCATCACTACTTTTTCCATGGTTATCACTCCTTTGTTATTTTCATTGTAATTTAGCCACCGTAAATAAAAATTGATTGTCATCAATTTTGAGAAATTCGTTTCATCAATCGCATACTGTTCAAAATAACAATCAGAATACTAAGCTCATGGATCAGCATTCCTGATGCCATTTCGATATAACCAACAAAAAGTCCAATAAACAATAGCACTACCGTCAGTAAGGCAATCAAGATGTTTTCATTCATATTGGTAATGGTTCGCCGTGCCAAGCGAAAACTGGTGACTAGACTATTCAGATCTGATTTCACAAGTACTAGGTCGGCTACATCCATTGCAACATCAGTACCGGAACCCATTGCTACTGCAACATCAGCTGCGGAGAGTGCCGGACTATCATTAATCCCGTCACCAATAAATGCGATCCGATGACCGTCAACCTGTTGCTGTTTGAGATAGTCAGCTTTCCCTTGAGGAAGCATCGCTGCGTGAACTTCATCGATTGGCAGGTTAGCTGCGATCTGATGAGCGGTTCCTTCATTATCGCCAGTCAACATTATGAGTCGTTTGACCCCTAACGCTTTTAATTGTCGTAACGCCGATTGTGCCTGTGATCGTAACTGATCTTTGATACCAAAGATTGCCAATTCATGGTGATCCATGCTGGCAAAAATAACAATCGAATTTCCATCACTCGTCAGTTGATCAATGAGTTGGTCGAGAGTTGAACTGGTACCTAATAAGTCTTTAATCAGGGTTGGATTACCTAATAAGTACTCACCTTCACCAATTTGCGCTCGGATTCCCTGTCCCTTAATCGTTTGAATATCGGTTGGCTGATAATCGTACTTCCTATCTAGCTTGCTAATTGCTTGTGCCAACGGGTGGTCCGATCGTTGTTCAACTGCTACCGCTTGATCAATAATCGTCTGTCGGTCTCCGTTCAGAACATTGACACTAGTAACAACTGGCTTCCCGACAGTTAAGGTACCCGTCTTATCAAAGGCAATCGCGTCAATATGCTTCATCCGGTCCATGACATCGGAACCCTTAAAGAGAATCCCCTGACGAGCACCATTACCGATTCCAGCAACAGTAGATGCAGGGACACCAATCACAAGCGCACCTGGACAACCAAGAACCATTACGGTAATTGCTAACCGCACGTCTCGTGTAATCAAGCCAACCATAATTGCTACCAATAGCACAACTGGCGTGTAATAACGGGCGAAGCGATCAATAAAGCGTTGCGTCTTCGCTTGCGAATCCTGAGCTTCTTCCACTAGTTCAATAATTTTACCGAACGTAGTATCTTCGCCTGCCGCGGTAGTATTCACCGTCACCGTCCCATTTTCCAAAATGGTTCCCGCAAAAACTGCATCTCCAGGATGTTTCTTAACTAACCGGGACTCCCCAGTAATACTAGCTTCATTTAGAACGGCAGTCCCAGTCTTGATCGTGCCATCGACTGGAACCTGATTTCCGGTCTTAATCAAGACCATGTCCCCTGGATCAATGAAGTCCACATCCTCATCACTGGTATTGCCATCTTCATCAATCACCACCGCGGTTTGAGGAGCAAGTTCGGTTAGTTGCTTAATTGCCGACCGTGTCTTCCTTAAAGTAGCGTTTTCTAATACCTCACCAACCATAAAAAGCCAGGTAACAATCGCCGCTTCGTTATATTCGCCAATGATAAACGCACCGATCACCGCAATACTGACGAGAACATCAATCGATATCAGCCGTACCTCTAATGACGAGATGGCTGTGAATAAAATCGGCAATAGACCGATGACCCCTGCAATGGCCATTAGGATCTGATACATTAAGTTATTTGAGCTGATAAAGCGAAAAGCTTCTGCCAGAATTAATAAAACGGTCAAGCCGATCACCAATGCTTGCCGTTGCTCAGTCAGGAATCGTTGTACTTTTACCATATCGGTACCTCCTTTTACTGTCCTTAGTATAAGAAAAGAAGCTAGTAAGTTACTTGACCGTCATCAAGTTTGGTAATTTCGCGGTTTGTAAAATTAAGTTAGAAAAATAAAAAGCCATTTGTGGTAGACTTTTGAATACCCATACATCAAAAGAAAGGACACCACAAATGACCTACCATCATCTTACCATAGACGAACTAACGATGATCGCTAATTTTCGTGACCAAGGAGTAAAAGCCTACCGAGCTGCCAAACTTTTGCACCGGAGCTTAGAAACCGTCTACCGAGTTTATCGCTTTCTGGCCGCCGGCCACACGCTCCAAGAGTATTGCCAACACTATCGTAAAAACAAGGCTCATTGCGGTCGGAAGGCCATTCAATTGCCCACTGATGAGGTAACTTATATCAAAGTCAAAGTGGCTCAAGGCTGGACGCCAGACACAATTATGGGACGCGCTGAACGGCCACTCAGCTGTAGTATGCGGACGCTTTACCGCCTTTTTAAGCGGGGCAATTTTGATGTGCGGACCTTGCCGATGAAAGGAAAGCGTCGCCCCAATGGTTACGTAGAACGGCGGGGGAAGGCCGGTCAACTTGGCCAAAGCATTCACCAACGGGCTGTTGACTTTCCCAACTTTAACCGTGAATTCGGCCACCTTGAAGCCGACACCGTCCAGGACAAAGGACATCAGGGCGCCGTTATGACTTTGGTCGAACGGATTTCCAAAGTCGAAGTGATTCTTAACGTCCATAGTAAGACGGCCACCAGTGTGATCCAGCACTTACAGGAATGGCTGGCAAAGTTTCCACCCCACTACTTCAAGTCGATTACCTTCGACAATGGGAAGGAGTTCGCTGACTGGCGAGCAATTGCCAACCAATTTGACCTCCAGACCTACTTTGCCGAGGTGGGGGCACCTAACCAACGGGGGTTAAACGAGAACAACAACGGCCTTCTGCGGCGCGATGGACTCCACAAAGGTCGCGATCTCCGCCACCTAGCTGATGAAGAGGTTGCTCAAATAATGAGCTACCGGAACAACATTCCTCGCAAGTCATTGGGCTATCAAACACCTTACGAGGTATTCATGAAGTATATCACTGATGAGCAACTACTTTTTTTCTAACTTAAATTGACATTTTGTGACAAGAAAAAGCGGAAGCTCCTTTTACTCAAAAATGAAATAATTTAGTTATACCTTCTGTTAACTTTTTTAAAAGGTGACCGTACTAAAAGTAATATTTTGGAAGGATCGATTCCCGCTAGGTGGTTATTTTGAGGTGCTAAGTGGTTAGGAAAACCCGCTACCACCCCTACTAAAATGCGTTCCAGATCGACAGGTCCGGCTGTAAGCCAACGGACTTAAGACCCCCAATCCATAAAAAAAGCTCCTCGTCACCAGCTCATTTGCCGGTAGTAAGGAGCCTTAGTCTATCCTAGCCTTCTTTTGTGAGAGCTTTTTTCTGCCAACTTCGTTTTCCACATTCCGGGCATTTCATATACCTTGTCCGTCCCCTATGCATCGCAAGAATTGTCTGCCAGTAAGTAGGGACATATCTGTGGTGGCAATTCTGGCATTCATAATAGCCGGCCGTTTGTTCAATCCCCACGGCGATCAAGGCAACCGTAAGGATAATCACGAGTGCAAACCCGGTGAGTAAAATTCGTAGCCAAACCGGTATCTCTATGAATGCCGCCACTAACACCATGGCCAACCCAGCAATCAGAGCCGGATAAGAAAGCCAGTATTCCATCCTAAGCATCTGGCGGTTCTTTTTCTCAACCTCTTGCCTCATCGCCAGCAGGTTTGCCTCTGCCCGTCTGTCATATGCCTCGGTCATAATTCTTTCGCCCGACAGAAGTTCGTTGACGTTAATCTTTAAAAGATCACAAAGCTCCAACATGAGCCCTGAATCAGGCATCGACTTGCCTGTCTCCCATTTTGATATTGCCCGATCACTAATTCCGAGCTTCTCAGCAAGGTTTGCCTGAGTCATGCCCAATTCTTTTCTACAGGATGCTATGAATTTTCCAATTTTGATTTGATCCATATCGGGCCCTCCTTTCATGACTCAAGCATAACTGGAACCATCGTTTTTTTTACACAAACTGTAGGTTGAGTCCGCTAAAATCAGATCTTTTCCAAGGCCTTGAGCGTGACTACTCGTCACGCTCAAGGACAGAAACGCTCTCCACATGGGTCGTTTGTGGAAACTGATCAACGGGCTGAATTGGTTTGGTAACCTGATAGCCCACCGCCGCCAAGCGCTGCAAATCGCGCACCAAGGTGGCCGGATTGCACGACACATAGATGATCTTTTGCGGGCCCATCACCCCGGCGGCTTCAATTAAGCTTTCTGCCAACCCCTTGCGCGGTGGGTCGACGATCAACACATCTGGCTTCAGCCCGGCGGCTTGCCACTTGGCCATCTGTTCTTCAGCCTTGCCAACCACAAATTCAGCGTTATCAATTCCGTTTAAGGCCGCATTCTGCTTGGCATCGGCAATCGCGGCCGGTACGATTTCAACCCCGTAGACCTTTTTGGCGTGCTTAGCTACCGCCAAAGAAATCGTCCCGATTCCACAATAGGCATCAATCACGGCCTGACTACCGTCCAATTTGGCTTGCTCAATTGCAGTTTGATACAGCTTTTCGGTTTGTTGGGGATTAACCTGGTAAAAGGATAGTGGGGAAATCTTAAAGTCGATCCCCAAGAGCTGATCATTAATCGTGGCTTGGCCCCATAAGACCCGGTTCTGATCCCCCAATAGCTTATTCGTCTGCTTTTCGTTAATGTTCTGGACCAAACTCTTTAGTTCTGGCACGGCGGCAACAATTTCAGCTGTCAGGGCTTGTTGGGCTGGCAAGTGCTTGGTCTTGGTAATCAAGACCACCATCACCTCGTGGGAATAATACCCCCGCCGGACCATCACCGTCCGGATCACGCCGCGCCCGGTTTGTTCATCATAGGCTGGAATCTGGTGGCGGCGTAAAACATCCCGGACCGCCACGATCGTTTGGTCAATCACCGGATCTTGAATCAAAAAGTCTTCAATTGGCACCAAATCATGGCTGCCCCGCTTGTAAAACCCGGTCTCTAAGCGTCCCCGGATTAATTTCACCGGCACTTGGGCCTTGTTGCGATAACGCACAGGGGTTTTCATCCCCAAGGTCGGTGCCACTTCCAACGGCAGATGGGCCTTGGCTAGGAGGTCGACCAGCAACTTCTGCTTAAACTTCAGCTGGGCTGGATAACTTAAATGCCCCAAGGGCGCAATCCCGGTCTGCAAGTAGCGCTGATCGGCCAGCTCAACCCGGTCGGCACTCTTGGTTTGCCAAGCCAGCGCCCGCCCCCAAGCAAAGTTCTTACTAACTTTGGTGACGACGTACTCAATCGTTTCCCCCGACAGGGCGTTCGGGATAAAAATCGGGTAATGGTCAACTTTGATCACCCCGTTGCCTTCGTAGGTCAGATCCGTTACGGTCCCCGTGCGGTGTTCGTTCTTGTGGACCGGTAGCTGTAACTTCATGCGTGATTCCTCCTGTTTTCCTATGTACGCAAAAGAGCTGGGAAAATCCCAGCCCTTCTATTCTACTAAGTTCCCGGTGGAATGTCCAAACTAGTGGGCCGTTTGATCCGCTAGTTCATCAACCCCGCGCACAAAGTCGTCTTCATACTTCTTCATATCGGCCGTCAAGGCATCATTCGGAATTTCGTCCAGGTTGGCGATTACTTCCAAGTGTTGCTTGAGGTTGACAAAGTGCATTGGCGCATCGCCACCGTACTCGCCATCGAGGTTGATCATTAAGCGATCTTGGTCGTCTAGCGGGGTGACCATGACGTCCTTGGCCTTAGCGTAAATAATCCGCGGATCATCCACGTGCGTTCCCTTTAAAGCCTTGGTCATCAGCTGCAACATCCCCACCAGCGAGCTGTCCTTGACGATAATTAAAGAGAAGTTCCCGTCATCAAGGGAAGCATCGGGAACAATCTGTTCAAAGCCCCCCACCGAATTGGTCAAGGCCAAAAAGATCGTCGAAGCCTTGCCCCGGAATTCCTGGCCGTCGTATTTGATGCTCATCTCAACCGGCTTGATCTGGGGCAATAATTCAGCCCCCTTGGCAAAGTAGGCCGCATAGCCAAACAAAGACTTCATTTGCGACGGAACTTCATAGGTCAACTCCGTTAAAGTTCCCCCCGCCGCAATGTTCATAAAGTAGTTGTCATTGGCCTTGCCGACATCAATCTTAAAACGGTTGTTGGCCTTGAGAATCAACTTCGCGGCCGCAATTGGGTCCTCACGCGGTACCCGCAGGGCCCGCGCATAGTCATTGGTCGTGCCGGCCGGGATCACTGCCAAGGTAGGACGCTGTTTTAACCCCGCAATCCCGTTGATAACTTCGCTTAGGGTCCCATCACCCCCGGCCGCCACAATCAAATCAAAGCCCTCCTTGGCCGCCCGGGTGGCTTCATTTTTAGCCGAATTAGGTTCCGGCGTCGTTGCATAGGCGCTGGTCTCATACCCCGCCTGTTCGTAAACAGCCAGGATGTCCACCAGGTCGCCACGCAATGCTTCCCGCCCCGAAGTTGGGTTATAGATAATTCGCGCGCGTTTGTGCATGACCATCCCTCGTTTCTTACCGTTCGTTTAAGGCTTGCATCAAGATTTGGTTGACCACCTTCGGATTAGCCTTCCCGCGGGTTTGCTTCATGATTTGACCAACCAAGAAGCCAATTGCCCGGTCTTTCCCGTTCTTAAAGTCAATGATCGATTGTTCATTGTTATCCAAGACCCCATCGATGATTGGCTTTAATTCAGCGGGATCAGACATTTGAACTAAGCCGTGGGCCTTGGCAAAGGCAGCCGGTTCTTCCCCGTCAATAATCCCGGCAAAGACCTTTTTGGCCATCTTCGAAGAAATCGTACCGTTGTCAATCAACTTCACCATCCCGGCCAAGTGGTCCGGCGTCAGCTTAGTGTCTTGCAGATCAACGTGTTCATCATTTAAGTAGGAGTTGACGTCGTTCATCAAGTAGTTGGCAATCCGCTTGGCATCGGCACCAGTAGCCACCGCCGCTTCAAAGAAGTCCGCCATTTCCTTGGTTTGCGTCAAAACCATCGCATCGTAATCCGTCAGGCCCAGGTCGTTGACGTAGTGTTCCCGCCGTTCACCGGGCATTTGCGGCATGGCTTGGCGAATTTCATCAATCCATTCATCAGAAACTTCCAGTGGCGGCAAGTCTGGTTCGGGGAAGTAACGATAATCATCGCTCCCTTCCTTGGAGCGCATCGAAATGGTTCCCTTCGTGGCTTCATCATACCGCCGGGTTTCTTGGACAATCGTGCCCCCGGAGAGAATCACTGCTTGGTGCCGCTTTTCTTCAAATTCCAGGGCATTGCGCACGTAGTTAAAGGAGTTGATGTTCTTCATTTCTGTCTTGGTCCCGAACTTATCGCTCCCAAATGGCCGCACGGAAATGTTGGTGTCCACCCGCATCGACCCTTCTTCCATCTTCACATCCGAAATCCCGGTAAATTGAATGCGTTGCCGCAAGGCTTCTAAGTAGGCCACTGCTTCTTCTGGCGACGCAATGTCGGGCTTAGAGACGATTTCGATCAACGGCGTGCCCTGCCGGTTTAAGTCGACATAGGAATACTGGCCCGTGTGGGTGTTTTTCCCGGCGTCTTCTTCAATATGCATTTCGGCAATCCCGATCTTCTTCTTTTTGCCGTTCACTTCAATTTCAACCCAGCCATCGTGGGCAATTGGCGTTTCTGATTGGGTAATTTGGTACGCCTTCGGGTTATCCGGGTAGAAGTAGTTCTTCCGGTCAAAGTGCATCTGCTTGGTAATTTCGGCATGCAAGGCCAAGCCGGCCATGATTCCGGCTTTGACTACCCCCTTGTTCAGACTCGGTAAGACCCCGGGGTACCCCCAGTCAATCACATTGGTATTTTCGTTTGGTGCCGCCCCAAAGTTAACCGGGGACGGGCTATAAATCTTGGAGTTGGTCTTTAATTCCACGTGGACTTCCAGACCAATAGTGGTTTCAAAATTCATTTAGTTTTGCCCCCCTAATTGTGGCGTTTGCTTGTGGAAATCAGTCGTTTGTTCAAAGACGTACCCGGCATCGTAAACGGTCTGTTCATCAAAGGCCTTCCCGATAATTTGCAGCCCAACTGGCATCCCGTTAGCCTTAGAGAAGCCAGCTGGAATTGACATCCCCGGCAGACCAGCCATGTTGACGGACACCGTCAGCAAGTCGTTTAAGTACATCTTGGTTGGATCCGTAATTTCCGCACCGACCTTGAAGGCCGTTGAAACCGCCGTTGGCCCCATAATGACGTCATGATCCGCCAAGACCTGGTTAAAGTCATCTGCAATCAAGCGCCGGACCTTCGCCGCCTTGGCAAAGTAGGCATCATATGACCCCGCGGATAAGGAGAAGGTCCCCAGCATGATCCGCCGCTTTACTTCTGGGCCAAATCCTTCGGAACGCGTCTTAACGTAAACGTCTTCCAGATTCTTCACATCAGCAGCCCGGAAGCCGTAACGAATCCCGTCGAAGCGTTGCAAGTTTGAGGACGCTTCGGAGGAAGCCAAAATGTAGTAAGCAGGGATCCCATACTTGGTATGCGGCATCGAGACTTCATCAATCTGGGCCCCCAAGGATTCATAGTGGGCCAAGGCCGCCTTGATGACTTCCTTGACGTCCTCATCAATCCCCTCACCTAAGTATTCCTTTGGCACGGCAATCTTGAGTCCCTTAACGTCAGCCTGAGCGAGATTAGCGGCGTAGTGTGGCACGGCCAGGTGTGAACTGGTCATGTCCTTGGCATCAAGGCCGGCAATCGCTTCTAACATGTAGGCGTTGTCCTTGACGCTTTGCGACAACCAACCAACTTGATCAAAGGAGGAGCCAAAGGCAATGACCCCCCAACGGGAAACCCGTCCGTAAGTTGGCTTCATCCCCACGACCCCAGTAAAGGAAGCCGGTTGGCGAATCGAGCCCCCAGTATCGGTCCCGACGGCCCCTAGCACGTCACCGGCCGCAACGGCCGCAGCGGAACCACCAGACGAACCCCCTGGCACCCGGGTCAGGTCCCACGGGTTCTTGGTCGTTTGGAAGGCCGAATTTTCCGTGGACGACCCCATCGCAAATTCATCCAGGTTGGTCTTACCGACGTTGATTACCCCAGCTTGGTGCAGCTTATCGACCACCGTCGCATCATAAACCGGCTTAAAATCAGCTAACATCTTAGACGCCGCCGTCGTTGTCAGCCCTTTCGTGACAATGTTATCCTTAACGGCCAGCGGAATCCCCGCCAGCATTTGGTCCGGGGCAATCCCCGCTTGGTCTAAGGCCGCGGCTTGCTTTAAGGCCGCTTCTTCATTTAAAGCCAAGAACGCTTTGACTTGGTCGTCCGTAGCCTTAATCCGCGCAAACGCCGCCTGGGTCAATTCCGTCGCACTAACCCGCTTGTTGACCAGGTCATCGTGTAATTGGGTGACATCGGTATCGTAAAAAGCCATCCGTTAATCCTCGCTTTCATCAATAATCGCTGGCACTTTAATCAAGCCCTGCTCCGTTTCTGGGGCATTAGCCAACAGTGCATCGCGTTGGTTGCTTGCGACTGCCACGTCCTCGCGCATCACGCTGACTTCTTGCGTGGGCGAATACATTGGGGTCACTCCCGTTGTATCCATTTGTTGCAGGTCATCAAACAGGTGCATCGTCGCTTCTAGTTGGGGCACAAATTGGTCCAATTCCGCATCCGTAAAGGACAGCTTCGCCAATTCTGCCACGTGTTCAGCCGCCTTACGGCCTAACTTCTCAGCCATTCTCCTAACCTCTTTTCCAAATTCTTTACAATATTTTTATTTTATCACAAGCCGCGCTTCGATGCCGCTTTGCCAAGGGATTTCTTGCAAAGCGCCAAGCAGAAAACCGTGACCGAAGCCAAAGGACGATCACGGTTTTAAACAAGACGGTTAATAGGAGCCGAAAATGTGCGAATTCCACTTGCTGGAACCGGCATCCCGGTAAACCACTGCTTGGATATTCGAGTCGGATTGAATCTTAATATCAATTGGGACCCCGTTTGGCAGGTACTTCTTAGCCGCTTGGACGATGTAACCCGTAAAACTGTTGATTTCCGTTTGGCTGTAGAACTGAGTCGTAATCGTCACGTGCATGCCTTGTAAGGTGCCGTCTTTTGATTGGGCCTGGGCCGTAACCCCACTAATGTTCGGGAAGAAGTTTTGCACTTGGCTCTTAAAGTTGGAAAACGAGCCGCTGGTCCCAGTGCTGTTGGAGTTGGCTTCTGCAGCTGAGGTGGCCTTTGGCAAGACCTCATTCTTGTAATTCAACTTTGTCCAACTGCCGACCTGGGCACTATTGGTTTTCGTGTAGGCAAAGAAGGTCCCGCCGACCAAACTGTCTTGGGGCGCTTGCTTGTATAAAGCGACCACAATCGGGACGTTTTGGAGGTCCTTCTTTTCCCGTAGCCGCTTTACAATCTTCGCGGCAGCGGCCTTACCTTGGGCTTGCACTTCACTATCGGAAATTTTTTTCGTATAGTACGGCCCATCGGTCTTCTTTTGGTATTGATATTCCGAGTTGATGCCGACCCCGATCACCACACCCTTCAATTTTAAGGAATTACCACTTTGTTGGACATAATCCTGTTCTTCGATTTGTTGAATGTACAAGGGGTTAGGATCACTCTTCTTGCCTTGGGCTGGATTCAAGCCCAACGGATTCTTACTGGTTTGCCGGCCTAACCAATCACCTAAGGTACTGGCACTCAAATATTGGCCTTCCTGAAAAATGTAGTTCTTCGGGGAAAAGAACTTCTTGGCAATCACATTGGTCAAACCATTTTCAAAGCTCTTCAAGTTGTAAGTATTATCATTTTGCTGGACGGCCACTCCCCGCGCCTTACTGGTTTGATAATGCCCACCCTTAATCACGGCTTGGTAAGTCCCACTGGTACTGCCAGTTGTCGTTACATTGTTGCTTTTCTTATTACCACAGGCCGCTAAGCTGATGCTGACCCCGATGGTGGCCAGGACAACCCACCATTTTTTCCTTTTCACGGTCTAATTTTCCTCCTTCATTGCCTGGTCAAAGCGTTGCTCATCCCAGACTGGAATTTGCAAATCATTGGCCTTTTTCAGTTTACTGCCCGCTTTTTCCCCGGCAATCAACAGATCGGTCTTTTTGGAGACACTCCCGGTCACCGTTGCCCCGCGGGCTTCCAACCACGCCGTTGCTTCCGCCCGGCTAAAGGCACTTAATTTCCCGGTTAAAACGACGCGTTTGTCACGCCAAGTATCGTTCACCATCACCGGAGCACCTTCGTAGGTCAAGTTGACCCCGACTGCTGCTAACTCGGCCACTAAAGCTTGGACTTTTTCATTCGCAAAGTAGGTAGCCACACTGTCCCCAATTGTTGCGCCGACACCCGGAATAGCCGCAATTTCGGCCGAATCAGCCGCCATGACCGCGGCTAAATCGCCAAAGTGTTGGGCAATCAACTGGGCGACTTTGGCCCCCACGTGGCGAATGCCTAACCCAAACAGCAAACGTTCGACTGAATTATGCCGACTGTTGTCAATTGCTGTCAATAGGTTGGTCGCGGATTTCTCCGCAAATTTAGGTAAAGTTAATAATTGCGCAGCCGTCAAGCGGTACAGGTCCGCAACGTTTTGCACCATTTTACGTTCCCACAGGGCTTCAATAATTTTGGGACCGAGCCCATCAATATTCATGGCGTTGCGGGAGGCGAAGTGAGCAAGTCCTTCCTTGAGTTGGGCCGGACACATCGGGTTAACACAGCGCAAGGCAACTTCATCCGCTAAGTGGACCAAGGCGGCCCCACAAACTGGGCAGTCCTGCGGCGGCTGGTAAGGTTGGCTGGTTGCCGGCCGTTTCGCCATTATTACCCGGGAAATTTCGGGAATAATATCACCGGCCTTATGCAACATGACCGTATCACCTAGGCGAATATCCTTAGCCGCCAAGTAATCCGGGTTATGCAACGAGGCCCGCGCCACCGTCGTCCCCGCCAATTGGACCGGATCCATCACCGCCGTGGGCGTTACATTTCCCGTGCGCCCAACGGTCCACTCAATTTCGCGCACCACCGTCGCCGCTTCCTCGGGCGGAAATTTATAGGCAATTTCCCACCGGGGTACCTTCACGGTATTACCTAACTGGACTTGCGTTGCCAAATCATTAACCTTTTCAACAATCCCGTCGATCCCATACGGTAAATCATCCCGTTGGGCTGTGTATTCCGTTAGGTAAGACTCAATTTCGGCCGGCGTCGTCACCACCCGGGAATGCGGGTTAACCGCAAACCCTAAGGCTTGCAAGCGGGCCAAGGCTTGCGCTTGAGTGGTCACACCCAAGGTGGCAAAGTCGGGAACGTAATAAATAAAGGTGGCCAATTGGCGTTGTTTGGTAATCGTAGGATCCAACTGGCGCAAACTGCCGGCCGCTGCATTGCGGGGGTTGGCAAAGGTTGGCAGGCCCTCGGCTTCGCGTTTTTCATTCAAAGCCAAGAAGGCTGCTTTGGGCATGTAGCATTCCCCGCGAACCTCAATTGACAATGGTTCCGGCAACGTTTGGGGCACGTCTTGGATCGTTTTGACGTTGGCTGTCACATCTTCCCCAATTTGCCCGTTCCCCCGCGTGGATGCTTGGACCAGTTGGCCCGCTTCATAAACCAAGGACAGCGACAAGCCATCAATTTTCAGTTCCAAATTGTAAGCTAAACTGTCAACGGCTAAGCCCGCTTGTTGGCGCGCATTAAAGTCAGCCAATTCCGCCGGGGAAAAAACATCCCCCATCGATAGCATCGGGACTTCATGGGGCACCTTGGCCAGTTGGGTGGCCCCTTGCCCCCCAACTTGTTGGGTGGGCGAATCCGGCGTCACTAACTGCGGAAAGCGCGCTTCGATCTGCACCAAACGTTGGTAAGCGCGGTCATAAACGTAATCTTCAACCGTGGGCTGATCCTGTTCATAATATTCCCGGCCCCACTGCTTCAATTGAGTCCGTAAGGGACCAATTTCCGTTTTGGCTGCCGCCAGATCTAAGGCGGCAACCGGACGTTGTTCTTCGCTCATCATTAATCCTCGACCTTCTTGATTGGAGCAAACGAGGCCAATAAGCGCCGGACCCCTTCGTTCGGAAAGGCAATGTCTAATTCCATATCCGTACCAGTGCCGTTAACGGCAACCACGGTCCCTTGCCCCCACTTCTTGTGCATTACTTTATCGCCGGCTTGCCAGTTGCCTTTTTCGGCGCCAGTCCCTTGGTTGGCAACTTGCTTGGTTGAATGCGTCTGTTTAGCCGTATACGTTGTCGTTGTCGCCAAGCGTGTACTGTGCCCCTGCTTGAGTCGAGTAAACGGGGCGTTCGACCGCACTGCTGGGCTATCTTGTTGCAACAAATCTTCACTGATTTCCGTTACAAATTCTGAGGCCGGGTTCCGCTGAATCCGCCCGTACAAGACCCGGGAGTTGGCATTGGTTAAGTAAAGTTTTTGCTTGGCGCGGGTAATCCCCACGTAAGCCAAACGGCGTTCTTCTTCTGCTTCTTCCGGATTTTCCTTCGCCCGGGCCAACGGGAAGATACCTTCTTCCATCCCGATTAAAAAGACCACCGGGAATTCCAGCCCCTTGGCGGCGTGTAAGGTCATCAACGTCACCGTATTGGTTTGGTCTTCCAGCTCATCTTGGGGCGAAACCAGAGCCAGGTCCGTCAAAAATTGGGTCAACTGTTCCTGGGTGGTCGTCACTTCATCGCCATGCTTCTGATCAAATTCTTGGGTGACGGACTTAAATTCTTCCAGGTTTTCCAAGCGGGTCTGGGCTTGCAAATCTTTATTGGCAACGGCTTGGAGACTCGCCCGGTAGCCCGTTTGCGTTAAAATCGCATCCGTCAACTCGGTTAACGTCAGGTTCGCCGCTTGCGTTTGCAGTTGCTGCATTTCTTCTGCAAAGCCAGTCAATTTCTTCTTCACGCTCGGGGAGATTTGGTTGGCCAGTTCCACGTTTTCGGCCGCCTTCATCAACGACCAGCCCATGTCTGCAGCAAACTGGCGCAGCTTGTTCAAACTGGTAGCCCCAATGCCGCGCTTGGGCACGTTCACCACCCGTTCAAAACTCAGTGAATCATCTGGATTAGCAACCAACGTTAAGTAGCCCAGTAAATCGCGAATTTCCATCCGGTCGTAGAACTTATGACCGCCCACCATCGTATATGGAATGCTGGACTTCATAAAGGTTTCTTCAATCAACCGGGACTGCGCATTGGTCCGGTAGAGAATGGCAAAATCACCGTACGCATACCCATGCGCTTGGCGTTGCTTTTCAATTTGTTTGACCACGTAGTAGGCTTCATCGTGCTCACTTTGGGCCCGGTAATAAGAAATTTTGTCCCCCTGACCATTTTGGGTCCACAACTTTTTATCTTTCCGGTTAACGTTGTTGGCAATCACTTGGTTAGCCGCATCCAAAATCGTTTGCGTCGAGCGATAATTTTGTTCCAACATAATCGTTTGGGCCGTTGGGTAATCCTTTTCAAAGTTCAGGATGTTATTCATGTTGGCCCCCCGCCAACCATAGATACTCTGATCGGCATCCCCCACGACACACAGATTTTCGTACTTCGCCGCCAGTTGGTGAACTAACTGATACTGAGCGTCGTTGGTATCTTGGTATTCGTCAACGTGAATGTAGTTAAATTTATCTTGGTAGTAAGCCAAGGTCGCTGGCTCCGTCTTAAACAATTCAATCGTCTTCATGATCAAATCATCAAAGTCCAAGGTCTGGTTGGCTTCCAATTCTTTTTGGTAGCGCCCATAAGCTTCACCGACCAGTTTATGGTATGGATCCTGGTACTTGGCTTGGTAAGCGGCCGGGGTCTCTAAGGCATTTTTGGCGTTGGAAATAGCACTCAAGAAGTTCCGGGGTTCAAATTTCTTGGGATCCAAGTTCATTTCCTTGAAGATGCGCTTCATCAACGTCCGTTGTTCCCCCGGATCGGCAATCGTAAAGGCGGTATTATAGCCTAATTTGTCAATATTGCGCCGCAAAATTCGCACACACAAAGCGTGGAACGTTGAAACCCAAATATCCGAAGCACTTGGGCCTAACAACTTCGTCAATCGTTCCTGCATTTCCCGGGCAGCCTTATTGGTAAAGGTAATCGCCAAAATCTTCCATGGCAACACCCCTTGTTCCTCAATCAAGTAGGCAATTCGGTGCGTTAACACCCTGGTCTTGCCCGAACCAGCGCCGGCCATTACCAACAGCGGGCCCTCCGTTGTCAACACGGCCTGTCGTTGTTGTTCATTCATTCCATCGAGTGCTGATTGCATTTTCACGCCACTGTTCATCCTTTCTCAAAAAAATCAGTCAAGCTCTATTATAACAGGAAGTCCCGCTGGCTGAAACGAAAAAGGCAGCAGGGCCGCCCCCACTGCCACTTACCAAATTATTCAGGTTCCGCCATTGGAGTGGGATCCCAAATTGCGGTCGCTTCCATCTTTTCCGTCAGTTCGCGCAAAGACAGATCCGTCCCACTCAGCCAGGTCAACCCCACAATTTGTTCCGCTTGGGGTTGATTGAGGTTAAAGAAACGGTAGGACCAGTAGTCTTTCAACGGTAGTTGCCGCTGAACCGCCGCTAATTGGTCCCCCCGTACCACCATCATTAAGGTAGATTGCGCCGGGGTGACCACATGGGCCGGTAAGCCAGCTGCCAAGCGAACTTGTTGCGCCGCGAGGCTCACGCTGGCCGCCGTTTCATAAACGTTGCCAGCCGTTAATAAGCCGGGGGCCAACCCTTTGACGTAGAGGCTGCCGCTGGCATTTTCATAAAATTCAACGGTCAGAATCCCCTGGTAACCAAGTTGCTTGACGGCCGCTTGCGCAATCCGGGCCATTTCTCCCGCTAAATCCTGGGCAACATTCAGGGGCGCCTTCACCCCTAAAAGTTGCCGGTCAGGGGTGTATTCCACGCCGGCCACCGGATAAGTCACCACTTGATCACCCTGGGCCGCCACGGTCAACAAGTATTCATGCGCATGGTCAATCCAGGATTCTAACAAGTAGGTCCCGGCCACCATAAAGTTGGCCGCCCGTGCAATATCGGATTCCTTGCGAATCAACATGGTCTCGGCCCCCATCCCCCGTTGAATAGGCTTTAAGACGGCCGGATAACCAATTGAATCAATTGATTGGTAGATGTCTTCCAGGCTGATCACCGTTACATACGGCGCGCTGTTCACGTTTAGTTGGTCGAAAAAGGCCCGTTCCATTAACCGGTCCTGCATAATTTCCAAGCCATCGATCCCTTGCGGCACTTGCGTCAACTGACTCAAGTAGTGAAAAACAATCGCATCAATGTTGGGTGTGGTGTAGATCACCACGTCACAGGCTTCCCCAAAGGTCTTTAATTTCTCCTTCGCCCGGTAATTGCCCACAATCGTAAAGTCCGCTTGGCGCGTCAATTCAGGTTGGGGCGTATCAACGTAGGCATAGACCTTTAAGCCCAATTCGTGCGCAGCATTTACCATCGCCAAACTATCAGCATTAAAGCCCATTATCCCGAGCACCTGGCCCGGCGTTAAAACTGCCCTTGCCATCCTTAATCCTCCTCTGCAAATTCAACTTGCCCGTTTGCCAACGACTTGATTTTCGCCAATGAGACGACCGGGATCCCCTGCTTTTCCAATGCTAAGCGCCCCGGTTGGAAGGTCTTTTCGATCACAATTCCCGCCCCGGTTACGGTCACACCAGCCTGCTTAGCAATGGCCAGGAGCCCACTGACTGCTTGACCATTCGCCAAGAAGTCATCAATGATCAAGACTTTGTCATCCGGGGCCACATACTTTTGAGCAATCGTAATTTTATTGGCCACCTGCTTGGTATAAGAGTAAACCTCCGCCGTATAAAGACCTTCATTTAACGTCAAACTCTTGTGCTTCCGAGCAAAGATCACCGGCACGCCTAACGCTAAGCCCGTCATCACCGCTGGCGCAATCCCCGATGATTCCACAGTCCAGACTTTCGTAATCCCGGCATCGGCAAACCGCGCGGCAAATGCTTGCCCAATCCGTTGCATTAGTCCAGCATCAATTTGATGATTTAAAAAAGCATCAACCTTCAATACATTCCCGGGCAGCACCGTCCCGACTTCTTTAATGCGCGTTTTTAACTCTTCCATCGTGATCCCCCTTTAAACTGGTGTGTTACTGATCATAGCGATCTAATTGGTAAGTCTTGATAACATTAATCAGCTTCGCGGCATAATCCGGATCGGTCGCATACCCGGCCTTTTGCAAGGCCCGGGCGGCTTCTTGGTAGTTCGTTGCGTCAATCACCGCTTGGTAATTTTGCTCGTTATACGCCGTCCCCTTCACCATTAACTGGGTATGATCCTTGATTGACTCCGCCCACGAATCATATACCCGGAAGCGGCCCTTGATGACCACCCATTTGCCATTGGTGTATTCCTTGGTACTCAGCACCTTGGAATTGGTCCCTTCCCCTTTAATGCCAAAGAGGTTGTGGTAATCCGCGGCCAACTTGCTGGAGCCCCAATCCGATTCCAAAATTGCTTGGGCCATGGTAATTGAGGCATAAACATGATACTTGCTTTGCATGGCTTGCGCTTCCGGCGCAATCGCTTGGATAAACAGCCGCTTGGCATTTTGCTCCTTTTTGATAATTTGGGCTTGTTGGTAGCGAACGTAGAAGTGATGGCCGACGTAGACCCCCATAAAGATCACTAACACCGCCAATACTGCTACACCCCACGACCAGCGCTTCCGGCGTCCTTTTCTTTTCCGTGCCAAAACAATTCCTCCCTGCCCGCAATGATTTCCTGCGCGGGCTGTTTGCTCATTCCTATTGTTACAATCTTACCGCATCCGCGACCAAATTTTCATGCTTTTCGTGAAGAAAAAGATTAATTTTGGTTAAACCAATTCCGCAGAACTGAGTGTACAAAAAAACACCAGCCGAAGCCGGTGTTTGAAACAAACGTGTCCTCCAAAGATTAACGCTTGCTGAATTGGGAAGCCTTCCGGGCCTTCTTCAGACCTGGCTTACGACGTTCCTTCATCCGTGGGTCCCGCGTTAAGAGCCCCGCCTTCTTCAAGGCGTCACGGAAGTCTGGATCAACAACGAGCAATGCCCGTGCAATCCCGTGCCGCGTAGCACCGGCTTGGCCGGCGAACCCACCACCGCGGACGTTTACCAAGACGTCGTATTGACCTTCCGTCTTAGTAGCTGCAAATGGTTGGTTAACGATGGCACGTAAGTTGGCAAACGGAATGTAGTTTTCGATTGCCTTGCCGTTCATAGTGATCTTACCAGAACCTGGCACCAGACGAACCCGTGCAGTTGAGTTCTTCCGACGGCCAGTACCGCTGTATTGTACTTCTTGAGCCAATTCCGTTCCCTCCTTAGATTAAGTTAGTGATGTCAAGTACTTCAGGCTTTTGAGCTGCGTGCTTGTGGTCAGTCCCAGCGTACACGTGCAGCTTCATACCCATCTTGCGACCCAGTGGGGTGTGTGGAAGCATCCCCTTGATAGTCTTTTCAACCATCTTTTCAGGGTCCTTGGCAAGGAAGTCACCTGCCGTCCGTTGCTTCAGACCACCTGGGTGGTTGGAGTGACGGTAGTAGATCTTGCCGCTTGCCTTCTTACCAGTTAACTTAACTTCGGCAGCGTTGATCACGATAACGTTGTCACCAGTATCAACGTGAGGGGTGAAAGTTGGCTTGTTCTTCCCGCGCAAAATAGATGCAACGGTCGAAGCCAGCCGACCCAAAGGAATATCCTTAGCGTCAACGATGTACCACTTACGGTCAACTTCACCTGGTTTTGCCATGTATGTCGTTCTCACGATATAAGTCCTCCAATTTTTGTCTTTCTTTTACAATTAATTGTGTACCGAGTAATTAATGGAAAAGAAATACCAACTAACAGTGTACTCGATCTTGCTAGAAACGTCAATCTTTTTCTGCAGGTTCCCCATAGTCAACTTGGACTAAATACAACCCTTCGGCTGGCGCCGTCATCCGCGCTTCTTGGCGATCCTTGGCCGCGATAACCCGGGCCACATCACTAACTGGCCGTTGTCCATTCCCAATTTCTAACAACAAGGCCACCATAATGCGCACCTGGTTATATAAAAAACCATTGCCGACAAAATCAAAACAGATTTCGTCATTATTGGGATCCCGCCAAACCCGTGCTTCATAGATCGTGCGAACATTGCTCTTGGCTTGCGAGCCGGACGCCACGAAACTGGTAAAATCATGCTCCCCAACCAAGGCTTGGGCAGCTTGGTCCATTGTTGCCACATCCACCGGGTACTTATAGTGGGCCGTGTAATTTCGGCGGAAGGGATTAACAAATTCCCCCTGACTGACCCGGTAACGATACCGTTTCCGGTGCGCATTGTAGCGGGCATGAAAACTTTCGTCCACCAATTCAGCTTGCTTGACCATCACATCTAAGGGCAACTGACTGTTTAGCGCCCGCACCATCGAGGCCGGCGAAATATAGGTGGGAAAGTCAAAGTGGGCCACCTGATTTAAGGCGTGCACGCCCGCATCCGTCCGCCCGGAGCCAATGACGTGCAACGGGGGATTGGGCTGCTTGGCCATCCGGTTAATGATCGTCTTTAAGGTTTGCTCCACCGTCCGCTGGTGGGGTTGGATCTGAAACCCCGCAAAATTAGTGCCATCATAGGCAAAGGTAATTTTGTATCGATACATCATATTTCCTCACTTCACGAATCTTAACGCCACCAGCGCCACCGTTAGCAGGCCCCAAACTACGGTTCCCCAAGTATCGTGCCGTTGCCAATGCAACTGCCGAAACTTGGTCCGAGCCTGGTTGGGATCATACCCCCGCGCTTCCATTGCTACCGCTAATTCTTCGGCTCGCTTAAAAGCCGCTACAAACAAGGGGATCATTACCGGAACGAGTCGCTTGGCCCGGGTAAACAGCGAGCCCGAGCTAAAATCCATCCCCCGGGCCCGCTGAGCATTCATGATCAGCCCGACTTCATCCATAATCGTGGGCACAAACCGCAGCGCAATTGACACCATCATCGCCAATTGACTGACGGGAACCCGCAAATACTTCAAGGGCTTCATTAATGCTTCTAAAGCATCCGCCAGTTGCAACGGGGTGGTGGTGACCGTAACGACCGTCGAACTGGTAATAATTAAAAAGAACCGCAAAACCAAAAAACCGGCTTGGGCCACTCCCGCTGACGTTACGGCCAGCCAGCCCCAGTGCCAATAAACTTGTCCCCCACTGGAGAACAGGGCCTGAATTACCGCCGTAAACAGAATAATCCACATTAACGGCCGAATCCCAGCCCAATACTTGCTAAACTTAACCTGGCTCAACCAGATAACCAAGCCTAACGCGCCAATTAAAAGCAAATTAGTCCACCACGTCCGGGCAAAAAAGACTAGGATGACAAACCAAAAACAACCAACCAACTTCAAACGCGGATCCAACCGGTGCATGAGCGAATTGCCCGGCAAATACATCCCAAATAAAACTTTATTGTTCATGGTGGTCCCCCTTAAGTTGGCGGGCCAGGGCGTGGGCCAGTTCGTCAAGTGTCAATGGCAATTGATTAAACTGACTGATCCCGGCCGTTTGCAACTGCTTGGCAAAGGCAACAGCGGCTGGCAAGGCCAACTGCTGGGTCGTTAGAAACTCGGGCTGGGCAAATAACGCCCGTGGTTGACCACTAAATTGCAACTGGCCATGAGCCAAGACCAACACCGTGTCGGCTAATTGGGCAACCTGCTCCATTTGATGCGTGATCAACAGGATCGTTAAGCCCTGGCCTTTCAATCTTTCAACCAATGCTAACAATTCCCGTTGACCATCAGGATCCACCCCTGCGGTAGGTTCATCTAAAATCAACAGTTGGGGGCGCATCGCCAAAACCCCTGCGATCGCGACCCGGCGCTGTTGGCCCCCCGAAAGTTCAAAGGGGGAGCGTTGCCATAAGGCCTCCCCAACCCCTAACTGAACAAGGGCTTGGTGGGCAGCTTGCTTAGCTTGCGCCGGAGTTTGCCCCAGATTCAGCGGACCAAACATCACGTCCGCTAACACAGTTTCGGCAAACAGTTGATGTTCCGGAAATTGAAAGACAAACCCAACTTGACGGTGTAACTGATGGAGGGCTTTATTCTTGGTGCGGGGGGTGATAACTTGCCCTAACACCTCCAATTGCCCTGCGGTAGGGGTTAACAAACCATCCGTTAATTGCATCAAGGTCGATTTACCGCTCCCCGTGTGGCCGATGACGGCCGTTAGGCGCCCCTTGGGAACCGTAGCCGTAAAATCCTGCAGGGCGGCCGCACCGGCTTCATGATAGCGAAAGGTTACGCCCTGGTAGCTAACTGCCGCTTCAACCATTGCTCTAACGCTCCTTTTGTTAAATATTCCTTTGGTACCGGGACCCCGTAGTGTTGCAAGCGATCCCGCAATTGCATGCTAAAGGGCTGCACCAAGCCGACCTGTTGGACAAGGGCTTGGTCATTCAAGACTACCGCTGGCGTTGCTAACCGCAAAATTTGGCCTTGATCAAGGACCGCAACTTGATCGGCCATCGCCACTTCAACCGGATCATGGGTAATTGAAATGATGGTCAACGCCTGGGCTTGATGAATCTGTTGCAAGCGTTGCAAGACCGTCTGTCGCCCCTGCGGATCCAACATGCTGGTTGCCTCATCTAAAATCAAAATCTGGGGTTGCAAAGCGAGGGCCCCCGCAATCGCAACCCGTTGCTTTTGGCCACCGGACAGTTGCTCGGGCTGATGATGGCGGTAGGCTGTCATCCCGACTTGCGCTAGTGCCTGTTCAATCCGTGGTTCCATTGCTGCTGCTGGCACCTGGCGATTTTCTAGCCCAAAAGCCACGTCGGCTTCAACCGTCGCCCCCACAAATTGATTATCAGGGTTTTGAAAAACAAACCCAATCTGATGGTGTAAGGCCGCCAAGTGCGCTTCATCTACCGGCAGATCGTTCACCCGGATCGTCTGAGCAGGCGTCGGTAATAAGCCCGCAATCAACCGGGCTAAAGTCGACTTGCCACTGCCGTTTTTGCCCACAACCGCCAACCATTGCCCCGTTGGAATCGTCAAGCTTAGCCCTTGTAAAACAGGTTGGTCTTGGTGCGGGTATTGAAAGGTTAAATTAGAAACTTCAATCATCGCCCTCATCCTTTTCCTTTCTTACGGTTATTACAATGCCTTTAATTCTACCAAAGAACGACTAAATTCCCAACTCTGGCAGATCAAAAAATATGTATACAAAAAAAATCACTTACAGCTACGGTGCGCGATTGCTCGCCTTCAAGCTAGACTAGGGTTGCCCCACCATCGTAACGCTCTATACCATCAGCCGTAGTGATTTTATTACGCAGATTTAACCGAAATTAAACCAGTTCCAAGATAACCATTGGTGCACCGTCCCCACGACGAGGCATCGTCTTCAGGATCCGCGTGTACCCACCGTTGCGGTCAGCATACTTTGGCCCAATTTCTTCAAACAGGTTTTGTAAAGCAGATTGAATCTTTACGTCATCGCCGTCTTCCTTAACGTCAGCAACCACGTTCCGAACAAACGCTGCTGCACGCCGCCGGGAAGCCAAGTCGCCCCGCTTTGCCAAAGTGATCATCTTGTCCGCCGTCTTCCGAACTTCCTTTGCCCGGGCTTCCGTCGTCTTGATGGAGCCGTTAACCAGCAAGTCAGTCGTCAAATCGCGTAATAAAGCCTTTCGTTGTGAACTAGTCCGTCCTAATTTACGGTAACTCATGAGTGTCCCTCCTTTAATTGATAAATTTAATTAGTCTTCTTGGCGAAACCCAACGCCAAGGTCAGCTAACTTGAGCTTGATTTCTTCCAGTGACTTTTGACCAAGGTTACGTACCTTCATCATGTCAGCTTCGGTCCGTTCCGTTAAGTCCTTCACGGTTTGGATATCTGCCCGCTTCAGACAGTTGTAAGAACGAACTGACAAATCAAGTTCTTCGATTGTCTTATCCAGTACCTTTTCTTGGTGCGTTTCTTCCCGTTCAACCATCACTTGCGCATCTTGTGCTTCTTGGGTCAGGTTGACAAACATCGTCAAGTGGGAAGTCAAGATCTTAGCGGCTAAACTGATTGCTTCCGTTGGCGTCAAGGAACCATCAGTCCATACGTCTAAGGTTAACTTGTCATAGTCATTGCTTTGACCCACCCGCGTGTTTTCCACGGTGTAGTTAACGCGTTCAATTGGGGTGTAGATTGAGTCGATTGGTAAAACACCGATCGCCAGATCCATCCGTGCCTTGTTAACATCAGCCGAGTTGTAACCCCGACCAGTGTCAGCCGTCATCCGCATGTGCAATTCAGCCCCGTCGGCAACGGTAGCAATGTGCAGATCTGGGTTCAAGATCGTCACGTCCCCATCAGCCTGGATATCAGCGGCGGTTACTTCAGCCGGACCCTTAACATCCAATTCAAGGTTCTTGGCGTCTTCGGATTCGATCTTCAAAGCAACTTTCTTCAAGTTCAAGACAATTTGCGTTACGTCTTCCGTAACCCCTTCAACGGTGCTGAATTCATGCAAAACACCGTCAATGTCAATACTCGTAATTGCCGCCCCCGGCAAAGAAGCCAGCATTACACGCCGAAGAGAATTGCCGAGCGTCGTCCCGTAACCGCGTTCTAACGGTTCAACAACAAACTTACCGTAGTTGTCGGTTTCTTCAACTTTGTGAATGTTTGGTTTTTCAAATTCGATCATTCTACTCTAGTACCCCTTTCAAACGCGGATCGTATTTCATAAAAAAGGCATCTGGTCGACAGAAACATCGCCGGTGATGCAAATTAAACACGACGACGCTTTGGAGGACGAGAACCGTTGTGCGGCACTGGAGTTACATCGCGGATAGCAGTAACTTCAAGCCCAGTTGCTTGCAGTGCCCGGATGGCAGATTCACGACCAGAACCAGGACCCTTAACTTCAACTTCAACCGTCTTCATACCATGTTCCATGGCTTGCTTAGCAGCGGCTTCAGATGCCATTTGAGCAGCAAATGGCGTTGACTTCCGGCTCCCCTTGAAGCCCAAGACACCAGCTGAAGACCAAGCTACCGCGTTCCCTTGAACATCGGTGATCATGATCAAAGTGTTGTTAAACGTGGAGTGAATGTGCGCAACCCCAGTTTCGACATTCTTCTTTACACGACGCTTGCGCGTACCCTTTTTGGTTGCCATAAACTAACTAACCTCCTTTACTATATTATATAATTACTTCTTCTTGTTAGCGATCGCAACGGCCTTACCCTTACGAGTCCGGGCGTTGTTCTTCGTGTGTTGACCACGAACTGGTAACCCACGACGGTGACGCATCCCACGGTAAGAACCAATTTCTTGGAGCCGCTTGATGTTTAAGGAAACTTCACGCCGAAGATCCCCTTCAACCTTTAAGTTTTCCACTTGCGAACGGATCTTTTCTTCTTGATCCGGCGTCAAATCACGAACCCGGATATCTTCTGAAACCCCAGCGGCTTCCAAGATCTTGTGCGCAGTAGTGTTACCAATCCCAAAAATGTAAGTTAAGCCGATCACGATTCGCTTGTCACGAGGTAAATCGACACCTGCAATACGAGCCATTATTGCACCTCCTTTAAAAAGTTAAATTACTTGCCTTGACGTTGCTTGTGCTTCGGGTTAGAGCAAATTACCATAACCCGGCCACGACGCTTGACAATCTTGCAGTTATCGCACATCTTCTTTACTGATGGACGTACTTTCATTGTAAATAATCCTCCTAAAATCCAGATTTATTTGAAGCGGAAAGTAATCCGGCCCTTGGTCAGATCATACGGGGACATTTCCACTTTGACCCGGTCCCCAGGCAAGATCTTGATGTAGTGCATCCGAATCTTCCCAGAAACGTGGGCTAAAATCTCAACCCCATTTTCCAATTCAACTTTGAACATTGCGTTGGGTAAGGTTTCAGTAACCTTCCCTTCGACTTCGATTACATCGGCTTTTGCCACTGCGCGGTTCCTCCTTGCCGTTTCTCAGAATTTACGTAAAAAGGTGGGAAGCGGAAATCCGCTACCCACTGCGAGCTAGATAAACCTTGCATAGTTTAACACAGCTTATCCCGTGATGCAAGATAAACCTTTCTTTCGCCTACAGGTTCGTCAAAACTTCCTTGATGGCTTGGTAAACCTTATCGATATCTTGCTCGCCATCGATTTGGTACAGGCAGCCCTGTTTTTCGTAGAAATCAATCAGCGGCGTGTTGAGTTTAATGTTGACTGCTAACCGGTTCTTAACCGTGGCTGGCTTGTCATCGTCGCGTTGGTAGAAGTCGTGGGAACCACACACGTCACAAGTGCCTTCAACCTTGGGCTGATTGTACAACTTGTGGTAGGTTGCCCCACATTCTTTACAAATGTAACGACCACTTAAGCGGTCGACCAACACTTCTGGATCAACGTGAATGTTGATCACGGCATCCAACTTTTTACCGTCCGCTTCAAGCATAGCGTTCAAAGCTTCGGCTTGGGCCAGGTTGCGTGGGAAGCCGTCCAACATGAAGCCATCTTTGACGTCATCTTGGGCTAAGCGTTCCTGAACGATCCCGTTGGTAACTTCATCCGGTACCAATTCACCCTTGTCGATGAATTGCTTGGCTTGCAGTCCCATTGGTGTTTCGTTTTTCATTGCAGCCCGGAAAATATCCCCGGTTGAGATATGTGGAATGTCAAAATCTTTGACAATGTATTGGGCCTGGGTCCCTTTACCGGCACCCGGCAGCCCCATCAATACAAGGTTCATACTCATGATGATTCCCCCTTAAGCTTCTCCATCGTGAATGAAGCCGATGTACTCGCGCTTCATTGTAAGACCATTTAATTGCCGGTTGACGTCCAAAGCGATTTGCACCACGATCAGCAAACTCGTCCCCCCTAAGCCAATTGACTGGCTGAGGTTCCAAATATTGCTGGCCAGCAGTGGAATCAATGAAACCAGCCCTAAGAAAAGTGACCCCACTGAGCTCAACCGCATTAAGAGCCCGGACACATAGTCCTGGGTTCCTTTCCCCGGCCAAACTCCTGTGATGTAACTCCCTTGCTTTTGCAAGTTTTCCGCTAACTTTTCAGGGTTGACCTGAACAAAGGCGTAGAAGAAAGTAAAGATCACAATCAAAAAGATGTACAGGCTGATCCCCGCCGTGGACTGTAAATTAAAGATTTCCGTCATAACTTGATACCAAGTATCGCCACCATGATTCTTCTGGAAAGCCATCAGAATCGTTTGGGGCGTAGAAATAAAGGAGCCGGCAAAAATCACCGGAATCACCCCGGAAACATTTAACTTCAACGGCAGGTAACTGTTCTTTGGCGAAGTCGTGGTCCGTCGGGTGTATTGGATCGGCAACCGCCGTTCCGCTTGTTGCACCCAAGTAACGAACGCCACGATAATCAATAGGGCAACCACAACCAAGGCGATGAACCCAATCCCCATCCAGAGGTCCGTACCGGATTCACCAGTAATTTGGTCGTTCCAGAGTTGGCTGATCCCTGAAGGCATCGAAGCGATGATCCCGGCGAAGATCAGAACGGAAACCCCGTTCCCTAACCCCCGCTCGGTGATCATGTCACCCATCCAGGTGGCAAACATCGTTCCGGCCGTCAGAATCAGACCGATCGTTAAATAGGTTTCAACCCCAGGATTGTTCACCAATTTAATTGTGCTGAGCGCATTAAATCCAGCGGTAATCCCAATTGACTGGACGAAACCTAGAACAATAGTTAACCAACGGGTCGCCTGATTTAACTTCCGACGTCCCACTTCACCTTGCTTGCTCCATTCCACGAACTTCGGTACGATGTCCATTTGCAGCAACTGAACCACAATTTGGGCCGTGATATAAGGTGAAACCCCCATTGCAAATAACGAATAATTCTGGAGTCCGCCCCCACTGAACGTATTCAGAATCGACGCTAATCCCGATGAAGAGAGTTGCGTCAAGGCAGCGGCATTAACCCCCGGAACCGTAATTGATGCACCTAACCGGTAAACAACCAACACAAACAAGGTAAAAAGAATCCGCGAACGGATTTCTTTAACCTTGAATGCATTTCTGGCGGTTGAAAACATTAAATCACCTCAGTCGTACCACCGGCTGCTTCAATCGCTGCTTTAGCAGAAGCAGAGAATTGGTGGGCCTTGACCGTTAACTTCTTGGTGAGTTGACCATTCCCCAGAACCTTGATCCCGCTCTTTTGGTTCTTAACGATCCCAGCTGCCATCAAAGCTTCTGGCGTAACTTCAGCCCCGTCTTCAAAACGGGTGTTTAAAGTCGTTAAGCTAACCAAGGCGTAATCCTTGTGGTTCATGCTGGTAAAACCACGCTTTGGCTTTTGCCGGTAGAGTGGCATTTGGCCCCCTTCGAAGCCAAGACGCGTCTTACCGTGCGCCTTTTGACCCTTGGTCCCCCGACCAGACGTAAAACCGTGGCCGGATGAAAGACCGCGTCCCTTGCGCAGACGCTTAAAACGAGAACCTTCAGCAGGTTGCAATTCGTTTAACTTCATGTGATAGGCACCTCCTTATTTAGTTTTTAATTACTTAACTTCTTCAATCGAAACTAAGTGAGCGACCTTAAAGATTGCCCCACGAGTAGCCGCGTTATCTGGGAGGATAACGGAGCTGTTAATCTTGCCAAGGCCCAGCGCCTTAACAGTCCGACGTTGAGTTGGTTGGCGGTGGGCAGCACTCCGGATTAAAGTAACTTTAACTTTAGCCATGATATGTCCTCCTATTCTGCCAAGTGGTCAACAGAAACGCCACGCAACTTAGCAACTTCTTCCGCACTCTTCAAGGCCTTCAAACCTTCAAAGGTTGCCCGTACAACGTTGATTGGCGTGTTGCTCCCAAGCCGCTTGGAAGTAACGTCGTCAATCCCGGCGAGTTCCATAACGTTACGAACTGCACCCCCAGCAGCAACCCCGGAACCTTCAACAGCAGGCTTAAGCAAAATCTTACCACCGCCGTAAGTACCGATTACTTCGTGAGGAATCGTAGTACCTACTACTGGCACTTCGATCAAGTTCTTTTGTGCTGCGGCAGAAGCCTTCCGAATTGCTTCAGGAACTTCTTGGGCCTTCCCAGTCCCAAAACCAACGTGGCCGTTCTTGTCGCCGACAACAACCAAGGCTGCAAAACGCAGACGACGACCACCCTTAACAACCTTGGTGATCCGGTTGATGGAAACGACTTGATCTTCCAGATCCAACTTAGCTGGATCAATAAATGATGATGATGCCATTACGGGTTATTCCTCCTTTTCTTAGAATTGCAGACCGTTTTCGCGAGCAGCTTCAGCCAAGGCTTGTACCCGACCGTGGTACAGGTAGCCACCCCGGTCGAAAACAACAACGGAAATGTTCTTTTCAACCCCGCGCTTGGCAATCAAAGCACCAACGCCGGCAGCTTGTTCAGACTTGGTCTTGCCACTTACTTCACTGTCCAAAGTTGAGGCACTTGCGAGCGTCACACCCTTTACGTCATCAATCAATTGAGCGTAAATGTTTTTGTTGGAACGGTAAACACTTAAACGTGGGCGCTCTGCAGTACCAGAGATCTTCCCGCGAACGCGCTTGTGGCGACGTTGACGGATCTTGTTCTTATCTGGCTTAGAAATCACAATTTTCACCTCTATAAATTTATTTTATGATTAGTTAACTTGCTAGCAAGTAACGATTACTTACCAGTCTTACCTTCCTTAAGGGAGATGTGTTCGTTTTCGTAGCGAATACCCTTACCCTTGTAAGGTTCTGGTGACCGAACGGCCCGGACTTCAGCAGCGAAGTCCCCAACGGCTTGCTTGTCGATCCCGCTGATTTCGATCGTGGTGTTGTCAGGAACCTTAACGTCCAGATCCGCTGGCTTGTCCATTTCAACCGGGTTGGAGTAACCAACCGTCAAGATCAGCTTGTCACCCTTGAATTGGGCCCGGTAACCAACCCCGACTAACTTCATGGTCTTCTTGAAGCCGTTCGTAACCCCTTCAACCATGTTGTTGACGTTTGCCCGCGTCGTCCCGTGCAGGGCGCGCGTCTTGTTGTCTTCAGCGGAACGTTCAAACTTCACCACGTTGCCTTCAACGCTCATCTTAATCAATGGTGAAATTTCACGGGAAAGCGTACCCTTAGGACCCTTAACCGTAACCACGTCACCGGCTTGAGTAACTTCTACGTTTTCTGGCAGGTCAATTTCTTTGTAACCAATACGACTCATTTCTACACCTCCTAACCGTTAAATTTGATTACCATACGTAAGCGATGACTTCGCCACCGACCTTCTTGGCCCGGGCAACCTTGTCAGTCACAACGCCGTTGGACGTTGAGATAATGGCAATCCCTAAACCATTCAAGACCTTTGGCACAGCATCAGCCTTGACGTAAGAACGCAGCCCTGGCTTGGAAATCCGCTTCAAACCAGAGATAACCCGTTCGCCGTCCTTGCCGTACTTCAAGAAGACACGGATGATGCCTTGCTTGTTGTCATCTACGTATTCAACATCGCGAATGAAGCCTTCTTGCTTCAAGATTTCGGCGATGTCCTTCTTCATCTTTGATGCAGGTGCTTCAACTGATTCGTGGTGTGCCAAGTTGGCGTTCCGAATACGAGTTAAGAAATCTGCAATTGGATCACTCATAGACATCGTGTTTTTTCCTCCTTTTGTCGTTGATTTGTTTACCAACTAGCCTTCTTCATCCCAGGAATTTGACCATCATGGGCAAGTTCACGTAAGCAAATCCGGCATAAGTGGAATTTACGGTAAACTGAGTGCGGACGGCCACAACGTTCGCAACGCGTGTATTCTTGCGTTGAGAACTTGGCTGGACGGTTGCACTTAGCGATCATTGATTTTTTAGCCAATTGTGGAACCTCCTTTTACTTAGCGAATGGCATACCTAATTGTGCCAATAATTCGTGACCTTCTTCGTCGCTGTTAGCAGTCGTAACAATGACGATATCCAGCCCGCGAACCCGCTTAACGTTATCGTAATCAATTTCTGGGAAGATCAGTTGTTCCCGAACCCCTAAAGTGTAGTTACCGCGACCATCGAAGGACTTGTTGGAAACCCCACGGAAGTCACGCACCCGAGGCAATGAAACGTTGATCAGCTTGTCCAAGAAGTCATACATGCGTTCACCACGCAAGGTAACCTTGGCACCAATTTGCATCCCTTCACGCAGACGGAAGCCGGCGATAGACTTCTTTGCCTTCGTAATTAATGGCTTTTGACCTGAGATCAGACCTAATTCTTCGACAGCTTCGTCCAAGTTCTTGGAGTTTTGCGTAGCGTCACCAACCCCCATGTTCAAGACAATCTTGTCAATCTTTGGGGTAGCCATTACAGAAGAGTAGTTAAACTTTTCGATCAGGCTTGGGCGAACTTCATTTTCGTACTTAGCCTTTAAACGGTTTTCCATAATCTAGTTATTCCTCCTTCCCAGAAAAATTAGTCAATTTGCTTGCCTGACTTCTTGGCAATCCGAACCTTCTTGCCATCAACCACTTGGAAGCCAACCCGAGTTGGTTCGTTGGTGGATGGGTCAATCAACATCACGTTTGAAGCTTGAATTGGAGCTTCGGTGTCCACGATGCCGCCGTTAGGGTTCATGCTGGTTGGCTTTTGGTGCTTCTTAATCATGTTAACACCTTCAACGATCACGCGGTTTTCCTTTGCCAAGGTCTTCTTGATCGTGCCTTCCTTGCCCTTATCCTTACCGGTGATGACGCGAACCTTGTCACCTGTCTTTAAAAACATGTGGTAGTGCACCTCCTTATTTTCGGTAATCTTACAGAACTTCTGGGGCCAGTGAGACGATCTTCATGTAGTCGTCATCACGTAACTCACGAGCGATTGGGCCAAAAATACGGGTACCCTTTGGGCTCTTGTCGTTGTTGATCAAAACAGCTGCGTTTTCATCAAACTTGATGTAAGAACCATCCTTCCGGTGCAGACCGTGCTTAGTCCGTACGACAACTGCCTTTACAACGTCACCCTTTTTGACAACGCCACCTGGTGTTGCTTGTTTTACAGTAGCAACAATAATATCACCAATATTACCGGTCTTAACCCGAGAACCACCCAAAATCTTGATAACCAAGATTTCGCGGGCACCAGAGTTATCAGCGACCTTCAACCGACTTTCTTGTTGAATCACGGTTAATGTCCTCCTTCCATCTCTAAGTAAGAATTAAGAATACGAATGTGGTTAAGGTTTACAGGATAACGGCCTTTTCAACAACCTTAACAAGACGGAAACGCTTCTTTGCGGACAATGGCCGCGTTTCCATAATTTGAACGGTGTCACCTACGTGAGCTTCGTTGTTTTCATCGTGGGCGTAGAACTTCTTGGAGTACTTAACCCGCTTGCCGTAAATTGGAGCACTCTTGTAAGTGTCAATTACGACAGTAATCGTCTTGTCCATCTTGTCAGAAACGACACGACCTTGGTACACCTTACGTGCATTACGTTCGTCACTCATGCGCTAATCCTCCTTTTCGTATTCTTATTTGTTTAATTCTTGTTGGCGAAGAACCGTCTTAACCCGTGCAATATCCTTGCGAACGCTCTTAAGGCTTGCAGTGTTTTCCAACTGGCCGGTTGCTAATTGGAAACGTAAGTTAAACAATTGTTCCTTCAATTCCTTTTCCCGGTTCAGCAATTGCTCAGTGGTTAATCCATTCAGTTCTTGTACAAAATCTTTAGTCTTCATTAGATTGTCCACCTACTTCCTCACGCTTTAAAATCTTAGTGCGAACTGGCAGCTTTTGACCGGCAAGGCGAAGGGCTTCGCGGGCAACTTCTTCAGGCACCCCGGCAACTTCAAACATAACCTTACCGCGCTTAACTGGGGCAACCCAACCTTCGGGAGCACCCTTACCATTACCCATCCGGACACCAACACCCTTGCTAGTGTATGAAAGGTGTGGGAAGATCTTGATCCAAACCTTACCACCACGCTTCATGTGACGGGTCATTGCAATACGAGCAGCTTCGATCTGACGGTTAGAAATCCAGTGGGAATCCAACGCTTGCAGACCAAATTCACCAAAGCTAACGGTCTTGCCACCCTTAGCTTCACCACGCATGTGGCCACGTTGAACCTTACGGTGCTTTACACGCTTTGGTACTAACATGTCTTACTTCCCTCCATTCTTCTTTTCTGGCAGAACTTCACCGCGGTAGATCCAGGTCTTGATCCCGAGTTGACCGTAAGTGGTCCGGGCTTCATCCCAGGAGTAGTCGATGTCGGCACGCAGGGTGTGCAGCGGAACCGTCCCTTCAGAGTAGGATTCGATCCGTGACATATCTGCCCCGTTCAAACGCCCAGCAACTTGGATCTTGATCCCCTTAGCACCGGCCCGCATAGCGCGTTGGATAGCACCGCGCATTGCCCGCCGGAAGGCGATCCGGTTTTCAAGTTGTTCAGCAACGTTAACCCCAACCAAGTGAGCATCTAAGTCAGGCTTCTTGATTTCGATTACGTTGATGTGAACCCGCTTGCCAGTTAACTTGTTCAGTTCCAAGCGAAGTGCTTCAACTTCTGAACCACCCTTACCGATGACCATCCCTGGCCGTGCAGTGTGAATTGAAACGTTGACGCGGTTAGCAGCCCGTTCAATTTCGATGGTTGACACAGAGGCATCAGCAAGTCGCTTTTCGATGTATTGACGGATCCGGAGGTCTTCGTTCAAGTAAGCAGCGTAGTTCTTGTCTGCATACCACTTAGCAGTCCATGGACGAATGACCCCAACACGGAAACCATTAGGATTAATCTTTTGACCCACTATTCATTCCTCCTATTTTTCTGTAACAACCACTGTGATGTGACTGGTCCGCTTGTTGATTGGTGAAGCAGAACCCTTGGCACGAGGACGGAACCGCTTTAAGGTTGGTCCTTCGTTGGCAAAGGCTTCGCTAACAACCAATGAAGCCCGATCCAGGTCAAAGTTGTTTTCAGCGTTTGCAACAGCAGATTTTAATACTTTTTCGACGTCTGAAGCAGCACCGTTTGGAGTGAACTTCAGAATAGCAAAGGCTTCAGCAACCGTCTTGTTGCGAATCGTGTCCAAGACAAGGCGTACCTTGCGGGCAGAGATCCGAACCATCTTGGCAGTTGCCTTAGCTGAAGTAACGTTTTCAGCCATTTCTCAATTCCCTCCTTACTTCTTCTTACCAGTCTTCTTGTCGTCAGATGCATGACCATGGAAAGTCCGCGTTGGCACAAATTCACCAAGCTTGTGACCGACCATGTCTTCTTGTACGTACACTGGGACGTGCTTGCGACCATCATAAACTGCAAAGGTTAAACCAATGAAGCTTGGGTAAATGGTAGAGCGACGTGACCAGGTCTTGATGACCGTCTTCTTTTCACTGTCAGCTTGTGCTTCAACCTTCTTTAACAGGTGAGCATCAGCGAACGGTCCCTTTTTCAAACTACGAGCCATTTTTGTACCTCCTCTCGGGTAAGTTTAGATATTAACGAGTGTGTGGACCACGCTTGCGACCACGAACGATGAACTTGTTGGAACGAGCCTTGTGTGAACGAGTCTTCTTACCAACAGTCTTCTTACCCCATGGAGACAGTGGTGATGGTAAACCAACTGGTGCCTTACCTTCCCCACCACCGTGTGGGTGGTCGTTAGGGTTCATTACAGAACCACGAACGTGTGGCCGTTGACCAGCGTAACGTGACCGACCGGCCTTCCCCTTGATCAAGAGGGCGTGTTCGTCGTTCCCCATTGCCCCGATCGTTGCCCGGCAAGCAGCCAGGATCATCCGAACTTCACCAGATGAGAGGCGAACCAATACGTACTTTTCTTCCTTACCCAACAGTTGAGCAGAAGTCCCAGCGGCCCGGGTTAATTGACCACCCTTGCCTGGCTTCAATTCAATGTTGTGAATAACAGTCCCAACTGGGATGTTCTTCAGTGGCAGCGTGTTACCAACCTTGATGTCGGCTTCTGGACCGGATTGAACCGTCATCCCAACCTTAAGCCCCTTTGGTGCCAAGATGTAGGACTTGATCCCGTCAGCGTAGACGATCAATGCGATGTTAGCAGTCCGGTTTGGATCGTATTCGATTGCCTTAACCGTTGCTGGAACATCATCCTTGATCCGCTTGAAGTCGATGATCCGGTATTGACGCTTCGTCCCACCACCACGGTGACGAACAGTCATGTGACCGTAGTTGTTACGACCAGCAGTGTGCTTTAATGGTGCCAGTAATGACTTTTCCGGAGTCGTCTTCGTGATTTCAGCGAAGTCGTATCCGTTCATATTCCGGCGACCATTAGTGGTCCCTTTGTACTTACGAATTCCCACTGTGTTTTCCTCCTAACCTTTAAAAATTATTCGTTGTCATCGCTGAACAACTTGATTTCGTTGGAATCAGCGGACAGCGTAACGATGGCCTTGCGACGGCGCTTCGTGTAGCCGACAAACCGGCCTTGGCGCTTTTGCTTGCCCTTAACGTTCATGATGTTAACCTTCACAACCTTTACATCGAAGATTTCTTCGACCGCATTCTTAACTTGCGTCTTGGTTGCTCGTAAGTCAACGTCGAAAGTGTAGCGCTTAGCGTCCATGGCAGCAGTTGATGCTTCCGTAATTACAGGACGTAAAATGATGTCGCGTGCTTCCATTATGCGAGCACCTCCTCTACTTGAGAAAGAGCTGACTTAGTGATGACGATCTTTTGAGCATCGACAACGTTCAAGATGTTAACCCCGGCTGGAGTAACCACCGTCACGTTAGCCAAGTTCCGTGCAGACAGAGCTGCAAACTTGTCATCGTCAGTTACAACGATCAGCGTCTTTTCGTTGACGTTTAAGTTGTTTAATACACCGGCGAATTCCTTCGTCTTTGGTGCGTCAAAGTTCAACCCATCAACAACTACAAAGCTGTTAGCAGCTACCTTTTCCGTCAAAGCAGACTTGATAGCCAGTTGGCGAACCTTGCGTGGCAGCCGGTAGTTGTAGGAACGAGGGGTTGGGCCAAAGACGATCCCACCACCACGGAATTGTGGGGCGCGAATGGAACCTTGCCGAGCCCGACCAGTCCCCTTTTGCCGCCATGGCTTCTTACCACCACCGCGAACGGCAGAGCGGTTCTTAACGGCGTGAGTCCCTTGGCGCAACGAAGCGCGTTGGCGAAGAATAGCTTCGTATTCTGCGTTTTGGTTAACTTCAACCGCGAAGATCGCATCGTTTAATTCAACAGTACCGTTTTGGCTACCGTCTTGGTTGTATAATGCAACGCTAGTCATATCTTAACTTCCTCCTTTCTTAGTTGTTGTGTTGCTTGCTAAGGCTCTTCTTCGTGTTTGCCTTAACCGAGTTCTTAATCGTTACGTAGGACTTGTTTGCGCCTGGTACGTTCCCCTTGATCAACAGAACGTTGTTTTCCAAGTCAACCTTAACAACCTTCAAGTGTTGCATCGTCCGAGTGTTGTTACCCATCCGACCTGGCAACTTCTTACCCTTGAAGACGTGGTTGATGATCGCACCCAAGGAACCAGGACGCCGGTGGTAACGGGAACCGTGTGCCATAGGCCCACGCCGTTGACCATCTTTGTGAATGTTACCTTGGTAACCATGACCCTTAGTGACACCCGTAACGTCGACCGTTTCGCCTTCTGCGAATACGTCCGCCTTGATTTCGTCACCAACTTTGATGTCGTCTCCTAATTCTGCGTCGCGGATTTCACCGATGAAGCGCTTAGGATTCGTGTTAGCTTTTGCTACATGACCTTGTTCGGCCTTGTTGCTCAAGATTTCGCGCTTGTCATCGAAACCAAGTTGAACGGCGTTGTAACCGTCGTTTTCAACCGTCTTGACTTGCAGAACAACGTTTGGCGTTACATCAATAACAGTAACTGGAACCAATTCACCGTTGTCAGTGAAGACTTGAGTCATGCCGACCTTTTTACCTAAGATTCCCTTGGTCATGAGTACACCTCCAATTTAATTTGATTTTAGTTTATTTAATGTAGTTACGTTTAAAATTAAAGCTTGATTTCAATGTCAACACCACTTGGCAAGTCGAGCTTCATCAAAGCATCAACCGTCTTTGGCGTTGGGTCGATAATGTCGATCAACCGCTTGTGGGTCCGCATTTCAAATTGTTCCCGAGACTTCTTGAACTTGTGTGGTGAACGGATAACCGTGTAGAGAGTCCGTTCAGTAGGAAGCGGGATAGGACCTGAAATTTGAGCACCAGTCCGCTTTGCAGTTTCAACAATCTTGTCAGCTGATTCATCCAAAACGCGGTGTTCGTAAGCCTTTAAACGAATACGAATCTTTTGTTTTGCCATTGTATTCCCTCCTTCGTCAGATTTGAAATTTGACTAGCTCCGTGGAAATTACCGCCACATCCTGTGGCAAAGCAACCGGGTGTGTCGCAACCTTCCACTTCATTGCTTGACCAGCTAAACCGTTGGGGGAGTGGCTTTCTCGCCCCGGTCGTTCAGCACTTTTTCTATAATACTAGAAAGGGCGCGGGAGATCAAGGTTTTTTCGTCAAAAAAGTAAAAAACCGGTTTCGTGTCACTTAACCGCACAAAAAAGCAGGCCCCGGTTGGCCAACCGGCTAACCAAGCCCTGCTTAAAGCAAACTTCTACATATTATATGCACTTCACTATTGCAACTAAAGAGAACGCGCATAGGCTTCATCGTAGTCCTTGGTGCCCACAAAGACTTCGTGCGTGTATGGGTTGATCCCCAATTGCTTAGCCCGTTTAATGATGATCCCCAAGACGATCACGTTGACTGCCAAGGCAATGATCGCAATCACACCCATCGCCACCGGATCTGCCGCCCCTGGGTGCACCGCCGCATTCATCACGCCATCGCGGTACAGGACGGGCAAAACGGCAAATTTCCCGGTATCTTGGAACAGCGGGAAGACTTGAGCAAACATACACCAAATCGATAAAGTAAAGGCCCGGTTTTGAATCCAGCCCCCCTTGTTCCAAAACGCCGCGGCAAAGGTTGGCGCCAGCAACAGGGCAACCCCACAGTACCAAGCGTGGGTTGGCAAGTTGGCGTACGTGTACTCAAAGTTCCACAGATCATAAGCTAAGATAAACAGCCAGGTCATATCAGGCCACAACATATCTTGTTGATTCTTGGAAGAATAAATCGCCCACCAACCAGTCATACAGAAGATGTTTAAAATTCCCGCCAGACCATTGACGATGTTCCACCAGCCGCCATAGAGCCAGACGCCTTCAGAGGACAGCCACCATTGCGATTGGCCGTGTGCCAAGTGCATCAAGCCAGTGATGGCAGATTGGAAGTCACTCCCAACGGCAATTAAGATGTTGATCGCCACGATGACAAACGGGAAGCACTTAAACCAATGCGCTTTGCCCAACCACCAATCGTACTTTAACATCATAAATCCGATACAACCGGCCGTGGCTGCGTACAGTTTAGCATAGTGGAACCAACTGTTCATATGCACATAGGTTTGGTTGTGCAAAGCCCAACTTTGCCCCTGGGCGGCACAAACATAAATCGTAATAAAATAAACCGAAAGAATGGCTGGCAACACCAGGAAGAAGAAAATCCCCCCAGCCTTTGAGCGCCGCGCAATTTCATTGGCTAGTACCAAACCAACAAAGACCATCAACCAACCACAAAATTGCCACAGGGCCCCATCGCCATACACTTGGAATAACATTTTACTCACCCCTCCCCGTTTGTAAGCGTTTTCTTTATACTTATATTATAACAAACGTTAATTTGCGACGCGCGCTCTAATCGGCTACATTCGTCCTCAAGCAGAACAGATTAGAATTTTAATTTCAAATCGGGATAGACTTTGAACCACCCGCCAAGCGCGGTATAATAAAACCAACTTTTGCAACCGATTTCAAAGGAAGGTGTACGCAATGAGGATTAAACCTGTTACATTTGGTAAATCAGAAGTGGTCGCTAATCCGCTCGGCCTGGGAACCAATGCGGTCGGGGGGCATAATCTTTTTCACGCCCTTGACGACCACGCCGGTAAGCAACTGGTCGACGCGGCCATCGCCAATGGGATTAATTTATTAGATACTGCCTATGTTTATGGCTTAGGGCACTCCGAAGAATTGATTGGCGAAGTCATCCAACATCATCACCGCCCAGACTTGGTGATCGCTACCAAAGGGGCGCATGATTTCTCCAGCGGTGAAGAAGTCATCAATAATGACCCCGCCTTTTTGACCGCCCAAGTTGAAGCCAGCTTACGGCGACTGCAAACTGATTACTTGGATATCTACTATATTCACTTCCCTGATCATGACACCCCCAAAGCCGAAGCCGTGGGGGCTTTGCAACGCTTAAAAGAGCAAGGAAAAATCCGGGCGATCGGGGTCTCCAACTTCAGTTTGGCCCAAATTAAAGCCGCCAACGCCGATGGTTATGTCGACGTGGTAGAAGACGAGTTTAGCCTCTTGCACCAAGACCACCTGACTGATGGTCTGCTCGATTACTTGCATGACCACCAGATCAGCTTCGTGCCATACTTCCCCCTGGCGTCTGGTTTGCTGACCGGGAAGTATGATCACCTGGTGGAATTTCCGGCCGATGACATTCGCAGCCAGATTGCTGACTTTAAGGAGCCCCGCTTCAGCCAGATTTTAGCGGCAGTGGAGCAAGTCCGGCCAATTGCCGCGGCCCACAACGCCACCGTCACCCAGGTCATCTTGGCTTGGTACTTGCAAAACCCATTGATCAGCGCCGTGATTCCCGGGGCCAAACGAGCTCAGCAAGTCGAGGCCAACGCCCAAGCAATGAACGTTGCCTTAAGCGACGCCGAGTACCAGACGATTACTGCCGCCTTCAAGGGCTTCCAGGCCACCCGGGCGGGCAAGTCGCTTCAGGATCCCGATTAACACACAAAAAGAAGTTGGGAAAAAAGTCTTAAAAATTCAAAAGCGCTAGAAACCACGTTACTGAAAACGTTGATTTCTAGCGCTTTTTTTGTTGCTACTTGCTAAGATTTAGCCGAAAAGATAGTTTCTTAGGTTGTTTTCTATGCGATCAGATCAATAAATTATTGCACCGTCACACTCTTCGCTAAGTTCCGCGGCTTATCAACATCCAAGCCCTTACCCAAGCTGGTGTAGTAGGCCAACAGTTGCGCTGGTACGACACTTAAGAGCGGGGCAATCATTGGATCAACATCCGGCAAGATGATCGCATCGTCTTCCTTGGCTAAGTGGCGCGCAGCGATCGTTAAGACATTGGCCCCCCGGGCCGCCGTTTCTTCTAAGTTGCTCCGGGTCAAGCCGGCCGTACGGTCCTGGGTGATAATCCCGACCACCGGCGTGTCCTTTTCAATCAAAGCAATCGTCCCGTGCTTTAATTCGCCCGAGGCAAAGCCTTCTGCTTGCACGTAGGAGATTTCCTTTAACTTCAGCGCCGCTTCCAGGGAAACCGCCCAGTCAATCCCCCGCCCAATGTAAAAGGCATTGCGTGGCTTAGCCAGTGCATTGGCCGCAATTGCTTCAATCTCTTCCTTGCTGTCAACCAAGGCTTGCATCCCATTGGCAACCTTGGCCAATTCATCCTTGATATCAAAGCTTTGGGCCGCTTGATTACCCACAAATTCACCTAAGGCCTTGGCTAAGATCGCTTGGACCGCCACTTGGGCCGTGTAGGCCTTGGTGGAGGCCACGGCAATTTCTGGCCCCGCGTACAACAAGAGGGTGTGGGTAGCTTCCCGGGACAGGGTCGACTTATCAACATTGGTAATCGTCAGGCTTGGCCAATGATTTTCGTTGACGTGCACCAGCACTTCCCGGCTGTCCGCCGTTTCCCCACTTTGGGAAAGGAAAATAAAAAAGGGGTTATCACTCAACAGAGGTTGTTCATAAGCAAATTCGGATGAAATGTGAACCGTCGTTGGGACTTGTGCCAACCGTTCAAACAAGCGGGCCCCAATCAAGCCAGCGTGGTAGCTGGTCCCCGCCCCAATAATGTAGAGGTGGTCGGCAGCCTTCATTTGGGCCAACAGTTCGGTATTGATTTGAGGTTGGCCATCCGCCCCCAGGTATTCTTGAACCAGGCGCCGCATTACCGCTGGTTGTTCATCAATTTCCTTGAGCATGTAGAAGGGGTAAGCGCCCTTGTCGGCCGCATCCGGATCCATGTCGACCGTAAAGGTATCCCGGTGCTTTTCTTCATTCGTGAAACTTTCAATCGTCACGTGATCAGGCTTGACGATGACCAATTCATGGTCTTCGATTTCCATGAATTCATTAGTTTGCTTCAACATCGAAATCGCATCGGACCCCACCATGTTGTAACCTTGGCCAATCCCGACCAAGAGCGGACTCTTATTCTTGGCCACGTACAAGGTATCTGGTTGTTCGCGGTCCATCAGGGCAAACGCGTACGAAGAATCCCGCGAGATCAAACGCAAAACCTTTAACAGGGCCGCCTTGGTATCCATTTCGTAGGCGGTCACAAACTTGTCTACCAATTGGACAATGACTTCGGTGTCAGTTTGGCTCTTAAATTGAACATCACTTAAGTATTCTGCTTTAAGATCCTTGTAGTTTTCAATCACCCCGTTGTGAACCAAGTAGAAGCGTTGGTCCGCCGAGTATTGCGGGTGCGCATTGGCTTGGTTCGGTTCCCCGTGGGTGGCCCACCGGGTATGCCCAATTCCGGCTAAGCCTTGTACTTCAGGCGTTAAGGCCCCTTCCAAGTTGGCAATCCGCCCCGCGCGCTTAATCAAAAAATCATGTCCTGCTTGATCGTTAACGTAAATCCCAGCGGAATCATACCCCCGGTATTCCAAGCGCTTTAAACCATCAATCAGGATGGCGACTGACTTATCAGTCCCCGTAACCCCAACAATTCCACACATAATGCTTTTCCATCCTTTTCTATTGGTATAGATCAGTGCTCCAAACCAATTTGTTTAATTTAATCCACTAACTCTTAGTATATTAGTGGGTTTATTAACGCTTGTCAAATATTCTCCCTCTAATTGGTCTAGCGATGAATGGTCAGGTGGTCTAGGCGCTTGCCCACGAAAAAAGCGGGAAGGCCACTGCCTTTCCCGCCACATCGGATGGTTTTATTTAAATTCAGCTTCAGCGACCGCCGCAATCCGGCTGACGTAGTCGTGCACCAATTCCTTGGTTGGCGCTTCGGCCATGATCCGCAAGAGCGGTTCCGTCCCGCTTGGCCGCACCAAAATCCGGCCGTCACCGTTCATTTCCGTTTCCACTTCGGCGATAATCGCTTGCAATTGGGGATTGGTCATTGCCGCTTCCTTATCCGCGACCGTGATGTTGACCAATTCTTGCGGATAAGTGGTCACCTCGGCCGCTAAGTCCTTGAGCGTCCGCCCCGTGGACTTAACCACTTGCAGCAATTGCAAGGCCGTTAGCATCCCATCCCCCGTCGTATTGTGATCCAAGAAGATAATGTGACCGGATTGTTCGCCCCCGAGGTTGTAGCCGTGCTTGAGCATTTCTTCGACCACGTAGCGATCCCCCACCTTGGTCTTGACGCTCTTCATGCCGTGCGCTTCCAGTGCCTTGTACATCCCCAAGTTGCTCATGACCGTTGTAACGACCGTATCTTGCTTTAAGCGGCCGTTTTCTTCCATGTTCTTGCCGCAAATGTACATGATCTTGTCACCATCAACCAGCTTGCCTTCGTGGTCAACGGCAATACACCGGTCGCCATCCCCATCAAAGGCAATCCCCAGATCAGCTTGGTGTTCAACCACGGCGGCTTGTAAGCTGGCCGGGTGCGTTGAACCACAATCTAAGTTCGTATTCAAACCATCTGGTTGATCATGAATCGGAATCAAGTCAACATTTAGGTCAGCAAATAAATTGGCAATAAAGCCGCTCGTTGCCCCATTTGCCGCATCAACGACCACCTTTAACCCGGTCAGATCCGTAGCAATCGTTTGTTCCAAGAAGGACGTATACTTTAAGGCGCCTTCTTTATAATCATCCACGACCCCCAACCCGGCCGCGGCGGGACGGGGCAGTTCATCGGTGGGCGCATCCAAGAGCTGTTCAATTTCGTATTCTAATTCATCAGAAAGTTTGAAACCGTCACTCCCAAAGTACTTGATCCCGTTATATTCAATCGGGTTGTGCGAGGCCGTAATCATCACCCCAGCATCCGCTTCTTGGGCCCGGACCAAATAAGCTACCCCCGGGGTCGTCACCACCCCTAAGCGCAAGACTTCAATTCCAACCGACAAAAGTCCAGCAATCAGGGCACTTTCCAACATCTCCCCCGAAACCCGGGTATCCCGCGAGACTAAGACCTGGGGCCGTTTTCGATCAGAGTGCCGCGTCAGGACGTACCCCCCGGCACGCCCCACCCGAAAGGCCAATTCCGGACTTAATTCTTGGTTTGCAACCCCGCGAACCCCGTCGGTCCCAAAATATTTTAACTTCATTACGAATTTCCTCCAATTCAGCCCCCGCCAAACGACCGGCGGGGCAATTTAATTATTCTTCACTGTTGCTGCTGGCTTTAACGCTCGAACTAGTCTGCGCCTTACTGGTTTGGGTCTGATCAGCCGCGGCTGGGTCGGCCGCCGAACTGGCCGACGCCGAGGTCTCACTGGCCGCCTGGCTGCTGGTGCTGGTTTCACTGGCCGCCTTGCCCGCGTCAATCGGGACCGTCACGTTCAGGGTACTTGGCATGACGACCACGTTAACCGTCCGCCCGCGGCGGTCAATCGCCTGCAAGGTCACCTGGCGATGCAAATCACTGGTAGCATCCTTAGGCACATTCACCATGGCAATCACCTTGACCACCCGTTTAACCTCGCTTTTGGCCCCGGTGACTTGCACGGTATTCAAAGCGGCCTTGGGAGTGCCAACCCGATAGTTGCCATTCACCGTCTTGGCACTCAAGCGCACCTCGACTGGTTTGACCGTCGTCGTGCGCGGTTGAATGTTCACATCGATCGTTGTCGGATTAATCGTGGCGCGCAGCTCGGCGTTTAAGCCCGAAGTCTTCAATTTCACGGTATGCTTGCCACTGCCCAGCTCCCGCAGGTTGGCGTACACCTTAAAGTTTTGGGTATTGGTCGTCGTCGTCACCAACGCAGCTGGCCCACTGATTTTGACCTTCACGTATTGGGGATACCCCGAAACCACGTAACGCTGACTGTCAACCGTCAAATCCAACGGCATCTTCATCGTGACGGTCTTATTAGACATTAACGCCGTCGTATTGCCATCCCGTGTTGTTTGCCGCAAAAAGCCATCCTTGCTGCCATTGACGTACATAAACAGCACTAAGGCCAAAATCAAGGAAATAATGCGGTAAAACCAGGTGCTGTTAAAAAAGCCCTTTTCTTGCTGTTTCACTTGCCAACCCCCTTGATGCGCGTCAACAAATCCGTCAATAAATTGCGGTTGCCAGCCTCTTCTTTATATAATTGCGCCCGCAAAAACTTCAAATAATTCTTTTGGGACATGTTGCGCAACAACTCATTATCCTTGGTCAGAGAAACTTCCCCGGTCTCTTCGGAGATTACAATCGTCAACGCATCCGTCACTTCGGAAATTCCCACGGCCGCCCGGTGACGCGTCCCGAGCTCCTTAGGAATCAGTTTACTGTCCGAAAGCGGTAGGTAGGCCGCCGCCACGGCCACCCGATTGTTTTTGATGATCACGGCCCCGTCATGCAACGGCGTATTCGGAATAAAGGTATTGATCAGCAGGGCCCCGGTGATTTCGGCATCCAGGGGAATCCCGGTCTCAATGTATTCCTCTAAGCCGGTCTCCATTTGAATCGCAATCAACGCCCCAATCCGCCGCTTGGACATGTACTGAATCGCTTGATCCAATTGCTTGATCATTTCTTCTTCAGCTTGGTTGGCGACCCGGTTGCGCGTCAACATCGTGCCCCGCCCCAGGTGCTCCAGCCCCCGCCGAATTTCGGGCTGGAAGATAATTACCATCGCAATTACCCCCCAGTTGATCACTTGGTCCATTACCCACGACACCGTTGATAAGCCCACGTACCACGAAATCAACTTGATGACGATAATAATCAAAATCCCTTTGAAGAGTTGCACCGCGCGGGTCCCCTTCAACAGCACCATCAATTCATAGATGACCAGCCAAATCACTAAAATATCAATCAGGCTGATTAAGTTTCGCCACGTGAGGAGTGTCGCAATCCAATCCATTCCACATTCCTCCCTGCTTAATTGTCTGCCCCATTATAGCACTTTTATTGGCCGGGCCAAACTGGGCTAATCACGACCGATAATCCGGACTTCCGTTTCCAAGTCCACGCCAAACTTGGCCTTCACGGTCGCTTGCACATGCCGAATCACCGCTAAGTAATCCGTGGCCGTCCCGTTCCCAATGTTGACAATAAAGCCCGCGTGCTTGGTGGAGACTTGCGCGCCCCCCACCGTGTAACCTTGCAAGCCGGCATCATGAATCAATTTTCCAGCAAAGTAACCCGTCGGGCGCTTAAAGACACTCCCACATGAAGGCAATTCCAACGGTTGCTTGGCCGCGCGCCGCGCATTCAGGTCGTCCATTTCGGCCTTGATCTGGTCAAAGTCCCCCGGCGTCAGTTGGAAATCAGCCGCCAAGACGACCAAGTTGTCGTCTTGCACCGCACTGTGCCGGTAGCCAAAGTCCAGTTCTTGGTTGGACAGGGTCTTGATTTCGCCGGCCGGAGTCAGGACCGTGGCTGACTTCACCACGTGCTTGGTTTCGCCGCCATACGCCCCGGCATTCATAAAGATGGCGCCCCCGACACTGCCGGGAATCCCGGCCGCAAATTCCAGGCCACTCAAATGATGGTCCCGCGCCACGATCGTCGTATCAATGTAAGCCGCCCCGGCTTGGGCCGTGACGATCGTATCATGAACTTCAATGTGCTTCATCTTGGTTAAAATCATGACCAACCCAGCAATCCCGCCGTCCTTGACGATTAAGTTGCTGGCGTTGCCCAACACCGTTAATGGAATCTGGTGGTCATGGACATAAGTCACAATTGCTTGCACTTGGGCCACTGTTTCCGGGAACACCAGCCAGTCCGCCGGGCCCCCCGTCTTGGTGTGCGTGTACTTGGCCAACGGTTCATTGGCCAATAAGGTCAAGCCCGCAAAAGTGTCTGCCGTTAATTGATAAGTCATGTCTCATTAATTCCTTTCTGTCTGTCACTACCCGCACAGGGCAGGATAAGTTTAACCGTTTCATTATATACCATTGCATCCGGTTTGCACTGGTCGGCACCGATGCTTTATTATTAAATTAACGCAATAAAAACGGAGGCGCCCACATGAATTTTATCGCCATTGATTTTGAAACCGCGTCCGGCAAGCGGTTCAGTGCCTGTTCCTTGGCCCTAACCGTGGTCCGGGACAGTCAAATTACGGATCAATTCTATACCTTGATCAACCCGCAAACGCCTTTTTTCTGGCGGAACGTGCAAATCCACGGCATCCATGAACAGGACGTGGCCAATGCGCCGACTTTTCCCGCGGTGTGGGAACACATCCACTCCTTTTTTACCCCGGAAAAACTAGTCGTTGCCCACAACGCCAGCTTTGATAACAGTGTCTTAAAGAACACGTTGGCCCATTATAACCTGGCTCCGGCGCAATACCTGACCTTGGATACATTGCGGACCAGCCAGGCCCTGTATCCAGAGCTGACCAACCACAAGCTCAATACGGTGGCCGATGCCTTGCAAATCGAATTGCACCATCATCATAACGCCTTAGATGATGCCCAAGCCTGTGCCAATATTTTATTAACCCAGGCGCGGCAATTTGGCCCCAAAAAATTAACCCCCTTTATCAAGCCGGTTCACTAAAACAAGAGTAGCGCTGGAAGGCCGCCCCTCCCAGCGCTACTCTTTTTTAAGGATAAACCATCTTGGTGGCCGGCTTGACCTGCCCATCGGCCGCCGGTTCCAGCAGGGTCCCGACCGTCTGAAAGCCAATATCTTGGTACAGCTTTTTCCCCCAGATATTATGATCAAACACCGTCAACATCAATTGGTCCAAGGTACTGTAATTTTCAAACCAGTACTGACCTTCTTCCATCAGCAAGCGGCCAATCCCTTGGTGCCAGTATCGTTTGGCAATTACCAGCCCCATTTCACCGACCCCTGGCGTGGCGGCTAGATTCATGATGGTTAACACCCCGACGATTTCTGGCCCCAAGCAGGCCAATAAAATCAAACAATCGTCGCGATCTGCCACCGCACTTAGCCGCACCGCTTCTTCAGCGACCGTGACGCGGTCCAAGCCGGGCAGCAAAATTGCGTCACTTTCCGGAGCAACGCCTTGCAAAAAGGCCAATAAGGCCGCCGCATCCGCGCGTTGTGCCAGGCGCATCGTGATTTCTGCTTCAGCCATGGAGCCATTCCTCCACCACGTGGGTCAGGCGCGTGCCATGGGGAACCACCGTTAACCGCCGCTCATTTTCCGTCGCAGTCCGGGTAAAGGTCAGGGATAAGTATTCGGTTGGCAATTCATCGGCCACAAATTGGGCCCACTCAACCACGCTGATTCCATCCCCATCAAAGTACTCTTCTAAGCCCAAGTCCTGGCCACCGCCCGCTTCCAAGCGGTAAACGTCCATGTGGTAAAGCGGCAAGCGGCCGCCTTGGTACTCACGAATGATGGTAAAGGTCGGACTCTTGATCATCTGTTGGATCCCCAGCCCGGCGGCCAACCCCTTCGTAAAGGTTGTTTTGCCCGCCCCCAGGTCACCATTTAAGACCAAAACGTCCCCAGCTTGCAACAGCGGGGCCAAACGGCGACCCAAGGCCATGGTTGCTTCCCGATTTGCTAATGCGATCTTCACGCCCGTCACCCTACTTAACCTGGGCCGCCGTAATCAAAGCGACCTTGTAGACGTCTTCTTCACTCGTGCCCCGGGAAAGGTCGGCAATTGGGGCGTTTAACCCTTGCAAAATTGGGCCCACGGCTTCAAAACCACCAAACCGTTGGGCAATCTTGTAACCAATGTTCCCCGCTTCCAGACTTGGGAAGACAAAGACGTTGGCGTGACCGGCAACCTTGGAACCAGGCGCCTTGAGGGCCCCCACTTCCGGAACAAAGGCCGCATCAAATTGTAATTCCCCGTCCACCGCTAAGGTTGGGGCTTGGGCTTGCACGAGCTTCGTGGCTTCGGCGACCTTGGTTACCATCTCACCCTTGGCTGATCCCTTGGTCGAGAAGGACAGCATCGCTACCTTCGGGTCTAAGCCGAAGAGTTCCGCCGTTTCCGCACTTTGTAAGGCCACCGCCGCCATCGTTTCCGCATCCAATTCGATGTTGATGGCACAGTCGGCAAAGATGTAGCGTTCTTCACCCTTTTGCATGATAAAGGCCCCCGAAATCCGCTTTTGGCCGGGCTTGGTCTTAATAATTTGTAAGGCCGGGCGTACCGTGGCCCCCGTTGAGTGAACCGCCCCTGAGACCATCCCGTCAACTTTGCCTAAGTAAACGAGCATCGTCCCAAAGTACGAAACGTCGGTCAACATTTGGTCAACTTCTTCCGGCGTGTTCTTCCCCTTGCGCCGTTCCAACAGGGCATCATGCATGGCTTGCTTGTCAGCCGCCGGGTAGGTCGCGGGATCCAAGATTTCAATCCCGCTTAAATCAAAGTTGTTTTCACTGGCCACTTGCTTCAGCTCAGCTTGGCTCCCCAATAAGACCGGGTCCACGACTCCATCGGCCTTCAGCCGCACGGCCGCCCCCATAATCCGCTTGTCACTACCTTCCGGGAAAACGATCCGCCGGCCTTGGCCCTTTAAATCTTGTGCTAACTTTTCAAAAATATCCATTGCAAAGACTCCTTTTCTTCCTACGCTTCACCATCAACGGTCGCTGGCAACTGCCAATCAATTGGCGTTTCTCCCATCGCCACCAAGGCTTGATTAGTCCTTGAGAACGGTCGTGAACCAAAGAAGCCCCGGTAGGCTGACAGGGGACTGGGGTGGGCAGATTCCAAAACCAGATTCGTGTCCAAATCAATCAACTGCTTCTTGCGTTGGGCTGCCTTCCCCCACAGGATGAAGACGACGGGTTGCGGCCGTTTGGACAAGGCCATAATTGCCGCATCGGTCAGCGCTTCCCACCCCTTACCTTGGTGCGAGTAGGCTTGACCGGCCCGGACCGTCAACACCGAGTTCAAAAGCAAGACCCCCTGCTCAGCCCACTTTTTTAAGTAACCGTGGTTGACCGGGGGATAGCCCAAGTCCGCTTGCAGCTCCTTATAAATATTTTGTAAGGACGGCGGAATCGCCACCCCCGGCAAGACGGAAAAGCTTAACCCGTGCGCCTGGTGCGGACCGTGGTACGGGTCTTGGCCCAAGATCACTACCTTAACCTGCGAAAACGGGGTCCACTCAAACGCCGTAAAAATGTGATGCATTTCCGGATAAATCGTCTGAGTGGTGTACTCGTGAACCAAAAAATCATGCAAATGTTGATAAGTTGGACTTTCAAATTGGGGCGCCAAGACGGGCCACCAATCATTATGAATCAATTGTTTCAAAATCATGCACCTCGCTTTTAATTTTAGCATACTTCTGCGCGGGACGGGAGAAAAGATGAAACCGCTGACAGGCTGTTCAAAATCAGCGGACACTGATAAAATACAAGGTAATCAGCCAATGAAAGGAGGCACTCCCGTGCGAACGCTCTACATGCGGGATCACGCTACTGATCGTCAACCAGCCACGGTGATTCACGATGAAAACAACCAAGCCGCCTACCTCTTAGCCGGTAAATGGGGCTTGCGGCAAGATGCCCTCTCCTTGTACAACATGCGCGGCGATCTGCTCGCCGAAGTCAGCCAACTGTCATTAGGGCTCTTGCCCAAGTTCGCCCTCTATGTCAACCACCAAAAAGTCGGCGTCGTTGGCAAATCCCTGGGCTTTGTGCGGGAAGTCGTCTACATCCGGGGCTTGAATTGGGTCATTGTCGGCAATGCCCTCACCAATCACTACCGCGTCTTCAAGGGCAGCCACCAGGTCTTTGCCATGGAACCCGCCGCTGAGACCGGTGCCTCTTTTTTGGCCATTACGATTAACCACCCCCAAGACGAACCCTTGGCAATCCTAGTGGCGTGCGTCTTGAACCACTGGGCCAAACGGCCGGATCCCCAGCCATTGCGCCGCAAATTCAAGTGGCGCCCCCAAGCTGAACCAGGCCTGTCAATGGGCACGACCCTCCGTGACTGTCACTGGCAAAAATTACACTAACTTAAACAACGGCGATTTCTCGAACTTGGAGAAATCGCCGTTGTTTGGTTAGTAATGCTTTAAAACGCGCTCGATTTGGCGTTCTTGTTCCCGCCGCTTGATATCATTGCGCTTATCGTACTCATGCTTCCCCTTGGCGACCCCTAACAAGACCTTGGCAAAGCCGTGCTTAAGGTACATCTTTAATGGCACTAAGGTCACTCCTTTAGTGGTGAGCGTTGCCCGCAGCTTTTGCAGCTCTTTTTTGTGCAACAAAAGTTTCCGGTTGCGCAAGGGATCGTGGTTAAAAACATTCCCATTGCTATACTCGTTAATGTGGACGTTCATCAGCCACAGCTCGCCGTTATGAAACTGGGCGTAGCCGTCCTTAAGTTGGACCCGCCGGGCCCGGACCGACTTGATCTCCGTCCCGGTTAGGACCAAGCCGGCTTCGTACGTCGCCGTGATCGCGTAATCATGGCGGGCCTTTTTATTTTGGGCCACTAAATTGGCATCTAACGCGGCTTTTTTCTTTTGAGCCATCGCTGAAACCTCCTTTCAACGTTGCAAGTTGGTTCAATTTAACGGTGACGCCGGCGCCGTTGCCCCGGCTCCCGATCCCCCTTGTGGCGGGTTTGACCGCGGTTGATTTGGTAACTGTTCCGATCCCCATTGTCCCGGCGCCGATCAGAGCGGGAATGATCATCATGCCGACGGTGATCACGCCGGTCATTGTTGCGCCGCCGGTTGCGGCCACCGCCGCGCCGGTCATCTTGGCGGGGCGCCCGCAACTTGGTAACGGGCGCTTCACCCGGGTTAACCAGTTCAAAGTCAACTTCGCGTTGGTCCTTGTCGACCCGCAACAGCTTTACCTTGACCGGCTGGCCAATTTGGAAGATGTGGTGGTTGCGCCGCCCGACCAAGGCCATGTGCTTTTCGATGTATTCGTAGAAATCATCTTGCATCGCGCTGATGTGGATCAGGCCTTCCACCGTATTCTCTAAGGCCACAAACAAACCAAACTTCATGACGGAAGACACGACCGCGTCAAAGGTTTCGCCCACGTGGTCTTCCATGTATTCCGCCTTCTTCATGCTGTCAACGTCACGTTCGGTGTCAATCCCGCGGCGTTCGGCCATGGAAGTATGTTCAGCGATTTCGCCCAACACCGGTTCGTACTTGGCCTTAGCCGCCGCATCGGTACCGTGTTCGGCGTACCAGCGAATTAAGCGGTGAACGGTGGTATCCGGGTACCGCCGAATCGGCGAAGTAAAGTGGGTATAGTACTTGGCGCCCAAGCCAAAGTGGCCGACTTCTTCGTCCGCATACTTGGCTTGCTGCATGCTGCGCAGCATCATTACCTGCACCATTTGCTCTTCGGGGGTCCCGGCCACGTCCTTTAAGACCTTTTGCAGCATCTTTGGCGAAGCAGCACTTAAGTCCCCCTTCATTTGGATCCCAAAAACTGACAGGAATTCCGCAAAACTCTTTAACCGTTCCGCATCCGGGGTCTCGTGGATCCGGTAGAGGAATGGGACGTGGAGTTTAAAGTAGTGCTCTGCTACCGTTTCGTTGGCAGCCAGCATAAAGGATTCAATCATCCGTTCCGACAAGCCCCGGTCGCGCAATTCAATGTCGATCGGGTGGCCGGTCTCATCCACAATAATCTTGGCTTCCGGTGCTTCAAAGTCGATCGCGCCCCGTTGGTGCCGGTGCTTGAGCAAGATCCGGTGCAAGTCGGCCATGGTTTCAAACATCGGCACTAATTCGGCGTACTGGGCCCGGGTCTTTTCATCGTGCGCCTCTAAGATCTTATTAACCGCCTTGTAGGTCATCCGGGCGTGCGAACGGATCACCGACGGGAAGATTTCTTCTTTGACCACTTCACCTTGCGGGTTGATTTCCATTTCACACGACATCGCCAACCGTTCTTCGTTCGGGTTCAAGGAACAAATTCCGTTTGATAAACGCTTCGGCAACATCGGAATGACCCGGTCGGTCAAATAAACCGACGTCCCCCGCTTATAGGCCTCTTGATCCAACGGCGTCCCCGGCTTAACGTAATGCGAGACGTCCGCAATGTGAACCCCTAAGTGGTAGTTGCCGTTTGGCAGTTGCCACGCTACTACGGCGTCGTCCAAGTCCTTGGATTCAATGCTGTCGATCGTGACCAAGGGTTGATCGGTCAAGTCGCGGCGGCCAACTTTTTCTTCGGGTTGCACCGTCAGCGGAATCGCGTTGGCCTGGTCCATTACTTCCTGGGGAAATTCGTGGGGCACATCGTGAGCGTAGACCACTGACAGGATATCAATCCCCGGCTCATCTTTGTCCCCAATCACTTCGGTTACGGCCCCGGTCATAATTTCGGGGGCCTCGTCACTCGGGTAATTGGTAATCGTAGCGGTGACGACTTCATTATCCTGGGGATTAAGGCCTTGGTCGGTCACGTAGAAGCGGTAATTGGTCAACTTCTTGTCCTTGAGGAGGATTTCCCCAATGAAGTTGCCCATCGTCAGGTGCTTAAATTCCCCCACCACGTGATCATAGTGGTGTTCAAGAATTTCGGTCACGGCCCCCTCTGGTCCCTGGTCCTTGGTCGGATCCCCGGCCCGCAAGATCTTTACCTTAACCTGGTCGCCGTTCAAGGCGTGGGCCGTGTGGTCCGGATTGACGTAAATATCCGGCAAATCATCATCATAAGCGACAAAGCCAAAGCCCTTCGGATTGGCGTGGAAGACCCCCACGATTTCTTCTTGTTGGGGAACCAGCTTAAATTCGCCCTGGTCCGTGACTTCTACCAAGCCTTCCCGTTCTAATTTGGCCAGGGCCTGGACCAAGGGGGTAAAATCATCTGCCGAGGCTTTTTTGATCAGGCGGCCAATTTTTTCTGCCGACAGACTGATCGTTGGGTTAAGACCCAAGACTTTTAAAATCTGTTCTTGTAAATCTGTCATTAAAGATTCCTCTCGGTTGTTCATTCATCATAAAAGGCCGTGACAACTGCCACAGCCTCTTCGTGCAATATTTCTTATGTTCGACGCGACGGCTAATGTGATGACGTGTAGATGATCGCCAGCGCCAAGATAAAGAAGAGCGCCCCCACGATGGTGGTGACAATCTGCATTACGGCTTCAAAGCCCCGCGCTTTCCGCCGGGAGAATAAATCCCCGGACCCACCGGTCAAAGCGGACATCGCATCATTATCAGTCTTTGCTGGCTGCATCATTACGCAAGCAATTAGGACCACGCAGTCGATCAAGAAGAGGGTCATTAACATTGAATATTTCCTCCTAATTTCAACCACAACATATCCTAATGATCATACCATATTTCTGGACGTTTGCCTAATTTAACTGCCAAAATTGGCACCGCCCACGAAAATCCCGTACAATGAAGATAGTTAGAAAAAAGATTGGAGGCTTTATTTTGACGACCATTTCAACCGGCCGTCTGCGCTTATTGACGGCCGATTTTGTCTTAATTTCTTTTATGCTCGGTTGTAATGAATTTATGATTGTCGGGAATTTATCCTTGATCGCCAATTCCTTTCACGAATCCTTGGCCCAGATCGCCTGGCTGGTGTCAGCCTTTGCCTGGACCTATGCACTGCTGACCCCGCTCATCACGATGGCCACCGCCCGCTTTGATCGCTTCAAATTGTTGCTGACCTTACTGGGCGTCTTTTTGGTTGGGACCGTAATCAGTTGCTGGGCGCCGAGCTTTAACTGGCTCTTGTTGGCCCGGATCTTAACCGCCTCGGTCGCCGGCTTACTGGAATCCTTGCTGCTGGTCATTGCTTATGATCTGGCGCCGAACCAAGCCAGTGGTTCCCAGATTGTGGCGTGGATTTACACCGGCTTTGGGATTGCCAGTGTCGCCGGGGTGCCGCTTGGGACCTTTATTGCCGCCCATTGGCACTGGCAAGCGGCGTTCTACCTGGTGACCGCCGTCACCGCCGTTGTGGCTGTGGCAACCGTCTTCTTGGTCCCCCACCACCTGCCCGGGACCCCCGGCAGCATCAAGGCCCAATTAAAACTGTTTGGCGACCGGCAAATTTGGCTGGGAATTGGGTTCGTGACCTTTGGGGCGGCCACCTTGTACGGTTACTACACTTACATTCGGCCCTTGCTCCAGGACACGCTGGGCTTTAGCGTCACTGCTTTGACCATCATTTTAGCCGTGCTGGGAATCTTAGACGTGCTCAGCAGTATTTTGTCGGGCCGGCTAGCGGCCAAAAACGGTATGAGGCGGCTGATCCCCGTCTACCTCCTGCAAATCAGCTGTCTGGCCCTCTTCGCGCCGTTGATGCGTAGTCAGCTCGGAGGGCTAACGGTGCTCTTGCTGATGGGCTTTTTGATCCCCCTCTTTAGTGCCCCGGCCCAGGTCCTCTTTTTGAACCGGGCCAACCAGGCCCACCCGGCGGCGGTCACCTTAGCCTCCTCATTAAACGCGATTTTCTATAACGTTGGCATTGCGATTGCCTCATTGAGCGCGGCCCAGACTTTAGAACACTTTGGTCTGCCCGCGCTCGGTTGGAACGCCGAATTTTACTGTCTCTTGGCCACCGGCTGCTTACTGTTACTGGTGCGCCAATTGAAACACACCGCAGCATAAAGCCCAACTGCCCCCGCCGGAGTTGTTCCGACGGGGGCAGTTGTTTATTTGCGGGCACTCTGGTGGGCCGCGGCGTTAATTTGCGCTTGTTCTTGCAAGTGCTGGGCCCCGGTTAATTGAATCACCAGGGTGTCACCAACTTGCAGCTTGGTATCCCCCCGCGGGACCAGTTGATCTTCTCCCCGGTACACCGCCAGAACCAAACTTCCCACCGGCCAGGCAAAGTCCTTGATCGCCATCCCGTCGAGCTGCGCCCCGGCAAAGATGGTCGTCGTCATTTGGGTCAAGCCACGCAATTTGGCGTGGGGCCGCTGGTGGATGAAGTTTTCAAACATCGCGTAGTAAACCGGCCGCCCCCCCAAAAGGTCATCGACCAAGTAGGCGATAATTGCGACCACCGCTAACGGCATCAAGTGCGCCATCGTCCCGACCATTTCGGTAATCAACAGGATCGCCGTAAAGGGCGCCTTAGAAATGCAGGCAAAGTAGCCCGCCATCGCGTAGATCACGTAATTAGGCAGGTAGTGCAGCGGGAGCAGCCCCAGCTGCGCCATCCCCGCGCTGTACACCGCCCCAAAAACTGCCCCCAAGGTCAGGATCGGCAAAAAGATCCCCCCGGGCAGCTCCGAGGCGTATGAAAGCATAGAAAAGACGAACCGCAGGACAAACAACCACACCAACCACAGCAAGCCGGGCTGCATTTGGGAGAGCCCCACAATCAATTCGTTCCCCCCACCCAGGGTTTGCGGCCAGAGCCAGGCAATCGGAATTACCAGGACAAAGGGAATCACCGGGTACCAAGCCGGCTTGAGCCACTTCAGCCGCCGCGTCCAGGCCCCCAAGTTTAAGATCACCAGCTGGTACAAGCGGCCCAAAAGCCCCAACAACAAGCCCAAGACCACTAATTGCCAGTACTGAGCCAGCGGAAAGACGCTTTCGTGCGGAACGTTTAAATCCGGTTTTAAGCCAAAGAATTGCATCGAAACTAGGTTGGCACACAGGGCACTGATGAAGACCGACAGCCAAACCAAGGGCGAAAAATTATGGTAAACCTCTTCGAGGATAAACATTGATGATGCAATCGGGGCATTAAAGGCAGCCGACAGACCCGCGGCCGCCCCGCTGGCAATCCCGACCCGGCGCTCAACCGGCGTGACCTGCCCATGTTCAGCAATCCCCTGGCCAACGGTCGCCCCCAGCTGGATCGAAGGCCCTTCCCGGCCCAAGAACAGACCAGAACCAATACTCAAGATCCCGCCAAAGAATTTCCGCCATAGCACTGGCCACCAGGCTTCTTCAAACTGCCCCATTAATTGACCTTCGACCTGAGGAATCCCGGAACCCTTGATGTTCGGATAGTGTTGGGTCAGATAGCCCAGCAGCAAGGCTAAAATGATTGAGCCCACCGTCCAGGGCAGCAAGCCCCACGGGTGATGGTGAAAGTAACCAAAGGCGGTCTGAACCCCCGTCAACCCCCATTGAATACTCAAACGAAAGAAACTCACCACTAGCCCTGTGACTAGGCCAATCATAATTGCCCGCCCGATCTGGCGGCTGTTACCGTAATTAGGACTGTAAAAGCGCCGGCGCTCCAATTGCATCACCTCAAAATTAATTTCCCTACCGAGTTTACCACGCTTTGCGGTGCTGCGGACGGTGAGAACGGTTGCAAATCCCCGTTATTCGTGAATTTCCAGCGGCAAGCCATCCGGATCAAAGAAAAAGGTCATTTTGCCGTGGGTAAAGGGATCGACCCGGATCGGTTCCGTTTCAATCCCCTTCGCCGTCAAGGCTTGCACGGTCGCCGCGACATCCGCCACGCGAAAGGCCAGGTGACGCAGGCCCAAGGCTTCGGGATACGAGGGCCGCTGGGGTGCCTCGGGGCGAATAAAGAGTTCGATTTCTTGGTCGCCGCAGGCCAGGTCCAGCTTGTAATCACCCCGATCGGGCCGGTAATTTTCCCGGATGAGAGTAAACCCTAGTAAATCAACGTAAAAATGCTTGCTTTTCGCATAATCGCTGCCAATGATGGCCAGGTGATGAATTTCATTAAACATCTTTTTTCCTCCAAAAAAGCAGCCCGCCCAAAAACGAAGGCCGACTGCTGATCATCATTAATTTTCCTTGCGCAAGTTGCCCCGGTAACGAATCAAGTAAACCGCCGTGGCCACCACCAAGACGGCCAACCCGGCAATCACCGAGACCCGGGTATCCGGATTCACAAACATGAAGGCCACAATTACCAACAGGGCCACGATCGCAAAGTAATTTGAGAACGGGTACAGCGGTAATTTAAAGGGGTGGTCAACCATCAGGTTCGGATTGTGCTTGCGGAACTTCAATTCCGCCAACAGAATCACAAACCACGGAATCATCCCTGGCAAGACCGACGAAGAAAAGACGATCACGAACAGATCTGACATCGACTTGTTTTGCGAAGCGGCAATCAAGTCAATGATAAAGCCAAGCAAAATCCCCCCAGAGATTCCTAAGATCGCCGCGTCTGGGACAATCCGCTTGGACAGGCGACCAAAGAGTTTGGGCGCATCGCCTTCGTGGGCCAATTTAAAGAGCATCCGACTGGACGAGTAAATCCCCGAGTTCGCCCCGGACAAGGCCGCCGTTAAAACCACGAAGTTAATGATCGACGCCGCGGCCGTGATCCCAACCTTAGCAAAGGTGGACACAAATGGCGAGCCAAGGGAACTGAGTTGGTTCCACGGGTAGATCGTAACAATCACAAAGATCGCCCCGATGTAGAAGATCAAGATCCGCAAAAGGACGGACTTGACGGATTTAACGACCGCTTTTTGCGGATTAGCCACTTCCCCGGCCGAAATCCCCAGTAATTCAATCCCCTGGTAGGAACCGACAATAATCGACATCGAGAAGAAGAAGCCGCTCACCCCACCGGTGAAGAAACCACCGTGGGACCATAGGTTGGAAAACCCGGTCGGATGGCCGCCGTTACCAAAGCCAAAGAAGATTACCAAGAGGCCCAGGATGATCATAAAGATGATCGTGACAACCTTAATCATCGCAAACCAAAATTCCAAGGAACCATATGATTTGGCACTGGCCAGGTTGGCTAATACCAAAAAGGCAATGATAATCAACCCCGACCAGAGGGGCGAGATCTGCGGCCACCAATACTTCAAGTATTCGGTCGCCGCCACCACTTCGGACATGCCGACGACAATGTATTCAAAGACGTTGGCCCACTTCGCGAGGTAACCCGCCAAGGGGTGCACGTATTCCGTCGCGTAATCCGCAAAGGACCCGGTTCCCGGATTTAAGTAGATCATTTCCCCCAAGGACCGCATCACGATATACAGCAACAGCCCCACAAAAGCGTAAGCTAGCAAGACGGACGGCCCAGTCCACTTAATGGACGCCGTCGAGCCCATAAAGAGGCCGACCCCAATCGCGCCCCCGAGGGAAATCATTTCCATCTGACCCGCCGTCATCGTCCGGCTAAGGGCTGGGGCCCCGATTTTATTCTTTGCCATTTTCTTTCCTCCTATTCGCTGTTGACCCTTGATCTTGGCGCAGATCCCCGTCAATCAGCACTGCTTAAAATTATAGGGGAAGCCATCTAAAAGTTCAATCAACGGCTTCTCATCGATTCTTAATTAAACTAAAAAGCGCCGGTGAGCTTTCAATAATGAAAGCCCCACGGCACTTTTAATTTGGATCGTTAACTGTTGATTAACGGTTTTCGATGTCTTGGCGAGCTTGTTCGCTCAAGTTGTAGAAGGAGTGGATCCCCTTGTATTGAGCCACGTCACCCAGGTTGTCTTCGATCCGCATCAGTTGGTTGTACTTAGCAAGACGGTCCGTCCGGCTCATGGAACCAGTCTTGATTTGGCCAGCGTTCAAGGCCACAACCAAGTCAGCGATCGTCGTGTCTTCGGTTTCACCGGACCGGTGGGAAACAACGGCCGTGTAGCCGGCTTCCTTAGCCATTTCGATGGCTTCAACCGTTTCCGTCAGCGTCCCGATTTGGTTCAGCTTGATTAAGATGGAGTTGGCAGCGCCCATCTTGATCCCCTTAGCCAAGTAGTCGGTGTTGGTTACGAAGAAGTCGTCCCCAACCAATTGAACTTGCTTGCCCAGCTTGTTGGTCAACGTTACCCAGTCGTCCCAGTTGTTTTCGTCAATTGGGTCTTCTACAGATACAACTGGGTACTTAGCGATGATCCCGGACAGGTATTCAATCCATTCTTCGGTGGTGTATTCTTCACCAGTGGACCAACGCAACTTGTACTTCTTGTCTTCGTCGTTCCAAAGTTCAGAAGCAGCCACGTCAAAGGCAATCGCCACATCCTTGCCTGGCTTGTAGCCAGCGTCTTCGATGGCCTTGATCAGGTATTGGAATGGTTCTTCGTTGTTGGCAAAGTCAGGGGCAAACCCACCTTCGTCACCAACAGAAGTTACCTTGCCGTCCTTTTCCAGTTCCTTCTTCAGGGCGTGGAAAGTTTCGGAACCCATCCGGATGGCTTCGCGAACACTCTTTGCCCCAACTGGCATGATCATGAATTCTTGGAAGTCAACCTTGTTGTCGGAGTGTGCCCCACCGTTGATGACGTTCATCATTGGCGTTGGCAAGACGTGCGCGTTGAACCCGCCCAAGTAGTTGTACAGTGGCACTTGGAGTTCGTCAGCGGCAGCCCGGGCAGCAGCCAGGGAAACAGCCAAGATGGCGTTGGCCCCAAGCTTGCCCTTGTTCGGCGTCCCGTCCAACTTGATCATAGCCTTGTCGATCGCGATTTGGTCAGTTACTTCCATCCCAACGATTTCCTTGGCGATGACGTTGTTAACGTTGGCAACGGCCTTCAACACGCCCTTGCCGCCAAAACGGTCCTTGTCGCCGTCACGAAGTTCAACGGCTTCGTGTTCACCAGTTGAAGCCCCGGAAGGCACGATCCCGCGGCCGACACCACCGGCTTCGGTGTAAACTTCGGCTTCAACAGTTGGGTTACCACGTGAGTCGAGGACTTCACGAGCGTAAATATCAGTAATTAATGACATTTTTTTCTCTCCTCTGGAATGGTTTGCATAGTATTTTTACTTACATTGTCCATTGTATTATTTTGTTCAGCTTAAAACAAGTAGGATTGCCCACCCGTTTTGGCGGAACCGCTACCATCGTTGATCTGATCGCCGCAATTTTCGCAACTTTTTTTACGGCGCTTACTTCACAGATCCTTGCGTGGCCCGTTGTTGGTAAAAACGTTCAATCCGGGTATCGGGGATCAACCAAACCACCGCCATGATGGTCAACAGCAAGTAGCTAACGGCCGGCCAGCCAAAGCCACTCAAGGTGGCCAAGAGGTACGTGGCCACGCTGAGCTTGCCCTTTAAATCGCGCCCAAACAAGGCCACCAACGCCGAGTCCCGACCGGCTTGGCGCAAGACGGCGGTCTGCAAAAGGTAATATGAGAGCGAACACATCAACAGCACGCCCCCATAAACCACGGTCGGCGCCGTCGCAAATAAATGGCTGCCCAGCCACTGGGTCGCCCAAGGCATCAAGGACATCCAAAAGATCCAAAAGAGGTTGGCCCACAAAATTTCCCCCGAGGCTTGCTTGAGCGCAGCCACCAGGTGGTGGTGATTATTCCAGTAGATTCCGACGTAAGCGTAACTGAGCAGGTAGGCGACAAAGGTCGGCGCGACCTGCTTTAAGGCCGCAAAGCTAGCCCCGGTGGGTTCGTGCAGCTCCAAGACCATGATCGTGATCACAATCGCCAACACCCCATCACTAAACACTTCCATCCGACTTTTCGGCATCATCTGTCACATTCTTTCCCTTCGATCTTATCAAGCGATTGATCGAGCATCAATTTTGACGTTTCTTGAAGATTGCCGGGAGCACATCGTTATTATTATCTTAACATTAACGAAACGAGGCTTACTTGCATGGAAACCATTCACTTGCCCGGGGGCCAACTGACCCTGGCACAGCTCAGCGCAATTTTTCAAACCATTCCAGTCGAATTTGACTTGCTTGACCAAGACGACATCATCCGCTGGTCCTCAATGAACGACCACCGCCTCTTTACCCGGACCGAAGCCGACCTGGGCAAGCACGTCTTAGCCGTCCACCCCAGCCATTCTAAGGCCCGGGTCCAGGCGGTCTTGGACCAGATGCACCACGGGGAGCGGCAGTCAATTTCGCTCTTGATTACCCACCACGGCCAGCCGGTCAACATCGCCTTTTACGCCCTGCACGATGACCAAGGCGCCTACCTGGGCTGCGTAGAGGTCACCCAACCCGTCGCCAACCACCAAGTCAAGGGGCGCTGGTGGCGCAACTTCAAGCAAATTTTTCGTCATTAACCGCTAAAGCGGGGCCAAAGCAGCTGTGCTCTGGTCCCGCTTTTTTCTACCCGGCGTGGTCAATCACCGTTTCACCATGCACGATCACCTGGCGCAATTCCCGGGCCGTAGTCTGATACATTAAGCGTTCAAACCGGTCCTGCGGGCTTTCGGCCGGCCGGGTAAACCTGTCGCTGACCACCTGCAGATCGGCCAAGCACCCCGCTTGCACCTGCCCGACTGGCAAGTGCAAGGCCCGGGCCCCGCCGAGCGTGGCCAAGTAAAAGGCCGTCGTCATACTGATGCGCGACCCCACGGCCCCGGCATCCTGAGTAGTCACCCCGTCGTTGCGCACCTGGGAAAGGGCAACGGCGTGGCGCAGATTATCGTACAGACTCGGGGAATAACCGCCGGAAATATCGGTTCCAAGTCCCACTTGATTGCCCGCCGCCAGTAATTCCTGCACCGGCAGTACCCCATTACCAAAGTAGGCGTTGGAAATCGGGCAGTGGGCCAAGGCACTCCCCCGCTCGCGCAGCAAGGCCTGGTCTTTTGGGGCCAATTGGGTCCCGTGGGCTAAGACCGCCTTTTCCGTCAACAGGCCAAAGTGGTCCAAGACAGCCGCGTCGTGCATCCCAAAGCGATCGATGGCGTACTGATGCTCCCAGTTGCTTTCACTGACGTGGGTTTGGATCGGCAGATCATACTGGTGCGCCAGGCGGCCTAAGCCGGCCAAGGCTTCATCGCTGCAGGACGGCACGAAGCGCGGGGTAATCACCGGCAGCGGGGCCAGGGGATTTTCCGCCCCGAGCTCTTTGAGTTGGTGGATAAAGCGTTCGGTCGCCGCCACCGCTTCGCCAGCCGAAGCATCGCGGTAGTAGTCCGGCGTCTGGTCGGGATTGTCCATGGCCACCCGGCCAATCGCCGCCCGCAGGCCTTGCTGCATGCATTGGCGGGCCAGCTCCAGGTTGGCGGCGGTATGAATCGTGCCAAAGAAGAGGACCGTCGTCGTCCCCTGGCTTAACAATTCATGGACCAGTTCGTGATAAACCCGTTTGGCAAAGGCCAGATCATCATACTTAGCTTCCAAGGGGAAGGTGTAATCATTCAGCCAGGCTGCTAACGGTTTGTCCAGGGCCAAGCCAGCTTGGGGCCATTGGGGCGCGTGGACGTGCAGATCAACAAAGCCGGGCCAAATCACTTGGTCGGCTGGCAAATGTTCAACCAAGTGCTGGACCTCCGCTGCTTTCAGCCGGGCCGCATAGGACGGATCAGCCGCCGGAGTCACCCGGTCAATCCGGCCGCTGGAATCAATTTCAATCAAGGCTTGGGGTAAGTAGGCAACTTCATTCGCATTTACGGGGGTGTAAGCATCCCCCACTAAGGCACGGGTAATCATTTCGAACTCCCTTCGTCATTTCCATTTGTGATTTGCTGGGCCACCGCCACCATTTGTAAAAAGACCGCCGGATCCAGGCTGGCCCGGCCAATCAAGACCCCATCGATATCGGACTGGGCCAAGAGCGCCGGTAGATTGGTCTGGTTGACACTGCCGCCATAGAGGATCCGGACCCGAGCGGCCGCTGATTCACCATACAGCCTGGCCAGGGTCTGGCGAATCAAATAACACCCTTCGTTCGCTTCGCTCGGGGTCGCGGCCGCCTTGCCGGCCCCGATCGCCCAACTGGGTTCGTAGGCCAAGGTCACTCGGGGCAGTTGGGCCGCAGTCACGCCCGCCAAGCCGGTCAGAACCTGACTGACCACCCACTGGACCCGGTCGCCTTGAACCTGGCGCTTCATCGTTTCATCCACGCACAGCAAGGGGCAGATCCCAGCTTGCAGGGCGGCGTGCACTTTTTGGTTGACGACGGCATCACTTTCGTAAAAGAGCCGGCGCCGCTCCGAGTGACCAAGGATGACGTGCTTAATGCCTAGCTCACGCAGAGCCACGGGACTGGTCTCCCCGGTAAAAGCCCCCTCATCTTGGTAAAAGCAATTTTCCGCCGCAATCTTAAGGTTGGTCCCCCGGGTGCGTTCCACCAGCGATTGCAAAAACAGGGTCGGCACCGCCAGTTCCACCTCCACCTGATCGGCCGGTGGCAACTGCGCCTTGATTCGATCAACGTAGGCCACCGCCTCGGTAATCGTCTTGTACATCTTCCAATTGCCAACAATTAACGGCTTGCGCATTCAATCGCTCCCTTCTTCGGCTTTTTACCAACGTTTTGATCTATTTTACCATAAACGTCCGGTTTGATTGTAAACAAAAAAGAGACGCTCTTTCAAGAGCGCCTCGCATTATAAAAAAATTACTTTTCAGATAAAGCCACGATCCCTGGTAATGGTTGGCCTTCCAAGTAAGTCAAGGAAGCCCCACCACCAGTGGAGATGTGCGTCAGCTTGTCGGCAATCCCGAGTTGCTTAGCGGCCGCCGTGGAGTCACCCCCACCTACGATCGTCGTAGCATCAGACAAGGTCCCGAGGAACTTACCGACTTCCAGCGTCCCCTTGGCAAAGTTCGGCATTTCAAAGACGCCCATTGGCCCGTTCCAAACGACCGTCTTCGCGTCGGCCAGGGTGTTCTTGAAGAGTTCAACGGACTTCGGACCAATGTCTAAGCCCATCCAGCCATCTTCAATGTCGCCTTCAACGACCTTGCTGTCAGCGTCGTTGGCAAACTTGTCGGCTACCACGTCGTCAACTGGCAGGACCAACTTGCCTTCGGCCTTCGCCAGCAAGTCCTTGGCCAAGTCGATCTTGTCTTGTTCAACCAGGGAGTTCCCCACCTTTTCGCCCTTAGCGGCTTTGAAGGTGTAGGCCATCCCCCCACCAACGATGATCTTGTCCGCCTTGGCTAACAGGTTGGTGATCACGCCGATCTTGTCAGAAACCTTGGCACCCCCGAGGATAGCAACGAAGGGGTGAACTGGGTTGTCCACGGCGTCACCCAAGAACTTGATTTCCTTTTCCATCAAGAACCCAGCTGCGGCCTTGCCAGGCATGTTCGTGGCAATCCCCACGTTGGAAGCGTGCTTACGGTGGGCCGTCCCAAAGGCATCGTTGACAAAGACATCCCCTAAGGAAGCCCAGTACTTGCCCAATTCAGGGTCATTGCCGGATTCATGCTTAACGTATTCACCGTCAATTACGTCTTCGTAACGGGTGTTTTGCACAACCAAAACATCACCGTCTTGCATTTGGTCAATGGCTTCTTCCAGTTGTGCCCCACGGGTTACCGGCACAAAGGTTACCGGCTTGTTGAGCAGGTTGGACAGCTTTTCAGCGACTGGCCGCATCGACAGGCCGGGCTTGTCTTCTTCCTTCTTGATCCGGCCCAAGTGGGAGAAGAGAATTGCCTTCCCCTTGTGGTCCAAGACGTACTTGATCGTTGGCAAAGCTGCCACGATCCGGTTGTCATCCCCAACGACTCCGTCTTTAACCGGCACGTTGAAGTCGACCCGCATCAATACCTTTTTACCTTCTAATTGAAGATCTGCTACGGTTAATTTAGCCATAAACTTGCTAACTCCTCTCTTTTTCAAAAAAGGTGGGCGGAGTCGCCTCCTCCCACCTTAAAAAATTTGCCCTTAGCCAACCATTACAGGGTAGCGAAGTGAATCAGGGTCCGGATCATGTTGGAAGTGAACCCGTATTCGTTGTCGTACCAAGCAACCGTCTTAACTAATTGCGTACCGTCTTCGGCTTCCATGATTTCCGTTTGGGATGGGTCAAAGACAGAACCAAACGTGGAGCCGATGATGTCTGAAGATACGATTGGGTCTTCAGTGTAACCGTAAGCTTCGTTGCCTTCGGTTGCCTTCTTCATTGCGGCGTTGATTTCTTCAACCGTGGTCTTCTTGTCCAGGATGGAAACCAATTCAGTCAAGGAACCGTCAACCACACCAACCCTTTGGGCGTGACCAGACAGCTTACCGTTCAATTCAGGGATTACCAGACCGATAGCCTTAGCAGCCCCAGAAGAGTGAGGAATCGTGTTGGTAGAAGCAGTCCGGTTGTTACGCATCTTCTTGCCACGAGGGCCATCCAAGATTGCTTGCGTAGAAGTGAAGGCGTGAACCGTCGTCATCGTCCCAACCTTCAGACCGAAGTCCTTGTTCAAGAAGTAAGCCATTGGGGCCAAGCAAGACGTCGTGCAGGAACCTGCAGAAACGATCTTGTCTTCTGCCTTCAGCGTGTCCAGGTTAACCCCTGGCACAACCGTTGGGATGTTACCAGCTGGGGCAGAAATCAGAACCCGCTTAGCACCGGCATCCAAGTGTGCTTGGGACTTTTCAGCTGAAGTGTAGAAACCAGTACATTCCAGAACGAAGTCAACGCCGTCGTTCTTAACCCAAGGAATGTTCTTAGCGTCGCGTTCAGCGTAAACTGGGTACTTCTTGCCGTCAACGATGATCCCTTCGTCGTAAGCAGAAACTTCACCTGGGAACTTGCCGTGCGTAGAGTCGTACTTCAGCAAGTAAGCCAACATGGAAGGAGTCGTCAAGTCGTTGATGGCAACAACTTCGATGTCGGAAGAGTTCAATTCGTGAATCCGACGGAAAGCCAAACGACCGATCCGGCCGAAACCGTTAATACCAATCTTAACAGTCATACTGTAAGTTCCTCCTTTTAGGAAAACAAATAATTAATGTACGAGTATTATTTTAACACGCTTGCTCAAAAAGTACAGTTTTTCACCCCGAATTCACCAGATTTTGTGAAAAAAGTACAAACGCGCCAGCCCCCGTCAATCGGGAACAAGCGCGTGGTTAAGCTAGTGGTAACGCTACCAAAACGTACCTTGTGATCAAGCTTCGGCACGTAATTTTTCGGCATAGGCATTCAGCTTGCGCAAACGATGGTTGACCCCTGATTTAGAGATTGGGCCGCCCGGCACCAAATTGCCCAGCTCTTTTAAACTGACCTCTTGGTGGGCCAGCCGGGCTCGGGCAATGTCTTGCAACTTGGCAGGCAAGCTGCTTAAGCCGACCCGGGCTTCAATCAGGCGAATATTTTCGACTTGTTTGTTGGAAGCCGTGGCGACCTTATCCATGTTGGCATTTTCGCAGTTGACCAGCCGGTTGACCGAATTGCGCATATCGCGCACGATCCGGATGTTTTCAAATTCCAGCATTGACGAGGTTGCCCCGATCAATTGCAAGAAGTTGGCAATCTTTTCGGCTTCTTTTAAGTAGACGATGTAGCCGCTGCGCCGGCTGGTCGTCCGGGCGTTGAGCCCAAACTGATTGATCAACTTGGCAATCATTTCATTGTGTTCTTCGTACAAAGAATAGATTTCCAAGTGGTAGCGTGACGTTTCCGGATTGTTGACCGAGCCGCCGGCCAAAAAGGCCCCCCGCAAATAGGATTGGACCATCAGGTCGTTTTTTAACATTCCGGTCGGCACCCGTTCCATAATCTTAAAGCCATCCAAAATCCCGAGGGTGCCCAAGATCTCTTGGACCCGGTAGCGCAAGCGCACCACGTAGGTATTGTTCTTTTTCAGTTTCATCTTGCGCCGGACGACGATTTCCGATTCCACGGCAAAAAATTCCTTCAACAGGGAGTAGATCCGCCGGGCAATCGCCGGACTTTCTGTTTGCACCGACAGGACCATTTGCTGGTTGGCAATCCCCAGGGACCCATTCATCCGGATCAAAGCCATCAGTTCCGCCTTGGCATTATCGGCGTGGACCTTGATCCCGGTTAATTCCTTTTTGACTTCACTGGCGTACGACATTTTGAATTCCTCCTTCGGGCTGGCAAATTCCCCGTCGTTGGGAACAAGATGGAAGCAAACTGCTCCAGCCCAATTGCTAAATTTTAGTGGACGTCATGGAGCCGGTTCATCAGCTCCGCGACGACTTTATCCCGGTCATGGAAGGCCCCATTGTCCCGCAGACGTAAGAAATTGGCCGAAATCACCCGGCAACCCTGCGCGCGCAATCCAGTAAAGTCGTGCTGAACGGGCTCAGAGATTTCATTCCACGCCTGAAAGTTAATGTAGTCTTCGGGGACCGGTTGAATGTTGACCAAGACCGTATCGATGAAGTGCTCACCTAAGTGCGCATTGATCACCCGGACGTGATCCGCATCGGTAAAGTGATCGGTCTCGCCCTTTTGGGTCATAATATTGCAGATGTAGACCACTTCCGCCTTGGATTCGCGGACGGCTTGCCCGACGTTTTTGATCACCAGGTTCGGCAAAATACTGGTGAATAAACTCCCGGGGCCGAGGACAATTTGGTCGGCATCGTGGATGGCTTCAATCACCGCGTGCATTGCCGCTGGTTCGTGTTGGTCAGCGTTGTTGGTCGGTGTCACCCAGACCCGCTGGATTTGCTTATGGGCCGCCGTAATTTCCGACTCCCCGCTTAAGGTCGTTCCATCGGTAAACTCGGCGTTTAAGGTTAACGGCTCGTTGGTCACCGGATAGATGTGCCCGCGAATGTCCATCATTTCGGCCAATTCCTGCACGGCTTGGTAGATGTCACCCTTCATTTCCGCTAGGGCCGTAATAATCAGATTGCCAATGGCATGGCCGGCCAAAAACTGGTCGGAGCTGTCAAACCGGTACTGAAAAATATCCCGTTCCAACTTTGGCAAGTTCGTCAAGGCCACCAGGGCATTGCGAATGTCGCCCGGCGGCACCACGTTGACGTAGTTGCGCAGGATCCCGGAAGACCCCCCGTCGTCGGCGACCGTTACCACCGCCGTAATTTCAATATCTTGGTCGCGCAAGCCGCGCAAAATGACTGGCAGCCCGGTCCCGCCACCGATCACCACCACTTTGGGTCGATGTCTCATGAATATCAATTCCTTCTAAAAATTTACTTGGCTTTGGCTACGTCCCGGTGATCCAGGTAAGTATTGTAGCCCGCTGCTTGTAATGCGTGATACAAACGGTTGGCAATCGTCACCGAGCGGTGCTGGCCCCCGGTACAGCCAATCGCAATCGTCAGACTGGACTTGCCTTCTTGGACATAGCCGGGCAAGGCCCCCTTGATCAAGGCCAGGAGGTGTTGGAAAAACTGCTGGGCTTGGTCAAATTGCATTACGTAGTCTTGCACCGGTTGGTCATTACCGGTTAAATGCTTTAACTCCGGCAAATAATACGGGTTGGGCAAGAAACGGACGTCCATAACAATATCGGCGTCCAAGGGCAGGCCATACTTGAAGCCAAATGATTCCACCTGGACGTAGAACGGCGTCTGCCCACTCCCGTCCCCAAAATACTCGGCAATCCGCAAACTGAGCTTGCGCGGGGTCAGCGCAGTGGTGTCAATCTTGACGTCCGCTTCACTGACCAGTTCGGCCATTAACTGCCGCTCCCGTTGAATGCCGGCCAAAACCCCATCGTGTTCAGCCAAGGGGTGGGCCCGCCGCGTTTCTTTATACCGCGAGACCAATTTGACGTCATCCGCGTCCAAAAATAAGACCTTCACGTTCAAATCGGGCAGGGCCCGCAATTTCGCCAGACACGGTAAAATCTGGGTATAAAAGCTCTTGGCCCGGGCGTCCATCACCATCGCCATTTTGGTAAATTCACCAGAGGCCTTGATGACCTTGATAAATTGCGAAGCCAAGCTGGGCAAAATATTGTCAATCACAAAGTAATTCTGATCTTCAAAGGCATGGACGGCGACCGTCTTGCCAGCCCCACTCATCCCCGTGATCACCACGACTTCAAATTGCTGTTCCATCATCCCACTCCTTACTTCGCCTGCTCAAAAACATACTTGAATATCATAGCATACCGGGCGTGTCATTTCACGGATTTTCAACTTACCCGGCCTTTTTTTCTACGGCAGCCGGTGGCCCGCTGCCAAGTAGAGGTCGTACCATTCTTGCCGGGTCAAGGTGACTTCACTGCCGGCGGCACTGGCCGTGATGTGGGCCGACGTCATCGTCCCAATCAAAACCTGGGCCGGCATCGGCAAGCGCAAAATCCAGGCCAGGGCGATTGCATTCTTCGTTACCTGATACTTGGCCGCTAAGCGGGCGAGGACTGCGTTCAAGGGCCCAAAGTCCGGCTGATCAATGAAGGTCCCGGCAAAGGTCCCGTACTGGAAGGGCGACCAGGTCTGCAAGGTCAGCCGCTTGGTCCGCAAGTATTCCAAGAGGCCATCGGTGGTCGCCGCCAGTTCGGTATTGACGTTGAGCCCATCATCAATCATTTGGGTGTGGCCAAGGCCAAACTGGAGCTGATCAACCAACAGGGGCTGGTCCACAGCCGCTTGCAACAGCTCGATTTGGCGAGGTTTGCAATTTGACACCCCAAAGTGGCGCACCTTGCCGCTGGTCTGCAGGACATCAAAGGCCGCCGCTACCTGAGTTGGTTCGACTAAGGGATCCAAGCGGTGAATCAAGAAAAAGTCCAGGTAGTCCACGTGCAAACGGCGTAAGCTCCCTTCGACCGCCGCGATCAGGTGCTGCTGGCTGGCCTCATAGCGGGTCAGGTGGTCAAATTCATCGGCAAAAATGCCCCCCTTGGACTGCAGCCAGATCTGCTCCCGCTCAACCCCCACATGGCGTAAGGCTTGCCCGAAGTGCACTTCGGACGACCCGCGGCCCAATTCGGGATCACGTCCGTAAATGTCGGCTGCATCAAAAAAGTTGATCCCGCTGGCCAACGCGGTTTGCAGCGCCTGATCACACTTGGGCTGGGCTAGATTCCCCATCCGCATAATCCCGAGGGCGACTTGAGAAATCCCCCCACCAACACCCGGCATCGTGATTGTTTTCATTGCTTTTTCCTCCTGCTGTTCTGCTTGTCCCCATTATAGTTGTTTTGCTGACGTTTGAATACGGTTACCGACGGCTCATGGGAAACGAATTAAAAAAAGCCGGGCACCGCCGCACGGGCGACTTCCCAGCTTAAAAACTAACTACGCTTGCTTGGCCCGGGCGGCATCGCGCGCCAACATCTGCTTGAGATATTGGCCGGTGTACGAGCCCGGCACTTGGGCCACGGCCTCCGGAGTCCCAGTAGCCACGATTTGGCCCCCAGCCTCGCCCCCTTCTGGGCCGAGGTCGATTAGGTAATCGGCCGACTTGACCACGTCGAGGTCGTGTTCAATGACTAAGACGGTGTTGCCGGCATCCACCAACCGCTGCAGCACCGCCAACAAGCGCTTGATATCGGCCATGTGCAGCCCGGTCGTCGGTTCGTCCAAAATGTAGAAGCTCTTGCCGTGGGATTGGCGGTGCAATTCACTGGCCAACTTCATCCGTTGGGCTTCCCCCCCTGACAGGGTTGTCGCCGGTTGCCCCAGGTGCACATAGCCCAGACCGACGTCTTCGATCGTTTGCAATTTCCGCCGAATCTTCGGAATCGCACTAAAGAAGTCGAGCGCTTCACTGACCGTCATCTCTAAGACATCGGCAATGTTTTTGCCCTTGTACTCGACTTCCAGGGTTTCAGAATTGTAGCGGGTCCCGTGGCAGACTTCACACGGGACGTAAACGTCGGGGAGGAAATTCATTTCGATCTTAATAATCCCATCCCCGTGGCAGGCTTCACAACGGCCCCCCTTAACGTTGAAGCTAAAGCGCCCCTTGGAATAGCCCCGCACCTTGGCGGCGTTGGTTTGGGCAAAGAGGTCGCGGATGTCATCAAAGACCCCGGTATAGGTCGCCGGGTTCGAGCGCGGCGTCCGGCCGATCGGTGATTGGTCAATATCGATGACCTTTTCAATATTTTCAATGCCGCTGACCGTTTGGTAGCGTCCCGGTTTGGCCGAATTATGATTCAGCTTTTGGGCTAAAATCCGCTTGAGAATTTGGTTGACCAACGTCGATTTCCCAGACCCGGAAACCCCGGTCACACAGATAAAGTCGCCCAGAGGGAATTGGACCGTTAAATCCTTGAGGTTATTTTCCTTCGCCCCGGTCACCGTAATGAAGTGGCCGTTGCCCGGCCGCCGGGTGGCGGGGACTGGAATCTGTTGCTTTCCGGCTAAATATTGCCCGGTCAAGGACTTGCGCGAGCGCATAATCTGCTTGGGAGTACCGGCGGCCATGACCTGGCCCCCCTTTTCCCCGGCCCCGGGGCCAATGTCAATGATGTAATCGGCCGCCCGCATCGTATCCTCGTCGTGTTCGACCACAATCAAGGTATTGCCCAGGTCACGCATCTTTTTTAAGGAGGCAATCAAGCGGTCATTATCGCGTTGGTGCAACCCAATCGATGGTTCATCCAAGACGTACATCACCCCGGACAGATTCGACCCGATCTGGGTGGCCAGCCGGATCCGCTGGGCTTCACCCCCCGACAGGGTCCGGGCCGCTCGGGAGAGAGTTAAATAATCAACCCCGACGTTTTGCATAAAGCTGAGCCGGTCGATGATCTCCTTTAAGATCGGCCGGGCAATTTCTTGTTGGGCCGGCGTCAAGTTCAGGTTGCTAAAGAAAGCCAGTTCCTGGCTGATCGGCAGGTCGCTGACCTCCCCGACGTTGCGGTCGTTGATCTTGACTGCCAGGGCCCGTTCATTTAAGCGGTAGCCGTGGCAGGTCGGACACGGCAATTCGGTCATGTACTTGCGCATCTGTTCGCGGGTAAAGTCGGAATTGGTCTCCCGGTAGCGGCGGCTGACGTTGTTGACCACCCCTTCAAAGGGCACGTCAACGTCCCGGACACCACCAAAATCATTCTCGTAGTGGAAGTGGAAGGTCGTATCCCCATTGCCGTACAGCAATTGCTTTTGTTGGACGGCGGGTAGCTGATCAAACGGGGTATCCAGGTCAATCCCGGCTGACGCACAGAATTGGGCCAGCATTTCTGGGTAGTACTTGGAAGAAATCGGGTTCCACGGTTCCAAAGCGCCCTGGGCCAACGTTTTGGTCCGGTCGGGGATCACCAGGTCTTCGTCAACTTCCAGCTTCAATCCCAAACCTTCGCAGGCTGGACACGCCCCAATCGGCGCATTAAAGGAGAAGAGGCGCGGTTCCAATTCGCCAACCGTAAACCCACAGATTGGGCAGGCGTACTGTTCAGAAAAGAAGAGCGGCGCTTCCCCAATCACATCCACGGTGACGTAGCCGCCACTCAACCGCAAGGCCGCTTCCAAGGAATCAAACAGGCGCGAGCGAATCCCGTCCTTGACCACGATCCGATCGACGACGACGTTGATCTGGTGCTGCTTGTTTTTATCCAATTCGGGCGCTTCTTCAATGTCGTAGGTCTCACCATCGACTTGGACCCGGACAAAACCGTCTTTTTTGATCTGTTCAAAGACCTTCTTTTGGGTCCCCTTCTTATTGCGCACCACCGGGGCCAAAATTTGCAGCTTGCTTCGTTCGGGCAGTTCCAGGATCCGGTTGACCATCTGTTCCGGGGATTGACTGGAAATCGGAATGTGATCGTTCGGGCAGATGGGAGTGCCGACCCGGGCCCACAACAGCCGTAAGAAGTCATTGATTTCAGTGACCGTCCCGACCGTCGAGCGCGGGTTGTGCGACGTCGTCTTCTGGTCGATCGAAATGGCCGGCGACAAGCCATCGATCGAATCAACATCCGGCTTGTCCATTTGACCGAGGAACTGCCGGGCGTAAGCCGACAGACTTTCCACGTAGCGGCGCTGGCCTTCCGCGTATAGGGTATCAAAGGCCAAGGAGCTCTTGCCCGACCCCGATAAACCCGTAATTACGACCAGTTTATTCTTCGGAATGGTTACATCAATGTTTTTGAGGTTGTGGGCCCGGGCCCCTTTAATCACAATCTTGTTGTTAGTGTTTGCCACGGTTGGTTTGTCCCTTTCCTTTCTGTTGTGCCGTTAATTCCATAATCGTATCCCGCAGGGTCGCCGCTTGTTCAAAGTCCAAGCGCTTGGCCGCCGCGCGCATCTGCTCAGTCAGTTCCGCCAGCATTTGGGCTTGGGCCGCGGCCGTTAAGCGGCCGAAGTCTTGGGCGGTAAATTCAGCCGACTGATCGGCTTCGGTGTCTTCCACCTTCTTGACCGCGGAAATCGCCTCTTGAATGGGCTTAATGATCGTCTTAGGGGTGATCCCGTGCTTTTGGTTATAGGCTTCTTGGATTGTCCGCCGCCGCTTGGTCTCATCAATGGCTTTTTGCATCGAATCGGTAATCGTATCGGCGTACATGATTACCGCCCCGTGGGCGTTTCGGGCGGCCCGCCCGATGGTTTGGATCAAGGAGCGTTCATTGCGCAAGAAGCCTTCCTTATCAGCATCCAAGATCGCCACCAAGGAAACTTCGGGAATATCCAGCCCTTCCCGCAACAAATTGATCCCCACCAAGACGTCAAACTTGCCCAAGCGCAGGTCGCGGATAATCTGGGTCCGCTCCAGGGTCTTAATGTCAGAGTGGAGGTATTTGACCTTCAGGCCGAGGTCTTTGAGGTAATCCGACAAGTCCTCAGACATCTTCTTGGTTAGGGTCGTCACCAGCACCCGTTCGTGCTTTTCAATCCGCTGGTTGATCTCCCCGACCAGGTCGTCAATTTGGCCCATGATCGGCCGGACTTCGACCGTTGGATCCAACAGGCCGGTTGGCCGGATGATTTGTTGAACGACCTGGTCGGTTTGGGCTTCTTCGTACGGGCCCGGCGTGGCGGACATGTAGATGACCTGGTGAACGTGCGATTCAAATTCCCCCAGGGTCAACGGCCGGTTATCCAGGGCCGAGGGCAGGCGAAAACCGTAGTCGATCAGCTGCTGCTTGCGGGCCTTGTCCCCATTGTACATCCCCCGCACCTGCGGCATTGTCTGGTGGGATTCGTCGACGACCAATAAGAAATCCTTGGGGAAGAAGTCCAAGAGGGTATACGGCGGCTCGCCCGGTTGCCGGCGGTCCATGTAGCGGGAATAATTTTCGATCCCGTTAGTGTAGCCCATCTCGCGCATCATTTCAATATCGTAGGTGGTCCGTTGTTTGAGGCGTTGGGCTTCCAAGAGCTTACCGGCCTTTTCGAACTTGGCCACCTGGGTATTCATATCCGCTTCGATTTCTGGCAGAGCGACGTCCATGATTTCCTCACTGGTCAAAAAGTGGGTCGCCGGGAAGATCGAAACGTGCTCCAAATCACCGATCACTTCCCCAGTCAAGGCATCGACTTCCCGAATCCGGTCGATTTCATCGCCAAAGAATTCGACCCGCAGGGCCTTTTCCTCCCGTGACGCCGGGAAGATTTCCACCACGTCACCGCGGACCCGGAACCGGCCGCGCTGAAAATCAATGTCGTTGCGGTCAAATTGAATCGTCACCAATTCACGCAGCAGGCGGTCGCGACTGATTTCCTGGCCAACCCGCAGGGAGACGACGTGATTTTGGTATTCGGCCGGCGACCCCAGCCCAAAGATGCTGGAGACGGAAGCCACCACGATCACATCGTTGCGTTCCAACAGCGAAGACGTCGCCGAGTGGCGCAGTTGGTCAATTTCATCGTTAATCGAGGCGTCCTTTTCAATGTAAGTATCACTGGACGGGACGTAGGCTTCCGGTTGGTAGTAATCATAGTAAGAAACAAAGTATTCCACCGCATTGTGGGGGAAGAACTTTTTCATTTCCCCGTATAATTGTCCCGCCAAGGTCTTGTTGTGTGACAAGATCAACGTGGGTTTATTGACGTTTTTAATCACGTTGGAAATCGTAAAGGTCTTCCCGGTCCCCGTCGCCCCCAGCAGGATCTGCGCGGGCTGGCCGGCTTCAATCCCTTTGGTTAAAGCGGCGATTGCTTCGGGCTGATCCCCGGTTGGCTGGTAGTCGGCGACCAGGTCAAACTGCTGGTCCGCTTGACGATAAATCATGGCATCAATCCCCCATTTTCACATCAGTATGCTTTGCTTTATCTAGTGTAGCACGCGAACGTGCTTTCCTAAAACAAATTGGCTGGTTGCAGCAGAAATTTCCCGGGAAATAAAAAACAGCCGGTCGCAACCAGCTGTTGGCTCAATTAGGCGAGCCAGACTTCGCCGACTAACAGCATCGCCCCAAAGACGAGCACGAAGACCACGACCGGCCACACAAAGCGGACCCAGTGGGAGTACTTCATGTCAAGCATTTGCAGGGTGGCCATCACTAACCCGGTCGGTGCCAAGAAGAGCATTGCGTACTGCCCTAATTGGTAGGCCGTGACCACGATGTAGCGTGGAATTTCGACCGTGTCGGCCAGCGGGGCCATAATCGGCATGGCTAAAACGGCCAGCCCGGATGAGGATGGCACGATGAAGCCCAGGACAAAGAAGATCAGCATCATCACAATGATGAAGAGCGAACCTGACATGTGTTCGACCAGTTTCGTCGATTGGTAAAGGATCGTGTCGGAAATGTAGCCGTTGTTTAAGACCAGGTTGATCCCGCGGGCCAACCCGATGATCATCGAAACCCCCACCAGACTGGCAGAACCGTTGGTAAAGGCATCCACGACCCGCTTTTCGCCTAGGCCGTTTTTGCCAAAGCAATTCAAGAAGATGATGATAATGGCGATTGTCAAGAAGGAGGCCGCCATGTTCGGGAAGCCCCAGCCCTTAGCCATCACACCCCAAATCATCATCGGGAAGGCGACGGCAAACAGGGTCAAGGTAATTTTCTTTTTCCAGTCAAAGGCTGGCGAAACGGCATCACTTTCCATCGACCACATCGCATCAAAGGCTTCATGATCTTCGTAGGTGTAAGAGAAGGTCGGATCGGCTTGGACCTTGCGGGCGTACCAATGCAAGTACAAGGTCACGAAAACCGCCGCTACGCCCAGCCCGATCACCCGGCCGAGCAAACCTTGGGTAAAGTTGGTCCCCGCGGCGTTGGAAGCAATCACTACGGAGAACGGGTTGATCGTCGAAAAGGTCGTCCCCACCGAACTGGCCAGGAAAATTGCCCCGACACAGACGATGGAGTCGTAGCCCATCGCTAAGAACACGGGAACCAGGATGGGGTAGAAGGCCACCGCTTCTTCTTCAATTCCACACAGGGTTCCCCCAAGCATCAGCAGGATCGCCACTAAGAAGACCAGGGCAAATTCGCGCCCCTTCGTCTTTTTGGTTAGGGCCATCAGCCCCGCTTCAAAGGAGCCTGATTCCTTAACGACCCCAATCAAGCCCCCTAAAACAAAAATAAAGATCATAATATCAACGGCCTGCATCGTCCCTTCTACCATGCTGGTAAAGACGCTATACAGGCTGGCGGGGTGCTGTTTGAGGCGTTGGTAGGTATTGGGAATCGAGACCGGCTTGGCAATTGCCCCGGACGTAAACTGATTGATGTCAATTTTGACGTTCAACTTATCCAGGGTCTTTTGCGTTGCCGGCAACGTTTCCTTGCTCCCGGTTGGCGAAGTAACTTGAAGATGATTATTAGTGTATTGCAGCTTGGAATAGCTCCCGGCCGGAACTACCCAGGTCAGCATGACCGCAATGACCGTCAGAAAGAATAGAATGGTGAAGGCGCCGGGCATCTTAAGCTTCCAGCGCGGCTTCGGTGCTGTGGAATCCATTGAAATCCCCCTCTCAAACTGTTAATTCCACTTCTTATTTTAGAAACCGCTTACAGGTTGCTTCTCGTTAGATAGCGCTTGTTCGTAAATTCACGCAAAATACTGGGCGAGCAGCGCTTTTGACTACTCCTAACTTCAAAAAACTTCAAAAAAAATCAAAACAAAAAAGTCAGGTCGCCCCGCAACCTGACTTGATTAATCATCAAATTAAGCAAAGATCGTGCAAATACTCCCGATCACGATCAGGGCAATTCCGGCGACCGTAAACTTCATTTCGTGGGCACTCTTGTGTTCATGCAACAACAAAATCCCCCCGAAAGTGGCAATAATCACGTTTAATTGGGTAAAGATGAAGGCCGTGTTGCTCCCCAGTTCGCGGGCCGCAAAGATGTAGGCAAAGGCCGCAATCCCCCAGGACAGGCCCCCAAGAATGTTAAGGTAATTTTCCTTTTGCTTCCAGTTAGCCCCTTTCGTGGTAATTGTTGCATACAAGGTTGCCCCAATAAAGATCCCTAAAACTTCCGGTAAAAAGACCCCAACCGGATCTTGATTCTTAACCAACGGCAAGTTCGGGAACGTCGAATAAATCCAGTACCCGACCGTCGTCATCAGCAAGAATAAAAAGTTCGCTGTAGTTACCTTCTTCTCTGATTGCCCATCGGAAACCGAGGTCATCAAAGCCCCAATGACCACAATGAGCAACGCAATAAACCCAATGATCAATGACTTAGCTCCAGCCCATTGCCCTAAGAACAAGACCCCGATAATCGAGTTCCCAACCAGTTGGAAGACCGTCGAGAGCGGAATCGTGTTAGAAACCCCCATCCGCTTAAAGGAAACGAATTGGCCCACTTGGGCGGTTGACCACAGGGCCCCACAAACTAATGAAAAGAGGAAGGCCGCTAACGATACCTGCGGGCGCATGATCAAAAAGGCAATGATGCCGACAATCGATGCCCCGGCCCCAATCCCAAAGGTTTGGTTTGCCGATGAACCACCAATCTTACCGGTAATGATTGGCATGAACCCCCAGCCTAACGCTGGAATCAATGCAATTAAATAAGCCATGTAAAAAACTCTCCTATAAAAAATCAATTCTCTCTTGTCCCGGTGCGGGACGCCTGGCTAAAACCGGTCGCAACCGGTTTTATCGTTTTAAAATTAAAAAGCGCCGGTTGTTACCAATCAGTGCTTTTTGAAAACGTTTATCATTTTACCGGAAGTGTTAATCGATTGCAAATCATTTATCGCTTTCATTCCCATTTTCATGGTTTTTCTTCACCCCGGTGTGGGGTGCCGATTGCCGGTCCGGGAAGAATAAGGTGAAGGTCGTGCCGTGGTTTAAGCGCGATGTCACGCGGATTTTCCCACCGTGGAGCTTCACTAATTGATGAACGATTGCCATGCCGATCCCCGACTCCCCATACTTGGTGCTCATCCGCGACCGATCAGCTTTATAGAAGCGTTCCCAGATGTGGGCGACCTGCTCGTCGGTCATCCCAATCCCGGTATCTTGGACGGTAAACTCGGTCCCATGCGACACCAAGCGGCCGCCGATCGTAATTGTCCCGTGGTCGGTAAACTGAATCGCATTTTGAATAATGTTGAACAGGATCTGGACAAAGCGGTCGTAATCCGCGTAGACCCGCAGCTCCGGCGGCGCGGTCACCACCAACTGGTTGTCCTTAGCTGCGGCTTTTTTGGTCAGTTGATCGCGGAGGTTGGTAATGACTGCCCCCGCGTCAAAGACCTTGCGATTCAAAGAAATCTGGTTGGTCCGGATCTTTTCGTAATTTAAGTTGTCATTGACCAAGCGGATCAAGCGCTTGGTATCGCGCTGCATCAGTTCAATGCTATGCTTCTTTTCGTCTTCGGGGATTACGTCGTAAGCCAAGCCCTCTAAAATCCCGTTAATAGTAGTTAAGGGGGTCCGCATCTCGTGGGCGGCATTCGCCAGGAACTGCTGGCGCCGCTCCTCTTGTTCCTTGATTTCCTCTTGGGATTCCTGCAGCGAACGGGCCATCACGTTAAAATTATGGCTGAGTTCGTCCAGTTCATCTTTTTGCCGGTTTTCGAGGTGAATATTGTAGTCCCCGCGGGCCACCTGGCGGGTCGCTTTGTTCATAGCGTCAATCCGCCGGGTCAAGGAGCGCGAAACAAAGAAGGAGATCACCAAAGCGACTAACACCGCAATTAAAAAGGAGATCAACAAGTCATTGATGATTTGATTCATATTTTCACGCATCGTCGAAGTAAAGGTGCCAATGGCTACGGCCGCGACTAGCTTTCCCTTGTAAAAGTAGGGTTTGATGACCGTTGTCATCTCGGGCGGAGCCACGAGCTTCTCATCCTTGGGCGAATGGGGCGTCGTTTGCTTGATGGTCACTTTTTTAGTAGTCTTAGCCACATTCGCCCGCTTTTGAATGGCTTGCCCCGTTTTAATCGTTTGCCACTCTTTTGCGCTGATGGTCGGAATATAATCAGGCTCGTTAGTGTAGCGCAAGGCGTGCTTGCCATCATAAATGGCAAACTTCACGTGCTGACGGATCAGCATCCGGGCCTTGGAGTCGACCTGGCTCTTTTCGATCCCGACAATCTGCCCGGTCTTTTTGTTAAAGATGATTTCATCATCATTGATCAAACTGTCCGCATTTTGCGACAGTTGCCGCCACGTATTCAAGTACACCGTCCGGTTGGTGATCCCGACAAACGAAATCGTCAACGTGGTACACAAGACCACCACGACCACCAGGATCCCCAACATTTGTCGCCATACTAAGCGCATCGGTTAACCCTCGATATCAGAATCATCAAACTTGTAACCCACGCCCCACACCGTTTGGATCACCTTGGGGCCAACTTTTTCCATCTTTTGGCGCAACTTCTTGATATGCGCATCGACTGTTCGTTCATCCCCGTAAAATTCATAGTTCCAGACTAATTGGAGCAATTGTTCCCGGGTAAAGACCTGCTTGGGTTTAGAAGCCAGGGCCTTCAACAGGTCAAATTCCTTCGGCGTCAGGTCGTGAATCTGCTTATCGTTTAAGAAGGCTTCCCGGGTCTTGACGTTCATCTTAAAGTGAGCGGTTTGGACGTCAAAATCGCTGGCAACCTTCGAGGCCCGTTGGGTGATTTGCCCCAGTTGAGCCCGCCGGTAAAGGGCCTTGATCCGCGCAATCAGCGTAATCGGTGAGAAGGGCTTGGTAACGTAATCGTCCGCCCCCATTTCCAAGCCCAGCACTTGGTCGGATTCGGAATCGCGGGCCGTCAGCATAATAATCGGCACCGTCGGGGAAACCCGCCGAATGTCGGCCGCCACTTGCATCCCGTCTTTTTTCGGCAGGTTCAAGTCCAAGAGGACGATGTCGATCGTTTCGTGGTCCTTTTCGTATACTTCAACGGCGGCTTCGCCATCGTAGGCAAATTCCGCATCCCACTTCTCCTTTTTAAAGAACATCCCCATCATTTCGCAGACGGATTGGTTGTCTTCAATCATCAGAATTTTCATGAATAATTTCCTCCGTTAGTAAATTTGCATCTATTATAACCAGGAAACCGTGATTTTTTAGTGAATTCCAAAAAGTTGAAATAAAGCTTAAACTTCTGTATACTGTTTGTAACCTAATTTTGGGGATGTTTTTTGGATTCGACGGGTATAGGTCGAGTTCTAATTGCGTTTGAAGGTGGCGCTTGTTAAAACGCTCAGTTTTTAAATTATAACTGCAAACAATAATTCACAATCCTACGCATACGCTGCCTAACCGGTAAGCATGCGTAAATCCGGCCGGGCTCGTCCATGGTGCGGTACCGGGTTTCATTAGCAGTGGACTTACGTTGGTGGCCTCAGCTGGTGGTCAGCAAAAGAGATCTTCCCAGCTCGCCTGCCATGTTAGCCTTGATTAGCGGCGCTTTGGCAGGTTAAATTCAAATAGTTGATCTATGAGCGTAGAGGTTAGGATGGCGATATGCTCGGACAGGGGTTCGACTCCCCTCATCTCCATTTTTAAAGCTTTCAGGAATGTTGAACGGTGGTTAAAACGCCGGTAGCTCAACATTCCTGTTTTTGTTTGAACAGGTAAAAACCGGATTTTACAACAAAAGTGCGGACAACATGGTAATAAAAAAGCCACCCCGCCGCAGCGTGATGACCATGAGAAACAGCGCATCGCAGCTACCTAACTACGAGCGCTGAAGCATTGCTTTTTGATTGTGGTACTATTTCAGCAGGGCTTTCACCACTCGCTTCAAAAGCCACTTAACGAGCCCACTAGGCGCGAACAAGATAACAACACACTCATGAAACATGGAAGGTACCTCCTTCCTACATAAGTCCGGGTCGTGACTCCCGGCTTAAAGTGTGCGTAGCTATTGTACATGTTTTTTTACGTGCTAGAATATGAGTAACAAGATAATTACACCAGTGTGCAGTTTGGCGTCGTGAACCAAACACCAGCTGGTCCGGGCCTCCTTTCAGGGGCCCTTTTTTGTTGGCCAAATACATATTAGAAAAGCAAAAACGGCTGCCAAACTGGCAACCGTTGCTGTTTAATCATCTTCTGCCGATAACCGCTGCTTAGGCCTGCGTTTTCCGCCGGGTGGTGGCTGGCCAACGCCGTTGGACCACCTTCACCCCTTCGACCACCGCAACCATCAACAGCCCGGCGCAAGCGACGATCGCCCACTGGTGGCCATCCAGGTGCGTCGTGTGGAAAATTCCGTTCAGCTGTGGCACGGCCACCGTGGCGATCAGAGCCAAGGCTGAAACAACAATCGCCCCATTGAAGGCCCGGTTGGCCAGGCTCGTACGGGTAAAGACCGTCCCGTGCAGCGATTTGCAGTTAAAGGCGTGAACTAATTGAATCAAGCCTAACGTAATGTAGGCCATCGTCAGTGCATCAGCGTGGGCCAGGGCACTGTTAGCGTGAATTGGGAAGGTCAGCCCGCACCAGTAGACGCCTAAAGTCAGGGCTCCTTCCAGGAGGCCCTGGTAGATAATATTGACCCCGGTGCCGTTAGACAAGAAGCTGGCGTGCAAGCCGCGGGGCGCTTGCTTCATCACGTCCCCTTCAGCTGGCTCGACCCCTAGGGCAATCGCTGGGAAAGTATCGGTTACCAGATTGATCCATAAAATTTGAACCGGCAGCAAAATCGACCAGTTCATGATCGTCATGACAAAGAGGGTCAAGACCTCACCGAGGTTAGCTGATAGCAGGTACTGAATTGCCTTTTGGATGTTGGCAAAGACCTTTCGCCCTTCCCGCACCGCTGCGATGATTGTCGCAAAGTTGTCATCGGCCAGCACCACGTCAGCGGCGTTCTTGGAAACTTCCGTCCCGGTGATCCCCATCCCCACGCCGATGTCGGCCGCCTTGAGGGCTGGCGCATCATTGACCCCGTCCCCAGTCATTGCCACCACCTTGTTGTGGGCCTGCCAAGCTTTGACGATCCGGACCTTGTGTTCTGGCGCCACCCGGGCATAGACGTGGTATTTAGCGACGGTGGCCCGCAATTCCTCATCGCTGAGCTGATTTAATTCCGCCCCGGTGATCGCGCCATCTTCATCGCCGGGCGCCAAAATCCCCAGGCGCTGGGCAATTGTTTGGGCCGTCACCTTGTGATCCCCCGTGATCATCAGCGGTCGAATCCCGGCCTGCTTAGCTTCGGCAATCGCCGCCTTAACTTCCGGACGTGGCGGGTCGATCATCCCGGTCAAGCCGATAAAGATCAAGTGCTGTTCACCGGTTTGGCTGGTCAGGTCCGCTGCGATGGCTGCCATTGGCCGGTAGGCGTAGGCCAGCACCCGTAGGGCCTGCTTGGCCAGCTGAGCGTTAAAGGCAAGGATCTGCTTTTGGTCCGCTGCGGTAATTGGCCGCACCTGGCCGTGATCCAAGATCCGGTCGACCCGGGCCAGCAGTTCATCGACCGCTCCCTTAGTGTAGAGAGTCGGCTGAGCATCATCTTCTACCAACACCGACATCAACTTCCGCTCCGAATCAAAGGGCAGCGAATCGAGCCGGGGGAAGGTCGCCCGAACAGCGGCCAGATCAACGCCTTGGTCCACCCAAAACTGCCATAAGGCCGTTTCGGTCGGGTCCCCCAGCAGGGTGTGATCGGCCCCGAGTTGGGCGTCGTTGGCCAGGATCATCGCCTTTTGCAGTGGGGCACCGGTAGCCGGGTCAAACGTAGCGGCCGCCTGCAGGGTCCCATTGACCATCACTTGCTCGACGGTCATCTGATTTTTAGTCAGCGTCCCGGTCTTATCCGAGGCAATGATCTCGGTCGCCCCCAGGGTTTCTACCGCTGGCAGCTTGCGGATCAAGGCGTTGCGCTTGACCATCGTCTGAGTCCCTAGGGCTAGGGTGATCGTCACAATTGCGGGTAACCCTTCTGGAATTGCCGCCACCGCCAGGGAAATTGCCGTCAGCAGCATGTCTAACAAGCTCTCCCGCCCGGTTCCCATGCCAATTGCAAAGATCGCCACCGCAATTGCCAACACTAAGCCCGACAAGACCTTGCTCAAGTGGGTAATGCTTTTTTGGAGTGGCGTCACCGTTGGTTTGGCATTGTTGAGCAGGCTGGCAATTTGGCCGACCTCAGTAGCCGCACCAGTGGCGACCACGATCCCAGTTGCCGTCCCCGCCGTTACATTGGTGTTCATAAAGCCCATGTTGTGCTGATCACCCAGCACACTGGCATCAGCGCCCAGAGCGGCAGGGTGCTTATCAACCGCCACAGATTCACCAGTCAGGGCGGCCTCTTCGACCTTGAGGTTGTGAGTCGTCAAAAAGCGGACGTCGGCCGGAAGGATATCGCCCGCTTCCAACAAGATCACGTCGCCGACCACCAATTCTTTGCTCGACAGCTGGGTAACCTGCCCATCACGCCAAACGTTGGTCGTCGGCGTACTCAGCTTTTGCAACGCCGCAATCGCGTTTTCCGCCTTCGTCTCTTGAAAGACCCCAAAGACCGCATTCAAGAGCACCACCACTAAGATGATCAGCGCATCGGGGCCCTCGCCCGCCAAAGCCGCCACGCCCGCTGCGACCAACAGAATCAAGATCATCAGATCCTTAAACTGGGCAAGAAATTTTTGGGCCAATGACAGCTGTTTGCCGGCCGGCAAAGTGTTGGGTCCTTGCGCTTGCAAACGGCGTTGAGCCTCGCTGGTCGTCAGTCCTTGCGGCGTCGTGGCCAACTGTTTGATCACTTCCGCCGCTGGAATTTGATAAAACTTGGTCCTCATCAGAATCCCCCCGTTTCCTGAATTGAGTTCATCTCTTGTTTCTATTATAAGATTTATGATGACAGGATGCCATAGCAAAACAAAAACGGCTCCGCTTGGAACCGTCAACCCATATTTTTTCAACCCGCGGCAACCTTACCGCGTCTGCTAACGGAAGGGACAATCAATCCCGCTTCAGGTTCTGCTAAGAAGCTACTCGCAGTCAGGCTAGCTCGGCATCGTTACAACCTGACATTTCACGCCATGGTCCGTCAACCACGCCAACAGATCCTGGCTCTTTAACCACACCGTCGCCGTATTATCGTTGGGGTGGACGCCCAAGAAAGCCGGCGGCTCGGTCAACTCAACGTCGAGATAGTAAGCAACCGGGCCGCCCGGTGCATTCAACAGCCCCAACGGCGTCACGGCCCCCGGCTGTACCCCCAATAAGCGCTGTAAATCAGCGGCCGAAGCAAAACTTAACCGCCGCAAACCTTGCGCCCGCGCAAAGGCCTTGAGATCGACGCGCTTTTCGCCCTTGACCGTCAGTAGGTAGTAATGGCGGTGTTTGTCATCGCGGACAAAGAGGTTCTTGGCATCCTGGTCCGGATAGGGCAAATTCAGGTCGGCCAAGCTGGCCATATCAAAGACGGCGGCGTGTTCGGTAATTTCGTGCCAGTAGCCCCTTTGCTGGAGTAATTGGTAGATCGCTTGCTTATTCAACATCATCGCATCCCCTACTTCCGTTTCTTTTGATAGTGAAACCCAAAACTTTCCAATTCTTCCCGGAAGGCCCACCGCCGGGAATACTTAGCCTGGTAGGCCGCCATCAGCGATTGGGCACTCTGGGCGGTGTGCCACTTAACCTGCGCCGCCCCAAGGCAAGCAATCAAGGCAGGCGTCAGGGTTGCCCATTTTTGGTCGACCAGCTTTAAAAATTGCACCAAATTAATCGGTTCTGAAGCATTTGATTTTTTTGCGGCCATCGATTGTTACCTCCCTTTTCCAAAATCGCCATTTACAAAAATGAGACACGACATATCTAAAAATATGCGCAATAACCCGCGGAAGAAAATGGCAAGCGTTTATCTCTGCAATAAGGCGATTGTACCAAACTATTTAGCATTTATTAATTTATTTTCCACAAACTTTTGCGCATATCTATAAATTAATGTCATTAAGTTAAGGGTAAAAATACGGTTAGTAGGTCACT
>NZ_AZFK01000075.1 GCF_001435775.1 Limosilactobacillus ingluviei DSM 15946 | reverse complement strand
ATCTTCGTCCCATCTGGCAACGTGGAGTTTCCGTTGTCGTCCTTGTTGGCATCTTCAACCGCCTTGACAACGTCTTCCTTTTCATCGTCCGTCAACTTGGCTGGGTCATCGACCTTTACCTTGTCGCCTGGTACGGCTGGATTATTCTTTTCAGCGTCAGTTTGGTCTCCGGTTTCGCCACCGTTGTCCTTACCTTCAACAACCTTGTCACCCGGAATCGTGTCTTTTGACCCGTCTAGGTAGGTTACCGTTACATCACCGTTGTCGTCAACCATGATCTTCGTCCCATCTGGCAACGTGGAGTTTCCGTTGTCGTCCTTGTTGGCATCTTC
>NZ_AZFK01000010.1 GCF_001435775.1 Limosilactobacillus ingluviei DSM 15946 | reverse complement strand
CGACAAAAGTGACCTACTAACCGTATTTTTACCCTTAACTTAATGACATTAATTTACAGATATGTCGTATCTCAAAATTGCAATTTGGCTCAAAAATAAAAAAAACGGGGACTTCGCGTTGGAAATCCCCGTTCTAAAAATTAGGCGGTTGCCTTCGGTGCTTCAATCAGCCAGTCGTCAGTGGTCGTGACGTACTTAGCGCTGACTGGCGTGGCATAGAGTTCTTCACCATCCTTGGCGAAGAGGTGGGCGTTAGCGATTTGGTCCATTGCGGCTTGGACGGTCTTGGCGTCGAGTTGGTCGGAAGCATAGTGCAGCTTCAGCACGTGCGTCTTGCCTAAGGAACCCTTAAAAGTTAAGTTCAACGTCTTCATAAATTAGTCCTCCTAAAAATTAAGCTAAGGTCAAGTCCAGCGCGGTGGTCAGGATGCCATCGCTGATTTGTTCGCCGGTCAAGCTGGCTAATGCGGCTGCGAAGCCTTCGACCGCCGCGGGGGCCGGGTCTTTAACGACGTTGTTAAAGTTGCGCCGGTAGCCGTCGGGGTGGTGTTCGCTGGTGCCGATGAATTGGAGCTTATTGGACTTAAAAGTTTGTTGCATGATGAATCCTTCTTTCGTGTTTTAAGTGTTTGGTAAGTCGTGCACGCCTTACACTCCTATATAAACGATTGGGACACTGATTTTTAAAAGGGAAAGTAAGAAAAAATTATAAGAGTGTAGTAAAGTATTATTTGTGATAAAGTTTGGTGCACAAACGAGAAAAAGGAATGCCACTGCAGACCGCATTCCATGTGATTTAGGGGAAAGATGATGACAGAACAAGCATTAGTAAGTGTAGTTGTACCGGTTTACAATATGGAGGCTTATCTGGCTAAATGTATAGATAGCTTGTTAAACCAAACTTACCGTAAAATTGAAATAATTTTAGTCAACGATGGTTCAAAAGATCAATCCTTAGAAATCTGCCAGCAATATGCGAAAGCTGATCAGCGAGTGAAAGTTATAAATAAGAAAAATGGCGGTTTATCCGATACTCGAAACGTCGGAATTCGTCAAGCTAACGGTCAGTATTTAATGTTTGTTGATAGTGACGATTATGTTACAGAGGATTTTTGTGAAGTAGCAGTAACAAATATTGAAAAATACTCAGCAGATATTTGTTGTACTGGTTATTTCGGGGTTGAGAACGGAGATGTTACTAAAGAGACTGCAGGGTTTAAGGAAGGCTTAATCAGCAAAGAACAAGCCATGCAGTTAACGATTGAAGATAGTCATGCGTGGGATAAAATCTACAGGTCCACATTGTTTGCCCAACTTGAGTATCCTGTTGGAAAAGTGTACGAAGATACGTACTTAACATACCAATTATTTGAAAAGGCCGAAAAAATTGCCTACGTACCTAAGGCGACTTACTACTATGTTAATCGTGAGACTAGCATTGTTTCTGAGATGAGTCCTAAAAACATCGCGGATCAATTTGATTCTAGTAATGAACAATATAAGTTCTTTCAGGCAAAGTACCCGGCAGTGGCGGCAGGAATGGCAGAATTTATGTTGGTTCGAGCTTTGCGGTATTGTACTTACTGCCCGAAAAATTATAATCGGGCCTTGTACGAGCAGGCCTACCAGATTATCAAAACCAGTCCAGTAGACCCTGCGACCCTTGATCGGCGTTATCAAGTTACGATGAAGCTGTTCCGCTTCTCGGCCCCACTGGCTTTAGCGATTTTCAAATTACGCAAGTTAACCAACCGATAATATATAAAAAACGGGGATTTCCAAGTGGAGTCCCCGTTTCAATATTTAGGCGGTTGCCTTCGGTGCTTCAATCAGCCAGTCGTCAGTGGTCGTGACGTACTTGGCGCTGACTGGCGTGTTGTAAAGTTCTTCGCCATCCTTGGCGAAGAGGTGGGCGTTAGCGATTTGGTCCATCGCCGCTTGAACGGTCTTGGCGTCGAGTTGGTCGGAAGCATAGTGCAGCTTCATCACGTGCGTCTTGCCTAAGGAACCTTTAAAAGTTAAGTTCAATGTCTTCATAAATTAGTCCTCCTAAAAATTAAGCTAAGGTCAAGTCCAGTGCGGTGGTCAGGATGCCATCGCTGATTTGTTCGCCGGTCAAGCTGGCTAATGCGGCCGCGAAGCCTTCGACCGCCGCGGGGGCCGGGTCTTTGACGACGTTGTTAAAGTTGCGCCGGTAGCCGTCGGGATGGTGTTCGCTGGTGCCGATAAATTGGAGCTTGTTAGACGCGGTTTGTAAAATTAAGTTAGAAAAATAGAAAAGCCATTTGTGGTAGAC
>NZ_AZFK01000074.1:4528-4873 GCF_001435775.1 Limosilactobacillus ingluviei DSM 15946 | reverse complement strand
AACGCGCCGAAAGTAGTTGGGGGATCGCTCCCTGCGAGGATAGGGCGTCGCCACGCTTATGGAGGATTAGCTCAGTTGGGAGAGCGTCTGCCTTACAAGCAGAGGGTCACAGGTTCGAGCCCTGTATCCTCCATTGAGCCGGTAAGCTCATGAGCCGTTAGCTCAGTCGGTAGAGCATCTGACTTTTAATCAGAGGGTCGACGGTTCGAACCCGTCACGGCTCATTGCCAAAGGAAGGATTCCTAAGTTAATATGCCGACTTAGCTCAGTTGGCAGAGCACCTGTCTTGTAAACAGGGGGTCGGAGGTTCGAATCCTCTAGTCGGCATTGATCATTTTAATATGA
>NZ_AZFK01000074.1:0-4518 GCF_001435775.1 Limosilactobacillus ingluviei DSM 15946 | reverse complement strand
TAGAACATCACCTTGCCATGGTGGGGGTCGCGGGTTCGAATCCCGTCTTCCGCTTTGCCAATTCCATTTGATAATGCCGGGGTGGCGGAATTGGCAGACGCACAGGACTTAAAATCCTGCGGTCAGTGATGACCGTACCGGTTCGATCCCGGTCCTCGGCACCATACGCACCCATAGCGCAACTGGATAGAGTGTCTGACTACGAATCAGAAGGTTGCAGGTTCGACTCCTGCTGGGTGCATTGATTTTCGGGAAATAGCTCAGCTTGGTAGAGCACCTGGTTTGGGACCAGGGGGTCGCAGGTTCGAATCCTGTTTTCCCGATTTGGTAATTTAATATCTAAGTTACTTATTTCGCGGTGTAGCTCAGCTGGCTAGAGCGTCCGGTTCATACCCGGGAGGTCGAGGGTTCGATCCCCCCCGCCGCGATTTGGGTGGTTATTTTGGACCTTTAGCTCAGTTGGTTAGAGCAAGCGGCTCATAACCGCCCGGTCGTAGGTTCGAGTCCTACAAGGTCCATCCTACGCAACAGCCGTTAAATATTATGGAGGATTACCCAAGTGGCTGAAGGGGGCGGTCTTGAAAACCGCTAGGCCGGGCAACCGACGCAAGAGTTCGAATCTCTTATCCTCCTTTTTTTAATTATCGCGGGGTAGAGCAGCCTGGTAGCTCGTCGGGCTCATAACCCGGAGGTCGTTGGTTCAAATCCAGCCCCCGCAATTTTTGGTCCATTGGTCTAGTTTTGGTTAGGACGCATCCCTGTCACGGATGAGATCACGAGTTCGAGTCTCGTATGGACCGTATGGCTCGGTAGCTCAGTTGGTAGAGCAACGGATTGAAGCTCCGTGTGTCGGCGGTTCGATTCCGTCCCGCGCCATTACCGCTTTTGCGGGTATAGTTTAGTGGTAAAACCACAGCCTTCCAAGCTGTTGTCGCGAGTTCGATTCTCGTTACCCGCTTAATTGAATATTATATGGGTCTATAGCTCAGCTGGTTAGAGCGCACGCCTGATAAGCGTGAGGTCGGTGGTTCGAGTCCACTTAGACCCATTGGGGAAGTACTCAAGTGGCTGAAGAGGCGCCCCTGCTAAGGGTGTAGGTCGCGACAAGCGGCGCGAGGGTTCAAATCCCTCCTTCTCCGTTCCTCGTTTGAGGTTTTTAACTTGCATCACTGTTACTTTCTTGGTATGGTGATTACGTAAGGATGACCCGTTGGTCAAGTTGGTTAAGACACCAGCCTTTCACGCTGGTAACATGGGTTCGAATCCCGTACGGGTCATTTTCATATTATCGCGGGGTAGAGCAGCCTGGTAGCTCGTCGGGCTCATAACCCGGAGGTCGTTGGTTCAAATCCAGCCCCCGCAATTTTGGTCCATTGGTCTAGTTTTGGTTAGGACGCATCCCTGTCACGGATGAGATCACGAGTTCGAGTCTCGTATGGACCGCTTTCTTGGCAACGTGTTTTGGACATGTTGCTTTTTTGTTATTTGCAATCGCCGCTACTTGAACAAAGAATAAAAAAGCTCTCAGTGCTAACTTCTGAGAGCTTTTCTGTTGAGGGCTGCTACATTAATCCACTAAGCGGTAATGATCGCTAAAATACTGGCCGCGACGATCCGAGTGGGCATATTGACGCAGGGGGGCTGCCGCGGAGCTATTAAGCCACGCCTCAAGGGGCGCCGGTGTTTGCCACCACGTTAACAGTACCAAGGTGCCTGCATCATCTTTCCGGCGGGTTAAATAGCCGGTCAGGAAGGCCGGCGTGGTTTTGGCTGTGGTCGCCAATAGTTCACTGGCCCATTGGCGGAGCATTTTCCGGTCCTTGCGGCCGAAGCTAAAGGATTGATAGCTTAACAAGCCCCGGAATTCGTCGCTGCCCACGGCCGTAATAGGCTTTAACCGAATCGGGGCGGCAAATTGGCTGCGTTGCCCTGAAAAGTCAAACAGGGCGTACTTATCCGGTACCCGGCTGCTGGCATAAAGCTTGCAGGGCCGGGGGGCTAAGGTGGCGGCCCGCGCCATTAAATAGGCGCGCGACCCCAGGGTATAACTGAGTTCATTTAACATCAGGCTTCACTTCCTTTGCCTTTATTATACACGCCTGAAAAGCTAAGGGCGGCCCAGTTGAGTTATCATTAGCTATCTGACGGGGATTGATAATTAAATAAAATCCATCGGCAAGTTATTTGACTTTTTGCCAGTAGTTGTAAAATAACTTTTACATATTAGTGAAAGCGCTTGAGAACGTATTTTTAAAGAACTTACAAAAAGTAAACAAATTTCCGGGGAGAGGTTTTATTTATCGTCCTAATGGGCTATAATAATTATGAAAATATGGTGAGGGAAGCCACGAAGCAAGGTATTGGCGGATTGTCACTGAACGAATATGAATGAAGGGGGCCAAATCATGGTAACACTGTATACATCTCCTAGTTGCACTTCATGCCGGAAGGCGCGGGCGTGGTTAAAGGAACATGACATTCCATTTGTCGAACGAAATATTTTTTCAGAACCATTGAGCCTCGCGGAAATCAAAACGATCTTACGGATGAGTGAAAACGGGACCGAAGATATTATTTCGAAGCGTTCCAAGGCCTACCAATCACTAGGAATGGACTTGGATGAATTGCCAATGACGGAACTGTACGCTTTAATTGCGCAAACGCCAGGTTTGTTGCGGCGCCCGATTATTTTAGATGATAAGCGGCTGCAAATCGGCTACAATGAAGATGAAATTCGGCGTTTCTTGCCGCGGAAGGTGCGGGCAATGGAATTAGCTGAAGCCCAACGGCGGGCAAATATGGTTTAAAAAGTGGGGCTGAGCGCGAAGCGGCAGCGCCGCTTTTTTTGCAGTTTGGGCGTAAATTCGGTAAAATAGGAGGGATTAATAAAAACGGAAATTGGAGGGAAAAAAGGATGGAAACCAAACGAATTAATGAAGATACCATTCAAGTCCTGATTGATCAAGACGACTTGGTTCAACGCGGGATCTCCCTTCCCGAGCTAATGGGCAATCAAGAGCGGGTGGAAGATTTTTTCTATCAGATCTTGGATGAAGTGGATGTTGATCATGATTTTAGCCCGGATGAGCCGTTGACGTTTCAAGTGCGCCCATTACAAAATAACGGATTAGAATTACTTATCATTCGTGGCTCCCACCGGGGTGAAGAGTTGGCCCGCAACATTAAAGCCCAGCTGCAAGGCTATGATGATGAGCCGACGGACGAGTTAGCCGGGGATGAAGTTGATGAAGCCTTACTAGATCCGGACGTTGATAAGTTGGAGCGGGTCGTCGTGATGAAGGACTTTGAAGATTTCGTTGCCTTGGCGGCGGTCTTAGATACTTTGAACTTAACGTCGGATCTGTATCAATGGCAAGATCAATACTACTTGGTCTTGACTTTCTTAAATGATGGGAATTTAACGGCGGGCGAAGTGCACGACCGGATGGCTGTTGTCTATGAATTTGCGCAGGCCACCACGACGACGGCGGCAGTCTTAAAAGAACATGGTCGCTTGGTCATGGAGCAAACGGCCATTGAACTGGCCCGCCACTACTTCGCTTAATGGCAACGGTACCGAGCCTAACTGTTATTAGCTGAATTAAACGAACCAAAGCAAGCCGGGAAAATGATTTTTCGGGCTTGCTTTTTGGCTCTTGTTATAAATTTAATTATTTTAGTTTAAAATCGCCCCAAAACGCGTATATATAAGTAAGGGGGGATTTAGATGCAAATGGCAGTTGATGCAACCGGTCACTTAACCTTAGCGCGCCACGCCCAAAAACAGCAGGTATATTATTGTCCAACCTGTGGTCAACCACTAATGTTGCGACGGGGGCAACAAAAGCCCGCCTATTTTGCTCATCAACGGGCGTGTACGCCGCGGGCTGGGGGCGAAACAGCAGAACACCAACAAGGCAAACAACAAATCATGGCCTGGGCCACTCGCCAAGGTTGGCAGCCCCAAGCAGAGGTTTATTTGCCCATGATTCAACAGCGCCCTGATGTCTTGGTGACCATTAATTCTCGGCAAGTGGCCCTGGAATTTCAATGCAGTGCCCTGAGCTTGGCCCGACTGCAGGAACGCAACCGTGGGTATGCCCGGTTGGGGATTCAGCCGGTTTGGTTCTTGGGCCAACCCTACCAGCGCAGCTTGCACCGGGCAAAACAAGCGCAGTTTACCCAGCTGTATCACGGTCGCCCGTGCTTATATTATTGGCAGGTCACCCGCGGTCAATTGACCTGGCAAACCGGCCAAATCACGCCAGTAGCCACCGTAGCGCCCCGCCAGGTCAGCCGGGATGTAGCTTGGTTGCAAGGCAATTCGACCAGTTCCGCGGCCACCCGCCAGCTGCTTGGGGCCCTATATCAAGCGGGGCACATCGGGGTCAATTGTCCCCTGGTGGCGCATTACCAAGAGACCAATTGGCCCTTGATTGACGAATCATTATTGGCCTGGCACCTGCTATATAAAATGTAGAACAACATAGAAGAGTAACTCTTTTATGCTGTTAGAAA
>NZ_AZFK01000073.1 GCF_001435775.1 Limosilactobacillus ingluviei DSM 15946 | reverse complement strand
TTAGGGCGTTTTTTAGTTTCGTTGTATTTTTGATTGTTGATGTATTGCTCGACAACTTCCTTGCTCATATTGCCTAACGTGCTCATGTAGTAGCTTGGCGACCATAGATGACCACCCCAGTATTGGGATTGTCTGATTTCTGGATGTCTCCTGAGGAAGATAAAAGCACTTCTACCTTTCAGGGCCTTGATAGCACTGGTTGGCGCTTTGCTAGGTGGAAAACTAATCAGTACGTGTACGTGATCGGGCATGACTTCCATTTTCTCAATCACAATGTCATTGTCGTCAGCCACCAATTGTAGAATAGACTTCATTTCGTTTGATAATTGTTCAGTCACGAATGTTTTATTACGGTACTTAGTTACCCAGATTAAGTGGTAATGGAAATTATAGATATAGCGTCTGGTATAAACAGCGTCCCTGATTTCTTCTTTTGCCATTACAATTACCTCCGTTGCTAGTATCATTGTCTAATAGTATAATGCTATTATACCAACTAAAGGAGGTGGATATAGTGAAGTCAATGGCAAAAATGAAATATCATTACGGACTCAAAGTGCGAATTTATCCGAGCGATAAGCAAAAGCAGATTATTAAGCTAAATAGCGATGCTAGTCGGTTTATCTATAACGAAATGGTCGCTATTAATAAGGAACTTTGGCAACTAAAGCAAGTCAAGCTACCAATTGACACTGTTCAGTCACGAATTAAGCAATTGGAACTTCGCCAAAATGCTAAACAAATGTCGA
>NZ_AZFK01000072.1 GCF_001435775.1 Limosilactobacillus ingluviei DSM 15946 | reverse complement strand
AACTTAATAGCTCGCTTATTTGGGCCTATAGCTCAGTTGGTTTAGAGCGCACGCCTGATAAGCGTGAGGTCGGTGGTTCGAGTCCACTTAGGCCCATTATGGGGAATTAGCTCAGCTGGGAGAGCACCTGCTTTGCAAGCAGGAGGTCATCGGTTCGATCCCGATATTCTCCATTGCCAAACAAGGTTTGGCGAGGCTTGTACTTTGAAAACTAAATAATATCTTTTCTAAATAATCAAGAAAACCGAGAA
>NZ_AZFK01000071.1 GCF_001435775.1 Limosilactobacillus ingluviei DSM 15946 | reverse complement strand
CAAAACGTGCGGAGTAAAAATACGAAACTGGTAAAACCTAAAAATCGCTGGATCGCTTGGGCGCGTTAAGGTGCAAACTCGCGGAGTCGGCATATTTTTGAAGTAACTTGTCAAATCACTTCCTTTTTTCGGCATGCCAAAACTCCATAAAATTATCCGAATTAATAAAAATAATAATCACAAAATGAAGTCTTAACAATTAGTGTGTGTTTATTAGTCTTATATGAACTTTAAAATGCTGAACGAAACCCAATTGTTAGGACAGTTAAAGAGGGGCATTTATTTTTAGAATGAGATAAACTATATTATTTCTGTCTAATTGATCATACACAATAATATTTATGACAAAACGTGCGGAGTAAAAATACGAAACTGGTAAAACCTAAAAAT
>NZ_AZFK01000009.1 GCF_001435775.1 Limosilactobacillus ingluviei DSM 15946 | reverse complement strand
AATATCTTGGTTAGCATGATTAATCTTTTCATCATGCTCAACGTGCTTTTGAATTCCAGAATAACCGTTCTTATCCTTGACTTGCAAATCCGTTGTTACCGTGCATTTAATCGCCATAGTATCATCACCCATATCGTAGTATCGTTACCATCATTGTAACATATTCGGTGATAAGTAAAGTGGTTAGATTATCCAATTTACTAGCTCCCTAGTTAAAATGGAGTAACCCATTTTGACGGTCGCTCTCGCCGAGGGCATTAGGAACACATTTCCTAATAACTATTGATTTAATTTTCAAGATTGTATTTGAAAATTAAATATTACCTTTTAATCAAAAGGTAATACCAAAATAAAAAATTCCCAATGTCTTTCGACAAAGGGAATTTTTTACAATCCAGCTTTAACATTTAGTTAATCTGGATTGTTCCCATTGGGAAATTCATTATCATGTAATGGATTCTTTCCCAATGGTTTTGCGTGACTTTGTTCCTGCTGCTCTTGTTTTATTTTAGCCACAAATGCAGTCACAAAATCATGCAAATCTTTTTTCGCGAATGGCTTTTGATCATCACCAATTTGCGAATCAATAATGCTGTTTAAGCGTTGCATTAAGTCATCATTATTGCTGGCCGAAGTTAGCATAGCTTCGGCCAATTCCGCTTTCCATTTTAGTTCGTTTAAGGCTAAAACATCAGCGTTATGTTTCATCTGGAGCTTCTTATACTCCATATCTTCAGGAACAGTACGACCACTCAGTTTTTTGGCTTTAAGTTCTTGCCAACGGGCAATTGATTTAGGGGACATCATGATAAAAACTTCTTTCTATTAAGTAATTAGATTAACTATTATGAGAAGTTAACAGTCAATCTCTTGCCCAAAGCGTTAGCAATTTTGGTTAAAGTATCAATACTGGTGTTAGCGCCGCTTTCAATTCGTGCAATTGTTGATTGAGGAACATCAGAAACAGTAGCTAGATCTCGTTGAGAAAGGCCTGATTCTTTTCTAACCTTAGTTAATGCAATGGCACTCTCTAACTTAGTTGTTTCGTTTTCAAATTCCTTTTTAAATGCCGGATCCTTTAATTGTTCATTTAAGTAGTCTTTAAAATTAATGTTGCTCATAATTATTGCTCCTTTCGGTTGGCAAAGTATTCGTCACGTAATTTCTTAGCATGATTAATTTCTCGTGGCGGTGTTTTCTGGGTTTTCTTAGTAAAGCCATGGGTAATAACGTAGTGAACGCCATCAACGTGAAAATAAAGGCCACGTTGTTGATTATTACTAACCCGAGAGCGAATTTCATAGAGGTTCTTCTCCAGTGGCTTAACCCAGTTATGTTGAATTCCAGCACTAAGTCCATAAGTTGCGACCATGTTAATCCGTGCTAATAACTTTGCTTTAGCTTTAACGTCAAGACTATCTAAATATTCTGCAAATTCAGTATGGCCATTAGGGCGAGTATAAAATTCAAATTCTAAATCTTCCATGCCCTAATGATAGCATATATTGTATCAATTATCAATATATGCTATCTAGAACAACTACCGTGCTTCGCTTGCTGGACTCGTTAATCAGAACGGTTTATGACTAAACCTAACCTGATTAACGAGTGAATTTTTTTTGGGGGGGGGGTGCTTAATCGAACTTAACTTCATCGAGCATTTGTTCTCGGCTGACTTGATCCAGACCTAAATATTTTAAGGTCATGGCTTCTGAGGAATGATTAAGCAGCGACATCACTAAACCGATATTGTAATGAGTTTGTGTGTAGACCCGGTAAGCCCCAGTTTTTCTCATTGTGTGAGTACCGAGGTAGTTAATCCCAAGTAAATCGCCAGTTTTAGCCATGATTTTGTAAAACTGTTTTTCAGTGATGTGCCGATCGGGGTGTTTAGTCGATGGAAAAAGCCAATCTGAGTGGAGATTTTGTTGGTTTAGCCACTGAAAATAGTCTTTTAGGTCTTGTTTAACTGGTTTTAGGTACAAAGTATTGGGCTTTCCGGTCTTTTTATCCCGAATATAAGCATTTTTAGCGATAGTCCCATCGTTATTGAAGATTTCATTGCGTCTGAGAGCTAATAAATCGGACACTCGGAGTAACGTTGCCTTGCCAACTTGGAAAATTGTGTAATTTCGGCGGCCAGCTTTAAAATTATGTAGGAGAGTATCTTCGACTTCATGCAGGATATTGGAATCTTTGATGGGTAAAACGAGTTGTTTCATGATTAATTGCTCCTTATTTAGGGGCTACTTTTTGTATATATAAATTAAAAGCCCCTATATTCTGATTGTAGAATACAGGGGCTTGACATAGCAACATTCTTTAGGGGTTATTTATTACAAATGGACCCAGTTTTTATATTAGAGGTTAAATTCTATCTTTGAACGTAAATCCCAAGGAACATTGAAAAATGATATTCTTATTAAGAACATATTTAAATCGGGTTCATTAACATCTCTCTCCCAATTCGATAGTGCCTGCCGGGTAACATTCAATTCCCCGGCTAGTTCTTCCTGTGTCATTCCCAATTGTGTTCGCAGATGACGTATTTGCTTTCCTGTTGTAATATTCGTCTGTTCCTGGTTCAAAATAGTTTCTCCTCTCTGATACTGATTTTATCAATGATATTTCGCAATAGCCAGCAATGAACGCTTGCATTGCGCAAGACGTTACATTATCTTCTGAAACATATAGCGCACCTTGTCCAGGCGGCTGTTTGGACGGCGGGGCTGGATGACTGGCTTGCCGACAGCGGCCTGATACCCTTTCAGTTCTGTAAGGCATACGCTCTGCCCGTTGGTGTAAAAGGCCAGATCAGTACGGTATGCCTGTATACAGCGGGCGGGAATCTCGCCAGTAAAGACAACTTCATCCTTTTTTACCTGGACCGTTTCGATGGTGGCACAGTATTTCGGTGCATCATGATAAGCCCTGGAAAGATATTCCCGGGGCGCATAGAGGGTGAAGGAGAGATAAGGTTCCAGCAGTTGCGTCCCTGATTCCTTCAATGCCTGTTCCAATACAATCGGGGCCAATGAGCGGAAGTCCGCCGGCGTGCTGACCGGACTGTAATAAAGCCCGTATTCAAAGCAAATCTTACAGTCCGTTACGTTCCAGCCGAACAAGCCCTGCTCCAGCCCGTAACGGATACCATCCCTGACAGCGTTTTGAAAACTCTGGTTCAAGTATCCCAGCGAAACCCGGCTCTCGTATTGTACACCGGAGCCAAGCGGGAGTGGTGTAACAGACAGTCCGATGGATGCCCAAAACGGGTTGGGCGGCACCTCGATATGGATGGTGTGGCTGGCTGCTTTGAGCGGCCGCTCCATATAAATGACGGTGGGTTCCTTTACCACTGTTTCAAGCTTGTATTTTTCCGACAGCAAAGCGGAAACAACCTCCAACTGCACCCGGCCCAAAAAAGAAAGAATGATCTCATGGGTGATGGAATCCACCTCGCAGCGCAAAAGCGGGTCAGTATCCGCAAGTTGCGTAAGAGCGTCCAGCAGCCGTTCTCTTTGCGCTGCCGTTTTCGGCGCAATCGACGTCCGCAGCATGGGGAGGGGGTCCTCACGCCACCTTTTACGAGGGAGCCGGGTTGGGTCCCCTAATACATCGTTTAACCTCACGCTGTCGCTGGGAAGGATAACAATTTCACCCGGATAAGCGGTGTCTGTCCGAACAATTTCCCCTTTGGATGGAATACGCATCTCTGTGATTTTCAGCTTTTCTCTCCCGGCCAGGGCCACCGTATCCCGCAGGCGCAGCGTTCCGCTGTATAGCCGTAGATAGACACGCCGCTGGCCGCAATCTGTATACTCCACCTTGAAAACGCTGCCGCATAGGGCGGCGCTCCCCTGTTCCCCAATCGGTTGGAACAGCCCTGTCACCGCATCCATCAACGGTTGAATGCCAAGGCCCTTTTTGGCGCTGCCATAATAGACCGGGAACAGGGAGGCGTCTTGAACCCGCCGCTGTTCCTCCCGCACAAGTTTTTCCCGGCTGATTGGTTCTCCTGCGATATACTTTTCCAATAATTTATCGTTATTTTCGATGACCGCATCCCATGCTTCTATGTCGGTATTTTCCTCCAGGACTATTTCCGGGGACAGCGACACCGTCTGCTTGATGATAATATCGGCGGAGAGCTTATCCCGAACAGACTGAACCACGCTCTGCAAATCAACGCCAGCCTGGTCGATCTTGTTGATAAAGATAACGGTGGGAATGTTCATTTTCCGCAGGGCATGGAACAGAATACGGGTCTGGGCCTGCACGCCATCTTTAGCGGAGATCACCAAGATGGCCCCATCTAAAACAGCCAAAGAGCGGTACACCTCCGCCAAAAAATCCATGTGGCCGGGCGTATCCACAATGTTGACTTTACATCTGTGCCACTGGAAGGAAGTGACTGCCGCTTGAATGGTAATCCCACGCTGCCGCTCCAAAAACATGGTGTCCGTCCTCGTTGTCCCTTTTTCGACGCTCCCCGGTTCTGAAATGGCTCCGCTGGCATATAGCAGGCTCTCCGTCAAGGTCGTCTTTCCAGCGTCTACATGGGCAAGAATTCCAATATTGATTATTTTCATGTGATTGTCCTCCCTTTACTGCCCCGAAGGGCATAAAAATCCCCAGCAGTAAAATACTTTTACCACTGGGGATGATAATTTGCGGACATACACATATACAGCATACACCTGTTTGTGAGTGCTGTTTTTGGGGATATGTCAAAATTGATAAGGCAAAAGTATTCTTAAATTGGGTACAAAAAACTAAGCCCCTACAAAAGGGACTATCATAATCCTTTGTTCCCACTATTTGATTATAGTTTTATTTAATAATACCTTGCCGCATATTTTTTACTCCTTTTCTGGAATTGAATTATTATATCACATCAGTTTTAGGAAAACAAGTATCTAAAAGAAATTTTTCTTCCCCTTATATGTAACAATCATACCGGCTTCCTAACGTTCAGAATGGTTTCTACTGTCTGCTGCGGTGTTTGGTTGGAATTGTCCAGCCAAAAGCCGATCCGTGGTGTTGTCTGCATTTTACTAAATGGCAGATTGTAAAATTTAAGTTGAACATTTTAGTGGACAGAAAAACCCATAAAGGTCTTTAATGGTGTCGTTACAACATTCCATTAGAAAGAAGGACCTTTATGGGCACCACTATCTTATCATTTTCAGACCGCATTGTCATCGAAACGCTTCGTCATGAAAAGCGACTCATAGAATTATTTCCTCCCGTTAAATAATAGATAACTATTAAAAATAGACAATACTTGCTCATAAGTAATGGTACTTAAATTGTTTACTTTGGCGTGTTTCATTGCTTGATGAAACTGATTTTTAGTAAACAGTTGACGATATTCTCGATTGACCCATTTTGAAACAAAGTACGTATATAGCTTCCAATATTTATCTGGAACATCTGTGGTATGGCGGGTAAGTTTTATTAAGACACTGTTTACTTTTGGTTTAGGATGAAAGCATTCCGCTGGCAGCTTAAGCAATTGCTGAATCGAGACTTGAGTGTGCAAGAGCAACCCTAGTGTTCGGTGAATATCCAAGGTACGCTTGTAGAATCCTTCTTCAACAATCAGATAGATGTCAGACGCACGGCTTTCAAAAACCACTTTTTTAATAATTTGTGTGCTTAAATGGTAAGGAATATTCCCAACAATTTTATACCTCTGTTTGTTAGGGAATTGAAACTGTAGAATATCTTGGTGAATTAAAGTGACACGAGTATTCAGTTTTAATTTTTCTGACGATAAGTTGAATAGATGACTGTCTAATTCAATAGACGTTACCTGTTTACTTATTTTAGCCAGTTTCGTCGTTAAATGCCCTTTACCTGTTCCAATTTCGTAAACGGTATCGGTTTCTTTTAAATTCAATTGTTTTATTATTTGGTTGAGTACTTTTTCACTCGTTAAAAAGTTTTGAGAATATTTTATATTTTTGTTCATGTAATCACTCCTGAAGTGATTACATCTGTAAATAAATACAGAAGTTAAACGATTTGTTTGTAATTTTAGTTATCTGTTTAAAAAGTCATAAGATTAGTCACTGGTAGGAATTAATCTAACGTATTTATTTATCTGCGTAATCACTGTTTTTAGTCTGTTTCAAAACAGTAGATGTTTTATCTACATTACGCATTTGGAATACCAACATGACGAATCCCTCCTTCTTAATTACAAATTTTTAGCATCTAATTTAACTTCAATTCCTATTATACAAAATTTTAAGGCAGATTGTAAAATTTAAATGTTCAACTTAAATTTTACAATCTGCCTTAAGAATATCTTGTGCGTTTGTTCTTACTTCATCTTCTGTTAAATTCATTGAATTTTCCTCTTCTGGTTATTTATTTTCTTTCTTCTCAAACATTTCCAACCATAACTCATATGACCGCTTTTCATCAGCATTGAGCGAGTTCAGCACCCGTTCAATTGCTTGATCAACAGTGGCGTCTTGTGTAGCTACGCTGAGCGCATTTTCCAGAGCATTAATCTTCAGCACGGTCTTCTTCTGCAAACGAACCGTCTGATAGGATTTTCGACCGCTCTTCGGTCTGCCGGGACGCTTCTTCTTGGGCTTCTCCTTTTGATAGTCTTCTTCGACTTTTTTCGTCATCTTGTCGGGATTATAGGTCTCCTTAGGCTTGGAAATTTTGGTTTCCGTAATGGGCTTGGGTGCCTTCTTCTTAGCGTTCTTCACAAATTCAAACTTAGCCATTAAATTTCAGCCCCTTTGTCTTTTAGGCGTGCGACGATTTCCTTCGTTAACTTATTGTAGATATAATGCAAACGAGTATCGTGCATGTCGTACTTTGTCAGGCCCCTTTCGGCGATCCCAGTCCGGTCATATCGCTTGAGCCGCTCCATGTGACGGATAATCTGGTTGAATAGCATATACTTCCCGAAGTCGGCTTCGGCATCCTGCAAAATCTGGTTGTCGAGGCCGACATTATTTTTCAGGAGAACGGCCAGGACGCCTAGAATATCAAAGTCGATATTAGCGTAGTCATTATACATCTGCTGGAGGTATTCAAAGAACGTCTCAGCACCGTCTAGCGAACGCTGCTGGGTTTGAAGAACGATAATGACGTAGTCGGTAGCGTAAATTGCGGAGTCAGTGAAGACGGATAATGTCGGAGGTACATCAATGATAATAAAGTCGTACTCATCACGAACTTTAGCGAGCTGCTGCGAAAAGTAAGCGATTCGTTGTTCCTTAACCTTACTCATTTCGCTTTGCAGGGTTGTACTATCACCGGACTCGATTTTTTCCTTATCCAACATAAACTTCATTTCGAGGAAGTCAGGATAGTTCTTGAAGTCCTCGGAAGATGGCAGCAAGTACAAATTGTCCATGATATTAACAATGGCCGGTTTAATATTCTCCTCAGTCAATGCGACCATCATAGTTTTGCCAATTTGCAGATCAGTACTCTGTTGCAGGCCATATGTCCGTCGAAGCAATTGCGTTGCATTAGCTTGCGGATCTAGGTCACAAACAAGTGTCTTATAACCTAACTTTGCTAATTGATAAGCCGTCATAACGCTGTTGGTTGTCTTACCAACACCGCCCTTCATGTTTCCGTACAGAATTGCTGGCATCGTTTTCACTCCTTTGAAGTACCTGGTTCAATTTCATAATTAGCTTACTACAATTAATTAAAAATGACAATAACAGTCAATATAAAGGTGTTTGCGAACGAAATAATTAATTGGCGTAAGTTATATGTTTACCACAGCTATATATTGTAGTAAACGAATTGTGGAGTGAAGAAGCGTTGGATCATTCAAAAAAATTTTAGCGCTCCGTTAATTATTTGTCGTAAGTTATATATTTACTACAGTTATATATTGTAGTAAACTAATTGCCTTTTCAAAAAATGAAATGCTGTTAAATCACCGTTTGTTGATGTAGTAAATATATAACTGTCGTAAGTTATATATTTACTACAATATATAACGTACTACAGCAAATTCGAAAGCATTTACATTCACTTCGGATTAGCGTATCTTAATAGGTGAAATAGTTTTGGCAAACTACTTCACCAACTAAATAAACGAGAGTAAAAGAAAAAGCCCGCTGAAGTATTGGCGTACTTCAACGAGCTACCGAAAAGCTATCGTGCCTAGCTAATCGGGGTTGTCATTTCATCTATACATAAAGTATAGAAAAAAATGGCGAAAAATTCAAGTTATCGAAACTAGAGTTGAAACCCGAAGAAGATAGAAAGCGTGTAGCTAATTGGCTACATGCTTTTTCTTTTGGGTCGCACCCGTTAAACTCACCAGCAGCAGCTCTGCATCGTAGTCGCATCTCGAAATCGCTCGTGATTCCTTGGACGTGTAGGAATTGTAGTTAACAACCATGGGAACGCCAATCCCAGTGCTTATCACACGGCACTAAAAGAGTGGCCGGAAGCTTCGAAAATGCTACGGACAACCCTTCTATTAACGCGAGTTTTAACGTGTTTATCGCCGAAAATCGCAATTGTAAGACGATGATTAGAAACAAAAAACCGCCCGCCTAACAGGGACATAGAGAGGAATAGCAAGGGGCAAGGGCGGAGTGCGCTTAAACTGTCTGCTAGAGTGTTAATAGTGAGTTGATAATGTTCTATTGTCGATTGACCATTAATACTCTGGGGTTGACTGAGAGAGCATTGCTCTTTTGATACTTTAGCCACGTTTAGGCTAGGTATCGAGAGAGCAAGCTGACGCAAGCTCCTTGCGGAAGCTTGCTCTTCCTTTAGTAGAAGTTAAGGATAAGCGGGTATGGTACTAGACCTGTTTTGTATTAGGTATAGTACCTGTCTCTATAATTAATGTTTAATTAGCTTTATTTGATGGGTTTATGATATTGTTGCAGTTTTTGGTCGAAAATTAGTGTGTATATTGCGCAGGTACTACATTTTATTTCGGTGCAGTGTAGTACTGATTATTAATATTCAATGTTATCTTCGACTTGTTGTTTAAGTGATTGTTTGACTTGCTGGTCAACTTTTTGTAGTTGTTCACTATTGGCGGACAGGATAGCTTTTTTGAGTTTAACGGCAGGATCGTTTTGTAATTGTTTCTCTTTGAGATGGTCAATTGGCTTGTCTGAGGCTGTGATGCTTGATAGATCTAGTTTTCGGCTTTGTAGATTTTTAGGTGACTGATTACCGTTAGGAGCTATTAGGATTTTGACAACATGGTCAATAAACTTGGTAGCTTCGGTTTTGACTTTTTGTAGGACTTCGGTAACGGTGTCCATCAGGTATTTAAGTGGCTGGCGTAAATGTTGCTGTCGTCCGGTGTTGGTAATAACTGCTTGAGCTTTTTCATTTGGCTTTAGTAATGATGAGTCAACTTTGTGTTCAGGGGCGTTTTCAGCAATGGTATCGACTAATTGGTTTTTGTAGTCGTTAATTTGGTTTTGTACGGTTGTATTCTCATTCTGGAGTTGCTGATTCTGGGTGGTTAATTGTTGGTTGGTAGTTGATAATTCAGTTTTGGTAGTACGGGCAGTAGTTATCTCTTGGTTTAGGTTATCAAGTTCATCTTGATAGTCTTGTTTATCTGTTTCCCAATTATCTCGCTCTTCTTGACGCCAGGAATCTAATTCCTGTTCCATTTGGGTTACATTAGCTTCGGTTACTGTAATTGGTTGATCGTTGTTATCGAGTAAGTCGTTTTGGTCAATTTCTTTTTGGGCGGCTTTGATACGCTGGAGCTTGCGCTGCTTAATTTGTTCTTCAGCGTCGCTAATCTGATTTTGCAGGGTTTGTAATTGTTGGCGTTGATGAACTAATTGTTGGTCCAATTGCTTCTGTTGATTTTCGGCGGCTGTTTGTTTTTCTTTGGCAGCGTCAGCGTCCTGTTCAGCTTGTTGCTTATCCTTCTGAGAGTCTCTAGCAGCCTTTGTAATGCCATTTGCCATTTCTAGGGGTGAAAGGTCGTTACCGTCTTTATCGACCGCCTGATGGCCTGTGGTGGCTTTGTAGATGCCCTTTAGATTCTGAGTGACGGTCGCTACTTGTGATTGAACATCATTCTTTTGATTAGTTAAGTTATCAGCTTGGTCTTGTAATGACTTAACTGTTTTTTGATATTTTGCGATTTCTTGATGTTGAGCTTTTAATTGCTCCATTGAAAGGCCGGTTTGTAAGGTTTTATCTTCCTTGGTTTTGCGTTCAAAATCGAGGATTTTTTTATCCTGAGGCACCTTGTAGGTCTCGTGCAGTTCGACTTCCAGGCATTTTAAAGCGTACTGGTCTATATTAGTCCGAAACCATTTTGTAGCGTCACGTCCGGAACAGTATTTACCTGTAACGGCGTGATGGAGACTTACTAAGGCCTGATTGAGTGAATTAGTCACGTGAGCGGCTCGCTTTTTACCGCCTCTGGTCATGCCAAAGGTAGCTAATTCATAATGAATGTGAGAGATTCCCATTTCATCATTATTGGTGGCGTAGCGACCTCGATGTAAATAATCGCCAACATTAACTCGTGATTTATCTTTAAGTGTCCACCCAACATTGTTATTGGTGGCTTTAATTAAGGCTCGATTGAAGCAGCCATAAAACTGCTTGGCAACCGCAATATTATCTGGGATTGGTTGGTTATTTTGGTCCTTTAATTTGAAAACTAAGTGCGTAGTACCGTCCGGCAACTTTTCTTCCTGATAGGAAGTCTTAGGACAGAATTGTTGCATTAATTTACTTTGAACTTCCATATTACCGATGGTTAATACAGCGGTCGCCTTCTTTTTCCGTTTTAGGTAGTTTTTAACACTGCCGTATTGCCGTTCTGCGTGTCCCTTTTCACGTTGATGTTTATCGTGTTCCTCAACATAGTCTTTGAAATGTTCATTGTTCCATTGGTCGATTGCTGCTCGTGTTTTCGGAGATTTATCATATTGATTAAATTGAGTTTCGCTAAACACAATATCTTGGTTAGCATGATTAATCTTTTCATCATGCTCAACGTGCTTTTGAATTC
>NZ_AZFK01000070.1 GCF_001435775.1 Limosilactobacillus ingluviei DSM 15946 | reverse complement strand
CGCGCCGAAAGTAGTTGGGGGATCGCTCCCTGCGAGGATAGGGCGTCGCCACGCGAAGTTAACAAGCCTTTGGCACCTGACTTTGTGTCAGGGCTTGGATTTTGGAGAGTTGTCCGAGCTGGCCGAAGGAGCAGCATTGGAAATGCTGTATACGGGTTAAAGCCTGTATCAAGGGTTCGAATCCCTTACTCTCCGTTGATGACCCGTTGGTCAAGTTGGTTAAGACACCAGCCTTTCACGCTGGTAACATGGGTTCGAATCCCGTACGGGTCACTTGATTTTGGAGGATTAGCTCAGTTGGGAGAGCGTCTGCCTTACAAGCAGAGGGTCACAGGTTCGAGCCCTGTATCCTCCATTACAGCTGAATAGTTGTAAACTCCAAAGATGGCTCGGTAGCTCAGTTGGTAGAGCAACGGATTGAAGCTCCGTGTGTCGGCGGTTCGATTCCGTCCCGCGCCACTTTATGGAGGAGTAGCGAAGTCTGGTTAAACGCGACGGTCTGTAAAACCGTTCCTTCGGGTTCGGTGGTTCGAATCCACTCTCCTCCATTATTATAGGGATATAGTTAAACGGTATAACTACGGTCTCCAAAACCGTCATTGTGGGTTCGATTCCTACTATCCCTGCTCAACTGAATATTTTGGCGGTATTGGTGAAGTTTGGTTAACACATCGGTTTGTGGATCCGACATGCGTGGGTTCGAATCCCACATACCGCCCTTCCAACCAGTAATTATTGGTTGACTTAACTAATTGGTGGTATAGCCAAGTGGTAAGGCAGAGGTCTGCAAAACCTTCATCACCGGTTCGAATCCGGTTACCACCTTTTAGTGAAGACATGCCTCTGTGGCGGAATTGGCAGACGCGCTGGACTCAAAATCCAGTTCCCGCAAGGGAGTGTGGGTTCGACCCCCACCGGAGGCATATTTTATTTTGAATGTCTTTGCTTGGCAGAGCGGCTAGAGTTTAATCTAGTCGCTCTGTTTTTGCTTTCGTGAACCAAAGAGGGCAATGTAAGCACGGCATAATAGACCGTATTTAGCAGAATAGCGCCCAGAAGTATCCTTGAAGGAAGGACAACTTCTGAGCGCTATTTGCGTCGATGTGAGCTTACTTACTTATTTTGATGTTTGGGCGGCGTTCGTACAATACCCTTAGAGGTTGACACTTTTAAAAATGAAAGTGTTGCCTTTGGG
>NZ_AZFK01000069.1 GCF_001435775.1 Limosilactobacillus ingluviei DSM 15946 | reverse complement strand
ATCCACGATCCATTAATACAATTGTTGGCTGTTTCGCCGCATAGCGGCGAAGCATGATTAGGGCTGCCTTGCGCTCTTGCAGAGCAGTTTTAGGTTGAAAAACAAGGTCGAGATAAGCGTGGTTGAGGACATCGACAAGCGCATTGACATGAACTAAACATTGCTTTTTATGATTCGAATTATTAATAATATAGCGTGATTTCGGGTTGTAAGGTGTGCGAAAATCAGATCCATCAACAGCGAGGACACGATATTTATTAGCGAAAAGCAAGAGGAAAGTAGAGACTTGGTTAAAACAGCTGAAGATATGTTGGAAACAACTTACTGATAA
>NZ_AZFK01000068.1 GCF_001435775.1 Limosilactobacillus ingluviei DSM 15946 | reverse complement strand
ATACTTCATGAATACCTCGTAAGGTGTTTGATAGCCCAATGACTTGCGAGGAATGTTGTTCCGGTAGCTCATTATTTGAGCAACCTCTTCATCAGCTAGGTGGCGGAGATCGCGACCTTTGTGGAGTCCATCGCGCCGCAGAAGGCCGTTGTTGTTCTCGTTTAACCCCCGTTGGTTAGGTGCCCCCACCTCGGCAAAGTAGGTCTGGAGGTCAAATTGGTTGGCAATTGCTCGCCAGTCAGCGAACTCCTTCCCATTGTCGAAGGTAATCGACTTGAAGTAGTGGGGTGGAAACTTTGCCAGCCATTCCTGTAAGTGCTGGATCACACTGGTGGCCGTCTTACTATGGACGTTAAGAAT
>NZ_AZFK01000008.1 GCF_001435775.1 Limosilactobacillus ingluviei DSM 15946 | reverse complement strand
AACTCCATCTGAGGTATTTTTTGAAGAACCGTTGCACTTAGTTTGACAATTCGTCATACAGAAAGACTTTTCTGGCCTCCGAATTGTATACCTTTAGTCTCCACTCTGTTTTCTCTTCACTCTTTATGCATTTTACATAAAAAAATAAGTTTGGACGGGAAATATGACTTGCTTTCCAGAATGAATAGACTGCTGTTACAACATTACCAAAAATTTCAATAATGTTACTCCATGTTCCCAAACTCATTTCCCCTTCCACATTAGTATTCGTATTTAATTCTTCTATATCTTTTACCACTAATTAGCTCAATCACCTTGAAATCCTTTACATTTTTGTTTTCTTTAACTTCAATTAACGGAATATTGAAAAATCCATTGTTTTCCGATATTTCATCTTGGAACAATAATTTTTTCAATCCTAAACCTGAAGAACTAATTTCTACTGCAACCTTTCTAAAGGAGTAATTCCTTATCGAAACATAATAAAAATTATCTTTTTTACCTATTTTAAATTCTAACTTTGGTTTCTCTTTTCGAAAAGTAACATACATTGCGATACCTACAACCAACCAAATGGAGATTGCTGATAATATTGATACAATACTTTCAAGTTCCAAATCTCTTCCCTCTCAAGATTATTTCATCAACGATCAAATGAATCACTTTAATTCTTTGTGCAAAATAAGTTTCCGTGATATATTTAGCATATTTTTATCAGTAATCATTATTACTATGCAAATGCATAAGCCAAAAGCAATAACAACAACATCATTTTTTAATAAAAATGGTAACGCAGCCGCCAAAAAATAAACGACATGGTAGGTCGCTAACTTTCTATAATTTACTTTTAGTAACCCGCGTTTAATAATCCCCCTTAATCTTAATAAAACAACCACTGCAAATGAAATAGTATTAGCGATTGCTGCTCCGTAATATCCAACTAATGGGATCAAAGCAACTGTTAAAAGAACATTCAATATCGCTCCATATAACGTTGTTTTAAACACTATCATTGTTTCTTTTGAAGCCGTATAAACCGTTTCCAAAATTATTGAAACACTACCATAAATAACAGCTAATACCATGATAAAAGTTAGTTTCCAGCCCAAAAAGTAATTATGGTTAATCAATAATTTGAACAATGGCCTAATCCATGTCACAATTAAAATTCCAGCCAAAAACAACACACCACAAAATACTTCGAACACTGTAGTAATAAATTGATCACTCTTATCATTTTTAATTTCTTCAACAACAGATATCTGCCACGATTGGGAAAAAATTTGAGCAATCAGGTTAATGAAATTAGGAATTTTATTGGCCATAGCATAAATACCATTGGCAGCTGACCCAATCATAGTCAAAATAAACACACGATCCGATGAAGAATTTAGCCACCAAGCAAAATAATTCGGCACTAGTGGAGCACTATATTTAACTAATTCTAACAACTTTGCCGAATTAAAGTACTTAAAGCTGATTTGTTTATACATCCTTGTGGCAGCTAAAATATAAACAACTGCACCACATAAGCCGACAATAAAAGCAATTAAGTAACCTTGCACTCCTTGTCGAAAAACCGATAATAAGACAAAACTCGTCAAGCCCATTATCAATGTATTAAGAATTCCTGCAATAGCAAAAACTTTTACATATCCAGTGGCACGTGCATAATTTGAAATTAAAGCGAACCAAATATTCGCCACTAAAAAACCACTTGTTAGTAATGGTTCAAAGTTGGAAAATATTGTATCTGTGACCCCACCAATAATTAAACATACTATAGAAGAAACTGATAACACACCAACCACAGAGCTTATTAATTGTGGTTTATTTTCAGGCAATTCATCTAACGCAAATCGAAAGACACCATCAAATAGTTCTAAGCTTACTAAAGGAGTAAGCAAAAAAACCAATTGCGTCAATAAGTCAGCTTGCCCAAACTCCTTGGTTGTTAGGGTATATGAGTAAAGGGGAACCAAAATGAATTGCACTAATTTGCTCCCCAGGTTCCCAATAGCAAAAACAAAAGAATTGCCAATTAATTTTTTGTATTTATCCAAATTTAGTCTATCCTATTACTATTTAAAATTTAATTCTATACACCAAAAATAATAAGTGCCAAAATTTATGGCTTAATAAAAAAAGAATTACGGCATCGCTTTTTCTCTCAAAAGAAGACTTTTGAATCTTGTTAAAGTCATCATCGTGGACAATTTCTTTTATTTGATTTCTAAATTGATGCCAATCACCCCTAGCATTGAGTAACGCTAGCTTAATTGATCTGCAATACATATATTGCCATTCTTGGCTATAATCAAGATTCCAGTTTAAATTAATCCTTTTCGTTTGTTCAAGCGTAACTTGCCACACATCATCTCTAAACTGATGTGAAAGTGTCCCTTTAATGATTCTATTTACATACCCTGAATAAGACAATGTTTTAATGTTATTAGTAAATTTCAAGTATTCGATAACGAATAGGCTATCTTCACCATATTGTTGTTTTTCAAAATAAATTTGATGATCTTCAATAATTTTCCGTAAATACAATTTTGTAACTGCAATTGAGAAGATAGGATACCATTTATAGCTAAAAATTTGTGAAATTGATTCTTGAGTAGGGAATCTTAGCCTCGAATCATCTATTTCAACAGATGTAGTATATTTTCCATTGTTAAATTCCAACAATCCGGAAACTACTAAATCGGCTTCATTTTGCTCGCTATAAAGTGTTTCTAAATAATCATCTTCAATCCAATCATCAGCATCAATAAAAGTCACCCATTCACCAGTAGCATTTTTTAGGCCGATATTTCTAGCCTCAGCAACCCCATTATGTTTACCATTTAATAACGTATATCTGGGGCGATTGGTAATAAAACAATCAATTATTTGTTTAGATCGATCTGTTGATCCATCATCGATAATTAAGACTTCAAAGTCTTTAAAGGTCTGTTTATCAACACTCTTTAAACACGCTTCTATATACTTTTCCTTATTATAAACTGGAATAATTACACTTATTTTCGTCACTGTCAAACTCCTCTAAAGCCATTCAAAATCCAATTGTTTTCAAAAATTTGATAAATCATAGTCTCTACACCTAAATCACCCCTAATGTCAAACATATACATAGAGATTAATAGGAAGATAACTTGACTTACTATAATCACAAAAGTTTTGTTCGAAATTTTCCAATTTTTGACCTGTATTGCTTCAGCTATTTTAATGTAATTAAACAGCATGACAACACGAAAGACCCGAGTAAACACTGGATTAAACGTATATAACGGTATTAAGGTTAACCCCCACCAATTCATCTCCAAAATACGTTGATCAAAAATACTATCCTTATTGGCACTTTGACTAACAATTAGGAGCTGCGTCACTTGCCAGACAGCCCAAAAAATAGAGTGACTGATTGATGCCGTTTGGGCCAGAGAATCAAAATACAAACTTGATTTAGCCACCATGTTCTCACCCAGGACTAAATTTGTTAGCGACTGCAAATTTCCCTTTAACAGAATCCCTAGGATAACAATTCCAACTGCTACTCTCTTTTGCCACTTTTGACTTAAAAGAAGGAAGAAAGGTAGTGTCAAATAATAGATGGAAAAAGAATGAATTTGAAACGCTAATAATATTGCAACTTCAAAAATCAAGAATTGACGAAACTTAATCTTTTCTACAAGCAAAACCGGGATAGCTAGAACAATTATTCCTATTGCATAATAGGCCCTTTTTTGAATAATGTTATCAATAAACGGAAAAAGGTACCAGAAGGAGAGCACTAAACCAGGTTTGGTTGAAAACCTAAGAATAGTAATAACAATTACAAGAGTAGTGATAAAAGCAAAAATACCATTGAATTGTACAAAGCTGAATCCAAAATGTTTTGAAATCCCAACTATTCCATCGTATAAAAAATTAATGATTGTCTCTTGTCCCGTCCAATTAGTAATATCAAACAGGCCTTGATTACCTACCCAATCACCACTCATAGTGTTAAAACTGCTTACTATTACTAGCCAAATAGTTTGAATAAAGAAAACCATTCTATTTTTAGGAAAAATCAATCCAATTACAAAGCAAAGTATTGTAACTGTCAATCCAAAGGCTAATGCTGTTACACCTGTCATTTAAATTTCCTCATTATCTTCTTTTTTGTTTTATCATATAGATTATATGATCGCAGCCTAAAATAATGCAGATTAAAATGCTTGCTTTTTGGAAAATTGCTGTACGATACAGTTTGTGTTTCTAAATCTTCGAATACGTTAGGGATTATCTTATATTTTTTATAGTTGTGAGTTTTAACCTTCATCTTCCTTGATTGAAAATGAATGTACATATACTCATCTAACGTAACTTGTTTTTTTATTTTGTTTTTAGTATAACGATTCAAAATTCCAGAATCCCACACGAAAATATTCTGTGTTATAGGCTCAATACTATAATTCCAATTCTTATCTAAGTTGGTTAAACGGAAATTTGATGTTTTTGTATACGTATTAGCAATTTTCAAATCGTATTTAATTGGCCGACCATACGCTTCGAAAATTGTATTGATACTGTCATTGTACTCTTCATCAAAAGAACAGTTTTCTAAAGTTTGTAATACTTCTTTATATCTTAATTTCCCGTGCAACGGCTTCATAAATAAAGTGTTGACATCGTAAGAATTGCGATATAGAGTTAAATGCCCCAAAACGCCTATTTTATCATATTTTTCATAGTAATTGGTGGACACAAAATGATCTAACTTTCCTAAGATTGTATCAATATCACAATGTCCCCAAAACGGGTACTCTTTTATTTGATCCTGAAAAAGATACCCATACATAGGTTTTAGGTCACATAGCTTATAAGGCTTTTCTAATCTAATATTAAATTCAAATTTTTGCTGAATTTTACACGATAACTCAGAGAACGTTGTAACCGCAACCTTTACATTCTTCGGATAATCATATTTAGTTTGATTGTCGGTAAAAATTAACCAATCATAATTAGGATTCTGACCACATGAATTTAAAAATAATTGGAACCATTCTGGGAATTGTCCAAAATAAGGAATAATAAAGACTGCTTTCTTCACAATATTTCCCCTTGCTATTCTTTTACATATCTAATTTTTTTGATTAACCTTACGCCAATCATTAATGCGACACACCATTTTTCTTTACACATAAAGAAAAATACTTTATATGGAAATGGGAGCTGATCAAAGTTAAATTTTTTAAAAGCCTCCCGATATATTTCATCATTCAAAGATGAGCGGAGCATATGATAATTATTTGATTGACTTTGCACCACACTAATTAAATTCAAAATAATTCGGTTATTCAATGCAACGCTATATTCTAAACTCAATTCTTTGTCATTGATAAATTGCTTAATTAGTTCATACAATACTTTATATCTATTAAGCAAATTACTCTGTGATATTTTTGTTAGAGAATTAACATTCTCTTTATAGTAATGATAATAAACAAAGTTGAAATACTCACATGAATTTGCTTGATAAAAAGCATTAATGTTAAACCATAGATCTTCAGATCCTATTTTCTGTGTATCTACAAAAAGTAAACCATCAACCACTTTTGCTTTGTAAAATTTGCCCCATGCAGTATTCAAATTTTCAACTCGTGCCGGGTAACGCAATTCACTTCCAGATAATCCAATTAGTCGTCTCAAATATTTCCTGTTTTTTTCATCACCTTTTATTACGTCATTAGGCTTTAAGTAAAACTCAGTTCGAATAGATTTGTTACTATATTCTCGTATATAAGGAGTAACTAAAATATCTACTTGCGTCCTTGCTATCTCTTCAGCACATTTTTCAAAATAATTTGGTTCAACCCAATCATCACTATCCATAAAGTAAATATATTCTCCGGTAACATACTCCAACCCCATATTTCGAGCACTAGATAAACCTTCGTTAGCTTTATGGACTGCCGTTATATTTTCGAATTTTTTCGCAAAACAATCGCACTGTCGAGAGCTTTGATCTGTTGAGCCATCATCTATCAACAAAATTTCAAGATCCGAATAGGATTGTTTGACTAATGAGTCAACACAACGAGAAAGATAGGTTTCAGCATTATAAACTGGAACAATAATACTAATTTTCATATTAATCACTACTAGCTAAAAAATTCCTTATAGTAGATAGCTTTCATTTTTTCATTAACCGACACAACATCAAATTTAAGCAGCGGCTCAATTGCTGAAGTTGAAATCTTTCTTCGTTCATTTTGAACAACCTTAATCTTATGAGCTAAGTCGTCTGCATCATTAGGATTGTTAAGCAATAATCCTACTCTTTCATTATATATATAATCTTTCATCCCTGTTCTTCCATTTCCAATGATATATAAACCATGGGCAACTCCATCTAAACCACCTAAACCGAGTCCCTCTCTTCTAGAAACGAATACATTTAAATCTGCCGCAAAATATAGCTCATTCAAATTTTCAATGTATCCCATAAATTTTACTTGGTTCCCTAAACCTAGAGAATTTATTAATTCTTTTAAATTCTCTTTTTCAGGCCCTATTCCAGCAATTAAATATTTAATAGTAGGATCGTTTAATTTTTTTATTGCACGTATTACAGTGTCATGATTTTTTCGTTTACTCAATTCACCTACAGAAACGATAAGAAAATCATCATTTTCAATTCGATTTTTATTACGAAATTCTTGACGTAATTTATTACGAGTTTGAGTACTAAATTCCATGGCGTTTCTAATATCTGTTCCAACACCAGGGAGATAGTATCGGCGTTTCACCGGAAGAAACTTAGCTTGACGATAGTCATCAGTATTTATAGTAACTATCGCATCTGTCCAGTGAGCATAGTACCATTCAATTGGCCAAAAAACGAGCCAATTTATTAACGGACCACCAGCAAAAAATTGGAAACCATGGGCTGTATACAAAATCTTAATGCCAAAATGTCTAGCAACGCGACGAGCTATAATACTTCCCAAAGGCGAGTGAGTATGAATATATGATATTTTATATTGTTCAACTACGGAGCAAAGTTGTCGATAAGCCTTTCGGTTAGCTACAGGATTTCCAAAGCCCCGTTTAAAGTTTACTTGATGACACGTAACTCCTATTTTTTCTAATCTACTCTTTAATCTAAGACTTGATTCCTTAGTAATAGTTCCAGGAGCTTCAAAATTAGTCGCTACATGAACAACTGCCCCCAATTGTAATAATATTTTTAAATTATTTAAGTTAAATTGTTCAATCATAGATGCCGTAGTTGACACCATCAAAACACTACGCTGATCTTTATTCATCTTTCAACCCTACCAAATACTATTGCAAAGAGATTTACTGGTTACCGTCATGTATTCCTCGACTTTGGATAACATCGCAAAAAGTTTTAAATATGATTTTAATATCATGTAAAAAACTTATATTTTGGGCATACTCACCATCATAACCAGCTTTTTCAATATCTGTAACTTCATCGCGTCCACGCACCTGTGCTAGTCCTGTTATTCCTGGTAAAACCTGTTCTGCTCCGTTAGCATGACGTAACTCCAGAACTTCTTTTTCTTTAGGAATTAGAGGACGAGGGCCAATGAACGACATTTCACCTTTAATAACATTAAATAATTGTGGTAGCTCATCCAAACTCGCTTTTCTCATGATCCTACCACTTCTCGTAATATAACTTTGCGCACTACTAAATTCTGAAGTCGCCATTTGGTGGGGGGCATCATCACTCATTGAGCGAAACTTGTAGATCGTAAAAAGATTCCCATCTTTTCCTACTCTTTGTTGCTTGAAAAGAATCGGCCCCTTGGAATCTAGCTTAATCCATACCGCCAAAATTCCCATCAAAGGAAATAGCAAGATGGCAAGTAAAGTAGCAAATACGAAATCAAAAAAACGTTTAAATACTGACCCATACAATCTCTTTGATCGATTGCTTTGATCACTCGATAGAATTCCCATTGCATTTCCTCCCTTCAAAATAAGGGGAGCAGGTACTTAACCGTTACTGTAATAAGCGGCTCTGTGTCCCCCCCCCCTATAAAATTTAAAATAAGCCCAAAAACTTCTTTTTCTTCTTTAATGGTCGCCAATGCATCGTGACTAAATCGCCATTGATTAAAGCTTTCGCATTGGCTTGGTACTGATCAGCGACGTCCTGGCCGAATTGTTTAGCCAGCTTGGCGAGACCTTCGCCCAGTTCGTATTCCCGGTGGGAGAGCGCATGGGCGTCCGAGGCCAAAATCGTTCCTTGACCGGCTTGAATGAACTGGGTCGTGACCTTTTCAATTTCTTTGCCAAAGGTTCCTAGGTAGGAACTGGCAGTTAATTGGGTCAGGCAGCCATTTTGCAAGAAGTCGGCTAAAAGTTCCGGCTTGTTAAGGATTTGCTTATTGCGCTCCGGGTGCACGATCATCGGAGTGATCCCGCGCTGCTGAAGCTGGAAAATCACCGATTTAGCGTAGTTTGGCACTTCGCTGCTCGGAAATTCTAGCAACATATACTTGCCGTCGGCGTCGGTAAAGAGGATATCATCATCTTCTAAGGCAGGGATAATTCGATCGCTCAGCCGCACTTCTTGCCCGGCAAAGACAGTTAGCGGAATTTTATAATACTTCAGCGCTTGTTGGAACGATTTGGTCGCCTTTAGCACCTCTGCCTTATGGTTGACGTAGCGCCCGTTCAAATGGTGCGGCGTCACCACGGCGTGGCTGACACCGTCATTCACGGCGTCTTGTGCTAATTTTAATGACGTTTCCAAATCCGGTGATCCATCATCTAAGCCCGGCAGTAAGTGACAGTGCAGATCGATTAAGCCCATGAGACCTCCCCTTTCCCCTGCGAAAGCAGGGTATCAATTTTTAATTACTTTTCTTCTTCGCCATAGCCATAGCCATAACCATAGCCGTAAGCGGCGTCTTCGCCGTCGACGTCATTCATCACGTAACCGAGCAAGTGGGCCTTGGAAATCTTCAGCATTTCCACCGCCCGGGAAATGGCCGCCTTTTGGGTCACCCCGGCGCGGACAACTAAGATCACACCATCGAGCTTGCCGGACAAGGCCTGGGTATCGGTTACTTCCAGCAGCGGTGGCACGTCGAGGACGATAATGTCATAAATTGGTTCGACCGCGTCCAAGAAGGCAGTCATCCGCTGTGAGTTCAACAGTTCACTCGGGTTCGGCGGCACCGGCCCGGCGGGCAAGACGTCGAGGTTTTCCACGCCCGAGTCCATAATCACCTGGCTCAGGTCAATTTCACTGACCGCACTGGTCAGGACGGTCGTCAGCCCGTGGTGGTTTGGCACGCCAAAGGTGGTGTGCAGAGTCGAGCGGCGCAGGTCAGCGTCGATCAAGAGGACCCGCTTGCCTTCTTGGGCCCAAGTGATGGCGACGTTGGCCGTCACCGTCGACTTCCCTTCACTGACGTTCGAGGAAGTGAAGGCGACCCGGCGCAGCGGCTTGTCGACACTCATGAAGTGGATATTGGTCCGGATCGTCCGGAATTGTTCAGCCACCGGATTCTTCGGATCGGCAACCGTGATCAGCATTGCCCCGTTGTCCATCGTATCGGTGGAGTATTTCTTATTCTTTCGTTTAAATAAACCCATGCTTTCTTCTCCTCCTTAGACCCGGCGCGTTCCGGCGTTGCCGTTAGCTTGGTGCAGCTGGAAGTTCTTGTCCAGCCGGATCTTACCGACCTGGCCAAGGTTGGTTAAGCCCAGTTCGTCGGTCATAAAGTCGTCATCGCGGACGGTCGTGTCCATCAGATCGCGCAGCACGATCCAGGCAAAGGACAGCAAGAGCCCGAGCACCGCCCCGGCCAGGGCAAAGAGCTTCGGCCGCGGGAAGGATGGCTTAGTTGGCGTCGTCGCCTTGGAGACGATCGTCACGTTGTTGACTGACATCACCGACTTGATCTTCTTCTTAAAGGTCGAAGCAATCGTGTTAGCGACCGCCTTGGCTTCGGCCGGGTCATTAGCCTTGGCACTCAAGGCAAAGACTTGCGAGTTGGATTGGGTCTTGATGGAGACCATGCTCTTTAAGTCGCCGGCTGACAAGTCGTAGGCCTTGCCGTGGCTGCGCACCGCCGGCTTAGCGGGCCGGACCAGTTGCTTGGTCCCGTCGGCTAAGGTTTCGTACTTGGCCGGTTGGGCTTCCTTGACCACCTTGACCGGATTGGACAGTTCCTTGCTGGCCGCGCCGAGGATCACCTGGTTGGTGATGATGTCCTTGTAGGTGTTGATCATGTTAACGTCGGCCTGTTGGTTGGCGTAGGCCTGGCCGTTGTTGTCATTGTTTTTTTGGTTAACCAGAATTTGGGTCGTGGCCGTGTATTGGGCCGGAATTACAAAGGCCGCCAAGCCCCAGGCAATTGCCCCGAGGCCAATCGTCCAGACGATAAAGAGGCGGAAGTGCTTCTTACAAAGCGCCAGCAAGCGGCGCAGATCAATCGTGTTTTCTTGTTCCATGCTTAATCATTCTCCGTTAAATTTACCGTATTCAGCCCCAGGGCCGTGCGAATTTCGTTTGAGATCCGTTGCATTTCGTTCGATGGGACGACTTCAAAGGATTCACCATTAATATTTTGGCTCTGCCCTTGGGCGTGATCGGACTTGACGGTCTTGGTAGCGTTGCGGTAGTCCAGCGCCACCTTGGTCATGTCGCTCAAGGAGAAGTCGGTCTGCGATTCACTGGCGATCGAATTCAAGAACTTTTGGTTCAAAATCGCCTTGTAGGAGGCCGTCTTCTTTAAGAGGGCCATGATGATGATCCGTTGCCGCTTTTGCCGGCCGTAATCGCCATCTGGGTCGTCGTAGCGCATCCGCGAGAAGGCGAGGGCCTTATCGCCGTCCATGTGGTAGGTCGTCCCCTTGGTGAAGTGGTAGCCTTCGTAATCAAAGGTCAGCGGTGACGTCACTTCGACCCCACCAACCTGGTTGATCGCTTTTTCCAGGCCGCCCATGTTCACCAGCAGGTAACCATCAATCGGCACTTGGTAGTACTTTTGAATCGTCTTGATCGTTTCCTTGACCCCGCCGTACGTGTACGCGGCGTTGATCTTGGCCGGCGATTCGTCGGCATAGTCCGGCAAGTTAACCTTCATATCCCGCGGCAAGCTGACGATCGTCGTCTTGCCTTGCTTAGGATTGACGGTCATCATCATGATCGTATCGGTCCGTCCCTTGTAGGACCGTCCCAGGGCCCCAGTATCGGTCCCGAGCAGCAGGACGTTGATTGGCTGCTTGGCCTTCAATTTCTTGGGCAGGTCGGTCTTAATCCCCGACGGCGAGTACATCGTGTTGGTGGCGACGCGGACGTTGCGCCAAGCCATTCCGACAAAGAAGAGGGCCACGAGGGCCAAAATCCCGATTAAAGACCAGATCACCCGCATCATCACCTTGCGCCGGTGGTGGCGGTGGTGATGATGGTGGTGATGGTGATGCTCAGGTTGTTGATATTGTTGTTCTGGATCCATTTTAATCCTCCCGGATCTCCGCATAAATTCAGCCGTTCCGGGTTCGGAGCGGCTTGCGACAAAACTTAAACGGTAGTTTTTACCATTTAAAAAGAGAGCTTTGGCCGCTGAAGTAACCTTCAACGTCGCGACTCTCCCCCCAAAAACTCTTTTTAAGAACATCTTAAAATTTACCTTTGATTTACTGTTGTGTCAATACTTTGCCGGCCTTTTCGCCGCCCGGAGCTGCCCCATTTGGGGAACCAATTAGCCGCCAAGCCCGGTTTGACGGTCATTAGGGGCCTAACCGTTTACGAAATTTTATCGTATGATTATTTTTGTTTTTGATCCCCCGCGTTCCCGAAAAAGCCCTTCCGCCTTTGGTATACCAGGCCAAAATGACGGACGCTGGTCTCTTCATATTTTGCTGAGCGGTGAGCAGACTGTGAAGGAATGATGATTTTTAGCAATTGGCAACTGCACCCCGGGGGATACGACATATTTAGAAATCTGCGCCAGGTCCGCGAGACGACCAGTTGGCGCAAAAGGCTGATCTGGCGCGGGTTTGCCGATGGCGTGGCGTAAATCTGCAGATATGTCGTATGTCTCCCGGCGGTGAATTGGTTAAAAATCGGCGGGCGGGCGAAATTAAAAAGTTAAAAATGCCCCCTTTTGACGTATATATAAAGTAGGGACCGGAATGGCCCCGAATTTGATTTGGGAGGAATTTAATGCGACGCCGACACACCAAAGCTCAGCTCGCCGCGGCTGCCCGAGCGTGGGACGAAGCGACCTTGAGCAACGACTACTTATTTAACCGGGTGATGCAGCAAAAGCACGCCCTCTTACCGACCCTGCAGCGGTTAGTCCCGGAGCTGGCAATCAAAAAGCTGGTCCACATCACAACCCAGCACAGCTTTAAGGCCACCTACGACAGCCGGGGCTTTCGCTTGGACATCTTTGCCGAAGACCAAAATGGCCGCCGGCTTGATTTGGAAATGCAGGTCATCAACCACCACGACCTGCTGAAGCGGGCGTCCTGCTACCAGGCGATGATGATTGACGAACAGCTCGAGGAAGGTGATTTTTACCAGCGGCTGCGCCCGGTCTACGTGATCTTTATTACCATGTTTGACCCCTTCGGCGGCCACCACCAGGTCGATCACCACCGGCTGTACTCCGAGCACGCCGACCAGCAGCGCCTGCCGTCCCTGGTCAACTACCTCTTTATCAATGCCGCCAGCGATGAGGAGACAACCGCCCCGGCCCTCCGCCGCTTATGCGCCTTTATTCGGGACGGCACAGTTGATCCCAGCGACCCGCTTATTTTAAAATTAGAGCAGGTACAACGAAAAGCGAAACAGAATAAGAAATGGAGGCGTGAGGCTATGCGTTACAATTTAGCTGCGCAAGACGCCAAGTGGGCGGAATTACAGGCGAAAGAACAAGGGATGGACCAAGCCATGTTGGCAATGATCGAAACTTTGGCCGAACAAGGCATGCCGAAAGAGCAAATCATCACCACCATTGCAAAAGCCCGGAAGCTGTCCCTGTTAGCAGCCCGGCAGTACTATAATCAATTGATGCTGTCCAAGTAGACCTTTAATATGTCGCCCCCGCCCCGGGTTTTCCTCACGGCGGGGGCTTATTTTTTGAACCCGCCGCCAAATTAAAAAGTTAAAAATTCGCCCTTTTGACGTATATATAAAGTAGAGGGGTAACACTCCTCGAAAAATCGACAGGTGGCGAACATAATGCCAGAGAACTTAGCCCAGGAACGCGCGGCCCTGCGCGCCGAGTGGCAACGCAAAACGATCAAAGACGACCCGATCTTTGGGACGGTGATGACCAATCCGACTTTGTGCGCCGAACTGCTCCGGCAGGCACTACCGGAATTGACGATCCAGTGGGTCAAGGACGCCGATCCCCAGCACACGATCTAAGCGACCCCAACGGCCAAGGGGATTCGGATCGACGTGTATGCGCGGGATGATCAGAACCGGACTTATACCGTGAAAAAGGAGCAAGACAGAAATCGTGATTGCACAGCAATCGATTTCGTCGTCTTGCCCTCGCGAGGCTGACTAGGGTTCTGCCGGCACGGCAGGTTCCAGTCAGCTACCGCCGCAGATGGTCAACGAGCATAACCTGCCCTTCCGGATGCGCGAGTACCAAGAGCTGATGGACCAGGAAATCTTGAACATCGGCGATGATTACGACAAGTTGGCCGACTACCCGACTTACGTAATCTTTTTCTGCAACTTTGACTACTACCAACGGGGCTTGGCCCGCTATCAATTTGAATTCCGCGAAAAGTGGCACCCCGAAATTACCGCCGGAGATTTAAGGACGATGGTCGTCTTTAATACCAAAGCGCAAGATTACGAACATGCCACTGAGATCCGCCCTTTTCTTGACATGATCTGCGGGACCGTTGATACTAAAGATAAGTTTATTGCCGCGGTAGACGCGGAGGTCCAAGATATCCGCGCCGATAAACAACGGGAGGCGAGGTTTATGAAGGAACAAATTGAACGGCGCCGCGAGTTGCGCAAGAGTCGGGAAGCAGGGCAAATACAAGAACGGAATAAAAACACGCTAGGGCTGATTAAAGCGTTAGAGAAACGTGGGATGACTGCACCAGAGATCGTTGCCATGATTGCCGATACGCAATCCATTTCCCAAGCTGAAGCGCAAAAATATTATGATCAGCTAGTTGTTGCCAGTTAAGTTAAGTTAAACGCCCCAAGCGAGAATCGGTTTAAATCCTCGCTTGGGGCGTATTTTTTAGCTACGATTGCAGACAGATTGACCGCCATTTTTACTTACTTATTTTCAGTATAACTAGTTTTAGTATAATACGATTTAGTAAAACTAGACTTACTAAGGTTCTTCGTCAACTGGTACTGATGAACTTTTAGAAGAATAATTGGTCTACCCCCA
>NZ_AZFK01000067.1 GCF_001435775.1 Limosilactobacillus ingluviei DSM 15946 | reverse complement strand
TAAGACTAGCAATTTTTCATTTTTTCAGACTGTCAACTTGACAGGGTACAGTACCGCCCCCTATGCGGGGGAAAGAGTCTTTTTTCTTATCATACAGTCTTAGATAAGCAGGTTCAGCCCCCTATGCGGGGGAAAGAGCAAGAAATCGAAAAATGCGACTTTTAACATAGAGGTTCAGCCCCCTGCGTGGGGGGGGAAAAGAGTTAGCTACCCTTTCCGCTTTCAGGCGTTTAACAGGTTCAGCTCCCTATACGGGGGAAAGAGTTAGCGTCTCGTAACAAGTACCGATGCTTATTAGGTTCAGCCCCCTATACGGGGGAAAGAGAACAGCATTCATAACGTCTACGCTACTCATCAAGGTTCAGCCCCCTATCCGGGGGAAAGAGACTAACCAATCGCCGGCCTCAGCGCATTTTTGATATCATTAGCTGGCATTTTTCGTTAACTTGTTTTTAGTGTACTTGGTTGACCTCCCCAAATCAACTGAGCAAAATTAGAAAATGTAAGGGGTTCCTCCCGGTTGGTTATACACCATGGACAACCGGGGAATGGGCGGCCTTTAACCCACCGCAAGTAGCGGGCTATGCCGTCACGCCAAGCACCGTGGCAAAAGTAGCAGTCACAGACCAAACGAAAGACACTACTGTGGAAGTCAACTATCGAGCCGGTGCCCAAGCGGCTCATGTCAAATATGTCGACGATGACAACAAGCAAGCCGTCGTTAAGACCACGGACTTACAAGGGAAGACGGGCGATCTGGTTACGAACCAAGTTACCTATGGCAAGTGGTCGACGGGGGAATGGCCGGCCTTTACGCCAACGACGATTAATGGTTACACGCCTAGTCAAACTACGGTGTCCAAAACCCCAGTCACAGAAGCTACCCAAAATCAAACGATCACCATCACGTACCAAGCCGGTCAACACAGCATGCACATTAACTACATTGACAATGGCGACGGCAAGACGGTGGTCCATCAACAAGGCCTAGCGGGCAACACTGGTGACAATGAACCGGCTCAACCTACTCCGGAACCAGCGCAGCCTACGTCTGAAAACGACGTACCAGCCACTCCTGTCCCTGCTAAAAACAGTGAAGTGGCTACCGGTGTGACTACCCAACCAGCTCCACTTAGTGCAGCGAACGTAGCCACTGGGGATGCAACGCCAGCAGGCCAAGCACAATTGCCGCAAACGGGGGATGCGGGTGATACGGCATCAATTCTTGCTGGACTGGCCATTGCCGGCTCACAACTAGCGCTGCTAGGAATTCGCAAGAAAGCAGGACAACACTAGTACTGCTTGATCAAATTGATCGCAAACAGAAAAGGATCAGCGATTAGCTTTGCTGATCCTTTTCTCTTATCTTTGTAAAGAGGGATATTTTATCGAACCATAGATTAGATTCAATCTTTTTTGACAATAAATGTCAATGTTTTGTGTTTTGTGTTTTGTGTGTAGTTATTTGTAGGTAAAGCCCTCTTTGTTACTTACAGAATAGCAATGCAACTAATGAAAGTCAATCAAAATGATTTTGCCTACTATTGTTTACGTTGGGGTCGGAAGCCAAACTTGATGAAGCTGTTAGGTGATCGACACCCACTTTTTGACTGAACAAAACAATAAAATTAATACCAAAACGTGCGGAGTAAAAATACGAAACTGGTAAAACCTAAAAATCGCTGGATCGC
>NZ_AZFK01000066.1 GCF_001435775.1 Limosilactobacillus ingluviei DSM 15946 | reverse complement strand
CATATTGATAGTTGTACGCAGTAAAGTTGCGCAGTCCAAGCAGCGATGGCGTGTAAATGCGGTTGAAGATGGAATAAAGTCATGAATATGAGCAGCAGTATCATTGATAATTGAGTTAATCAGCGCTAAAGTATTCTTCGAAGAGTTTTTCATTTTAACACCTGGAAATACTTTTCAAATGGGAAAAGTGGGAGGACTGCTTTTCTCAAGTACATAGTGTCCAAAGTACCCCC
>NZ_AZFK01000007.1 GCF_001435775.1 Limosilactobacillus ingluviei DSM 15946 | reverse complement strand
TATTTTCGTCAGGTTCTTACCTACAAGTGTGACTGGTACGGGAAAACTTTACTGGTGGCGGATCATTTTTATCCGAGTACCCAACGCTGTTCCGTTTGTGGCCATATCAAGCAAGACGATGATAAGGTCACTTTAGCCGGTAATCACAAGCATCACACGAAGCATGATCAATATATCTGTTACCAATGTGGCGCGACGCTGGACCGTGACGAAAATGCGGTCGCTAATTTGTTAGCTTTGCTTTAAGTTGTCATGGAGCCAGGCTATTGGCTCTGGGGAAGCTCTTTCCTCTGGAGGTCATTCTAGTCAGTCCCTGTCGCTGACCCCAAGTTGGGTGAGTGGGAATACTGGCGTTTTAACGATGATGAATAAAATTTAGAAAGGAAAACTATATTCTTTCTAACAGCATAAAAGGGTTGCTCTTCTATGTTGTTCTACATTTTATATAGCAGTTTGAAACCAATGCATTTATTCAAAAAATTAAGTTTAGCGGTCGTAGCGGTAACGACCAGTGCCGCCCTTGGCTTGACCGCACTGCACCAACCCCAAGCGACCGCCGCGCCTGACAAGACCGTGACGATTTACTTAACGCGCCACGGGGAAACGACCGGGAACGTCATGGGCCGGGTGCAAGGTTGGAGTGACTTTCCGTTGACCAAGAATGGGATTATGGTGGCCAACGATTTGGGTTACGGGCTGAAGGGGATCAAATTTGATCATGCCTACAGTGGGACCTTGACCCGCCAGGAACGGACCGCCCGGGCCGTCCTGGATAAGTCGGGCAACGGCAACGTGAAACTGACGACGACTAATAAGCTGCGGGAAGGCGGCTACGGCAGTTTTGAGGGTGACAGCATTGCGGCTGACAACGCAAAGATTGCCGGGGTTTACGGCTACCAAAGCGGCGATGAATTCCAAAAGCAAACCGGCAAGGATTATTGGAACAAGCTGCAAGATGCTTACTATAAGCTCGATCAAAGCAACGAACCGAACACGAAGTTAGCCCAGGCCGACCGGGCGGAAAGTGCCCACCAAGTGCAAAAGCGGATGCAAAGTGAAATGGCCACGATTGTCAAAAACAGCAAGAACAATGATAAGGTGTTAGTGGTCAGCTCGGGGATGTCGATTAATGAATACTTGTCGACCCTGCCGGGCAACAAGTACCAAGGGGCACCGTTGAAGAATGCCTCAGTAACGAAGATTGTCTATCATAATGGCCATTACCAAATCAAAGGGGCGATCGGTTCGTTGCACTATGTAAACAAGGGGGCACAAAGTCACAAGTAGCCCCGCTGACAATCAACCCCAAATTAGTGCTTAAAATAACGACGGCTAGTGAATCCGCGCGAGGACTCACTAGCCGCTGTTATTTTCTAGCGTGTAATTTCACGGTCATAATGTGCAAAATCGTGGCTAAAAGGGCGAAGAAGATGATGACAAAGGAGCCATAGGTCCACCAAAAGCCACCGTGGGGCAGTAACTGTTGGAGGCCCATGGTGATCAGGGTCATTAAAGCGACCACGACGAAGAGTTGCAAGTAGCGTTTCATGGTTTGATCATCCTTTCGTTGGCTGCGGTTGATTTTTTGACTCAGTTTTTGCAAAGTTGCCACTTTCTCCGGTGCCAAAGTCGGCGTCGGCCAAGTACCAGTCTGGACGGCTTCGCCCAGTTTAATCAGGCCAGCCGTCCCCAGGACTTGATCAACACTTTGGAACGTGGCGTCGGTGACTGGGCTAAAGAGGTTGGTCCATTTCCCCTGGTAGCAGTTGGTCAAGGTCACGTAGTGCTTATTTTTAAAGCGCCCCGGGTGCATGCCGCCGGCTTGGTCGACGCGGACTAAGTGGGCGCGCAAGGCATCGAAGAATTGCTTTAATAAGCCGCTTTCGTGTCCCCAGTAGGTAGGGGTCGCGATTACCCAAACGTCACTTTGGATCAATAGTTGGGTGAGCTGGCCCAGATCGCGGTTTGGGTGGCGCGGGGCTGCCAAGTGGAGATTATACTCATTTAAGTTGACCGTGACGGTGGTGTGGGGGGCTTTGACCCCAGCCAGCACCGTTTGCAACATTTGGGCGGTTACCCCGCTTGGATCAGTCCCCGCAAAAATTCCTAAGACTTGCATGACAGAAAATACCTCGCTTTAATGAAAAGGCCGCAACACCCGAGGGCAGTTGCGGTCGAACTTACTTTTCTTTTAAGTACTTGCTTTGGACCAACAGGGCTTTGGAACGTTGGTCCATTGGCCGGTAACCCTTGGTGAACAGGTGGCGGAAGTACATCATATTATAGAAAAAGGTAAAGACCACGGCTGGCCATGGGAAGGTCAACAAAGCGCTGAAATGGAAGGTCAGGGCAAATAAGACGTAAATTGCGTCCCAAACCAACATTAGCGCAAAGTTATACCAGTCCCCCCGGAAAACGGCGGGCAGGGGGCCAAACCAGAAGGTGGTCCACGAAATCCCGACCTTGGCGATCCGAATGTCACCAGCGTCGTTGATCACTTTGGCGTAGTTCGGTGGGACGGGGACATTTTTTAAGAAATCCTGGTTGTCATTTTGATTGCCAAATGGGTTTTGCACTGGCGGGCCTCCTTATGATTTAAGTTAACTTATTAATTTTAACACATTTGGGTGGGGTTACGCGATGCTGCCCCCAGAAAAGCTCATTCTGAGAAGTTTGTAAAAAAATCAGGCAAAAGGGTTGACGAAGATTAGAAAACAATGATATGATTCTGACAATCAAATGAGCGAAACAAACATTTAGAAAAGCAGAGTAACTGATGGCGGCTACCAAGAGAGCTTCTGGTTGGTGGAAAGAAGTTGGCTTAGATTGGTGAAGATGGGCTTGGAATGGCACTGGCGATTCATTAGTCAGTGACGGGTTTGCACCCGTTACCAATGCAGGGTTATTCAATTTTGAGTAACTCGGCAAGATTTCACCTGTGAGGGTGAGATGAATCAAAGGTGGTAACACGAGCAATCGTCCTTGATCGAAGCAAACTTCGGTCAGGGGCGATTTTTTGTTTTCCCCGCCAGCAGCAGGCTGCCGACTAAGTGGGCGTGGTTTTAAGAAAGGGAGTTGTGAAACATGAAGAAGCGCAAACAAAGAAACTTGATTATTTGGCTGATCTTAGCCGTCGTTGTGGTTGTGGGTGGGATCTTTAGCTTTGCCCACTCCCAAAAGCAAAAGGCCCAAACCGTTACCGTGGGGGTGATGACCCAAACCAACGCGGAACAAAAGATTTGGGAACAAATTGCCAAGACCGCTAAGGACAAGTATGGGGTCACGGTAAAGCTGAAGAGCTTTACTGACTACACCCAACCCAACAAGGCCTTAGCCAACGGGGACGTTGACTTGAACGCCTTCCAGCACTATGCCTTCTTGGACGCTTGGAACAAGGCTAACAAGGGTAGTTTGACGCCAATTGGTAAGACGTTCATTACGCCAATTCACCTGTACTCGCAAAAGTACACCAGCTTAAAGCAATTACCAAATGGAGCGACGATTGCCGTGCCAAACGATGCTTCCAACGAAAGCCGGGCCCTGTTTGTTCTGAAGAACGCCGGCTTGATCACGCTGAAGAAGCAGGCCGGCACTTTGGCCACGGTGGCGGACATCAAGTCCAACCCCCACAACTTGAAGATTAAGGAATTAGGGGCTGAACAAACTGCCCGGGCATTATCTGACGTGGATGCGGCCGTGGTGAACACGAACTACGCGCAAGCCGCAAAGTTACCAGATAAGGACATTCTTTACACGGAACCGGTGAACAAGGATTCCAAGCAATGGATCAACGTGATTGTTGCTAACAAGAAGGACAAGAACAAGGATGCTTACAAGGCCGTAGTGAAGGCTTACCAAACCAAGGAAGTTAAGCAACTGATCCACAAGTACTACGGTGACAAAGAAATTACGGCTTGGGATTTGAACCTCAAGTAAGACGCAACACGGCAAGGGAGGAACGTTTATGGCATACATCATTGATTTGGATCACGTCTCAGTAACCTTTGGCGATCTTCACGCGGTCTCCGACGTGACCATCAAAGTCGAAAAGGGCGATGTCTATGGGGTCGTTGGTTATTCCGGGGCGGGGAAATCCACTTTGGTGCGGACCATCAACCTCCTGCAGTTACCCACCGCGGGGACGATTGAAGTCGCGGGGACGACCCTCTTTAAAGACGGCCAGGCCCAAGTGACCAGTAAAGAACTTCAGGAAAAGCGCCGGAATATCGGGATGATTTTCCAGCACTTCAACCTGTTAAATGAAGCAACGGTGATTGACAACGTGGCCTTTGCGCTCAAACACAGCGATTTAGATGACGATGCGATTGAAGCCAAATGCTACGAATTATTGGATCTCGTCGGTTTGAAAGCCAAGGCCGAAAACTATCCGGTCCAACTCTCCGGTGGGGAGCAACAACGGGTGGCGATCGCCCGGGCGTTAGCGAATGATCCAGAAATCTTGATCTCCGATGAAGCGACCTCCGCGCTGGATCCCCAAAATACCAACCAAATTTTGGACTTGTTAAAGCGTTTGAACAAGGAGCTGGGCTTAACGATTGTTTTGATTACCCACGAAATGGACGCGGTCAAAAAGATTGCGAATAAAATTGCGGTCATGCAGCACGGTCAAGTCGTTGAACAAGGCAAACTGCGCGACGTTTACCTGCGGCCGAAGGCGGAATTAACCCGGCAGTTTGTTGGGGGCTCGTTGGCCGCGGCCGAAACCTTAAAGGCCTTTAATCTAGGGACGCTAGGTGAGAATGAACAATTATACCAAGTCGTTTTCAGTGCTCAAACGGTGACGAAGTCGGTGATCTTAGAGCTCTACAAGCAAGTGGGCGTTGATGTTTCCATGCTTTACGGAAACATTGAAGTCTTGGGTGACGAACCAGTTGGGACCATGTTCATCCTGGTCACGGGAGACGAGCAGCAACAAGCCCAAGTGGAAAGCCTGTTGAAGAGCTACCAGGTCGAAGTAACCAAAGTTGATGGGGGGATCTTAGCATGAGTGAATTGATTTCAAAGTACCTGCCGAACGTGGCCAACTTAGGCTGGACCGGTGACAGTGGCTGGGGGACGGCACTTTTTCAAACCATCTTCATGACCTTTTGGCCAGCCGTAATTGGCGGACTGTTAGGGTTGATCTTTGGTTTGGCTTTGGTATTAACCAAGGACGGTGGGATCTTAGCCAACCGGGCCTGGTTTAACCTGTGCGACAAGATTGTTTCCTTCTTCCGGGCAATTCCCTTCATTATCCTCTTGGCCTTCATCGCGCCCTTTACCCAGTTGGTGGTCGGGACGCAGATTGGGACCACGGCGGCGTTAGTGCCCCTGTCATTGGGGGTCTTTCCCTTCTTTGCCCGCCAGGTCGAAGTAGCCCTGGAAAGTGTCGACCGCGGGAAGGTTGAAGCCGCCCAAGCCTTGGGTTCGACCAACTGGGATATCATCTTTGATGTTTACCTGAGTGAAGCCCGTTCCGAATTGGTCCGGGTCTCCACGGTGACCTTGATCAGCCTGATTGGTTTAACGGCGATGGCCGGTGCGATTGGTGCTGGTGGCTTGGGGAACACCGCCATTGCCTATGGTTACAACCGGTTTAACAATGATGTGACGGTCGTGGCGACCTTCTTGGTACTGATTTTGGTCCTGATTGTGCAATTAGTCGGGGACTGGCTGGCCAAGAAGTTGAACCACCAAGTCCGTTAAGGGTTAATGCTTGATGATTTTAAAGGGGCTGGGGTGCACAAGCTGCACGCCGCCTCCTTTCTGCATATTGGGAAGGGGCGTTTAGGATGGATAAAACTACCAAACTACAAATTTTAAAGGAGCTCTTGCAGATCAATTCCGTGAATGGCAATGAAGTCGCGGTTGCTCGCTACTTACAGGACTTATTTGCCCAATACGGGCTTACGGCCACGGTGGATGAATTTGGCAACCAACGGGCGAACCTGATTTTGGAAGTCGGCAGTGGCGACCGGGTGCTGGGGGTAACCGGACACATGGATACCGTGGCGGTCGGTGATGAAGCTGCTTGGCACCACCCGCCCTTTGGGGCGACGGTCATTGGCGATAAAGTGTACGCCCGGGGCGCGGCTGATATGAAGAGTGGCTTGGCGGCGCAAGCGATCGCGCTGATTGAATTAGCCCAAGCCGGCGCCTTTCCAGGCCATGTCCGCTTTTTAGCGACGGCCGGCGAGGAGTTTGGGACCCCCGGAGCCAACCGCTTAGCGGCGCAAGGACAAGCGACCGATTTAGCGGCCTTGCTGGTGGGGGAAGGGACCAGTGGCAACGTTGTCTATGCACACGCTGGGAGTATCAATTACCGCTTGACCAGCCAGGGGAAGGCGGCCCACTCCTCGACGCCGGAACGGGGCATTAATGCCCTGGCCCCGTTGGTCAGCTTCTTTGCCAAGGAACAACACCTCTTTGATGAGGCCGCGGTTGATCCCTTACTCGGCCCAGTTAAGCACAGCGTGACGGTCATCAAGGGGGGCGAGCAGGTGAATTCGATTCCCGCGACCGCTGAGTTATTGGGCAACGTGCGCCCGACCAAGGCGGTGCCTAATCAGGTGGTGATTGAACGCTTGCAACGCTTAGCAGCGCAATTGGATGCGGCAACGCCAGGGATCAGTTTGGAACTTGAAGTGCTCCACGATTTCTATCCGGTGGCCTCAGCGCCAACGGGGGCCTTTGCCCAGTTGGCTTTGACGGCGGCCAAGCAGGCCTTTGCCACCTTGCCGGGGCGCCCGGTACCGACGCTGGAAACGATCAATGGTGCCACGGACGCCAGCGTCTTTGCCAAGGTAAACCCAGACTTACCGGTGGTGGTCCTCGGGCCAGATGCGTGGGAGTGCTCCCACCAGGTCAACGAGTGGACGACGATCTCATCGTATTTGGCGGTGATTGAGGCCTACAAGACGTTGATTACCAACTTTGCCAACGCATAAAATTCGCCCCTGCCTTCGCCGACGTAACCGCCAGTGAGGGCAGGGGCGTTCTGTTAGTTCCGGAAAATTATAGGTGACTGACGACAAATTCGTGAATCCGCCGGATCGCTTCCTTTAAAGTGGCCAAATCGGTCCCATAACTTAAGCGAACGTGACCATCCATGCCAAAGGCGCTCCCCGGAACGAGGGCGACATGAGCTCCGGTCAACAGGGCAGCAACGAAGGCATCAGTTGTGGCAAAGCCAGTCGCCGCAACGGCCTCAGCAACGTTCGGGAAGAGGTAAAAGGCCCCGGCCGGTTGGCTTTCCAAGTGGAAGCCCGGGATGGCTTCGACTAGGGGTTGGATGGTATTGAGCCGCTCTTCGTAGGTGACCCGCATTTCTTCCACACAGGCTTGGTCGCCAGTTAAGGCGGCTAACGCAGCATACTGGCTGGCCGCCGTTAAGTTGGACGTGGCCTGACCAATGAAGGCGGCCAGCGGCTTGATCAACTTTTCGCTGGCGACGACATAGCCAACGCGCCAACCGGTCATCGCATAGGCCTTCGACAAGCCACTGACCAGGATGGTGTGCGCCTGAATCGCCGGACTTAAGTCTAACAGGGACGTAAATTGGGTACCGTTGTAAACCAGCGCCCCGTACATATCGTCAGCGATGATCATCAAGTCTTTAGCCACGGCCCAATCCCCGATGGCTTGCAGTTCGGCCTTGGTGTAAACTTCGCCGGTTGGATTGGTCGGGGAATTTAAGATTAAGACCTTGCTCTTGGGGGTCCAAGCGGCATCTAATTCGGCGGGGGTGACCTTTAGCTGGCCCGAAGCGGGCGACACCAAGACGGGCTGACCGCCGGCTAGCTTAACTTGTTCACTGTAACTGACCCAGCCGGGGACGGGAATTAAGACTTCATCGCCAGCTTCTAAGAGGGCTTGGCTGAGCGCGTAAAGGGCGAACTTGCCACCGGTGGTTACCACCACGTTGGCAGCGGTGAAAGTCGTGTGGTGTTGGTGGTTGGTGAATTCGGCCACGGCTTGGCGCAACGGCAAGATCCCCGTGGCGGCCGTGTAAGAATCAGCCTGGCCAGCTTCGATCGCCTTAATGGTGGCTTGGCGGATATGGGTCGGGGTATTAAAGTCGGGTTCCCCGATCGTTAAGTTCAAGACGTCAATGCCCGCGGCTTGCATTTCTTTGGCCTTAGCGGACAGCGCCAGGGTTGCTGGCGGGGTAATGTTTAAGACCCGGTGGGATAATTTCATGATCGTTCCTCACTTTGTTGTTAATTTGCCGAACAATGGCGGCAGAAGCTATGAATATTGTACCACGTTTTCTGACTGGTTAGGCTTGGTACTGGCGGAGTGCGGCCGCGAAATCAGTTAAATCGCGATCAAGCCGCAACAGCTGTTGATCTTTAGTAAAGCAATGCTCCGATTCGCCCAGGCAGACAATTTGCCCCTGACAGGTCATCTGGTAACTGAGGGTCAAACGAATCCGGTCGAGCTGTTTGACTTGAAGGCGAATATCAACTTGATCTCCAAACGTGGTGGGGTGTTTATAGCGGCAGTTGACCGCTACGACGGGCGAAATGATGCCCTGTGCTTCAAAGTGGCGGTAGTCCCAACCGATCATGGCGAGAAAACGGGTGCGGGCTTCTTCCATCCACCGGACGTAATTAGAGTGGTGGGTAATTCCCATCCGATCGGTCTCGTAGTATTCGACGGTGTGGGTGTACAATTGCGCGGGGTCATCGATGGTTAATTGGCTGAGGTCAACCTTGGCCAACGCGGCCAGCACGGGACGCGCTGCCGGCAACCAAGCCAAATCGGCCAACGCTTGGGGCGTTCCCCACTTGAATTGGTCGTGTGCGTTGGGCGTCAAAGTGGTTTGCCGCAAGCGGGCGTAGAAGACTTGCAGGTGGACTTCCCCCCACGGGTAGGGGTGGACAATGGTGGGCAGGACCCGTTCGCCAATTACGGCCGCGACCCCGAGTTCCTCTTTAATTTCGCGTTGTAAGGTTTCCCGGGGATCTTCACCGGAATGAATTTTGCCGCCGGGGAATTCCCACGCCCCTTCGCCAAGGCGGCCGCTGGCACGTTGACCGGCTAAGATTTGGTCGTGATTGACGATCACCGCGGCCGCAACGTGGATTTGTTTCATCAGGTATCCCTTCTTTTCTCAATTTTCTTTAATGATAGCAGAAAATACGGGGGATGTTAACGGCGCTTGGCCGGCGGAGTTGCCTAGTCAGGTCGGGGCAGAGGTTGCAAAACATAAAATTAAAAATTTCTAATTAAACAGTTGACGAAGAGCGGGAATCATGGTTTAATAACCACAACTTGATTAAACCTTTCTAATGATTCACTGGAACCCCAGTAGCAAGCGCGTTCCCTGGCCCAGAGAGTCAGCAAAGCTGGAAGCTGACCCACAGCGTGGTTGCGAATTACACTCCAAACCCAAAATGAATCACGCTGGCCTCCGATACGGCCAAGAGGTGCATACACGCATGAAGCTGGGTGGTACCACGGAATCATTTCGTCCCGCGTCTGAATTATCAGGCGCGGGCTTTTTGTTTTGAGGGGGAAGAAAAATGCGGTTAAATTGGTACGGTCGCTTTGGTTATTGTGGGACGGATCCTTATTCTGCCGCGGGGCAAAGTTTGATCACGCACGTTACCAAAGGGGAGATAAACAATGAAAAAATCAATTCGCCGGTCGGAACCGGTCTTTAGCTTATGGGAAAGTTTACTGGTCTTGGCAGGAATTTTAGGCTTGTTGGGCTTTTTAATCATCATCGAACACCAAGAACCCCAAGCGCCATTATTGATCGCCTTTGTGTTGTTAATGGTTTACGGTCGCTTGCGGGGCTTTAGTTGGAATACGATTATGGCCGGGGTCCGGACGGGGCTGCGGGCCGGGGTCGATCCGCTGGTAATTTTCCTAACGATTGGGGTCTTGATTGCGACCTGGATTTTTTCGGGGACGATTCCGACCATCATGTACGTTGGTTTTCAATTGATCTCGGTCAAGTTCTTTTTACCCACGGTCTTTCTGGTTTGTACCCTGGTGGCAATTGCTTGCGGGAGCTCGTTTACCAGTGTCTCCACGATGGGCATTGCCTTCATCGGGATTGGGGCAACTTTGCATATCAATCCCGGACTGACGGCCGGGGCAATTGTCTCGGGGGCCTTTTGTGGGGCCAATATTTCGCCCTTGTCCAGTACCACAAATCTGGCGGCTTCTACGGGCCAAATTGACATCTACAAGCACATTAAAGCCCTGCTGTGGACGGACTTGCCAGCGTGGTTTTTGTCGTTAGTCTTCTTTACGATTATGGGATTAAATACGCGGTCGGCCAGTTTGGCGGCGATTGAAAAGATGATGGCGGGATTAAAAGCTGGCTTTTGGATTTCGCCGGTAACCCTGTTGCCCGTCTTGTTATTAGTCGGCTTGGCCGTTTTCAAGGTCCCGGCCTTACCGTCGTTGGGGTTGGGGGCCTTGTTTGCTACCGCCTTGGGCTGGATGCACCACCCCACGCTGACGATCAACCAAATCAGCGCCTTGATTATGAATGGCTACGTGGCTCACACCCCCAACAAGGTCATTAATGCTTTGCTGTCGAAGGGGGGCATCAGCAGTATGCTGACGTCGGAGGCCTTGATTATCTTTGCCTTGACCTTGGGCGGCCTGCTGATCGAATTTAAGATCATCCGGGTCATTATTGAAAAGGTGGAACAAATCGTCAAGGGGGCTGGCGGCTTAACGGTGGCCACGGCCTTGACGGCAATTGGGGTCAATCTGCTGGTGGGTGAACACTACCTGGCGATTATCTTGCCCGGGGAATCATTTAAAGAATCCTTTGATCACCACCACTTGCCGCGCCAGTGCATGACCCGGATTCTAAACGATGCGGGGGCGGCCGTTAATGCGATCGTGCCGTGGAGTGTGTCGGGGGTCTTTATTGCCACGACCTTGCAGGTCTCCACCCTGGCCTACATTCCCTTTGCCGTCTTCCCGACCTTAGTCACGATCTCGTGTATCATTGCTGGTTTTTCGACCCGGGCCTCGCAGGCCACGAGCCGGGATGAATTGGTCTTTAATTAAGTTTCGGATGAGAATGAGCGGTCTAGTCGGGGCCGCTCTTTTTGGTGGGCGCAAAATTAAATTTTGCAAAAATTCTGAGCAGATCATTTTTAGAAAACGTTTTCTTTAGGTAAAATCAATAATTGGTAGGGAGGATAAAGCTTGATTTACCAGTAATTTGCTAAGCGTTAACCAAATTGGACCGTATCAATTTTCAAAAAGGTTGACTTTTTCGCAAAATGCTTTATCATGATAATCGTAAATTGATTCCGATTTACGATGCGTTATATTAAGTCAAACACGTAGTTATTTCTTTACTTAAAAAGGAGTGTAAATTTAATGGCAGTAGATTACGATTCCAAGGCATACTTGGAAAATGTTGATGCTTACTGGCGTGCTGCTAACTACCTTTCAGTAGGTACGCTGTTCCTGATGAACAACCCACTGTTGCGTCGGGACTTGAAGGCAGAAGACGTTAAGCCAAAGCCAATTGGTCACTGGGGGACGATTGTTCCACAAAACTTCATCTACGCTCACTTGAACCGGGTTATCAAGAAGTACGGCGTTAAGATGTTCTACATCGAAGGTTCCGGTCACGGTGGTCAAGTGATGGTTAACAACTCATACCTTGACGGTTCCTACACGGAAATCTACCCGGAAATTACCCAAGACGAAGCTGGGATGGCTAAGTTGTTCAAGCACTTCTCCTTCCCAGGTGGGACTGCTTCTCACGCGGCACCTGAAACGCCAGGTTCACTGCACGAAGGTGGGGAACTGGGTTACGCCCTCTCACACGGGGTGGGTGCGATCTTAGACAACCCAGACCAAATCGCTGCTGTTGAAATCGGGGACGGGGAATTCGAAACTGGCCCACTGGCTGCTTCATGGTTCTCTAACCGGTTCATCAACCCAGTTACTGACGGGGCGGTATTGCCAATCCTGCAAGTTAACGGGTTCAAGATTTCTAACCCAACGATGATCGCCCGGATGAGCGACGAAGAAGTTACGAAGTACTTCGAAGGGTTAGGCTGGAAGCCATACTTTGTATCTGCATACAAGGGCGGCGACTTCGACGCATTGAAGGACCACATGGAAGTTCACGCGGAAATGGCTAAGGTCATGGACGAAGCGATCGAAGAAATCCAAGCAATCCAAAAGAAGGCTCGCGAAGACAACGATGGTTCAATGGCTCAATGGCCAGTTATCATCTTCCGGGTACCAAAGGGCTGGACTGGCCCAACCAAGGACTTGGATGGTAACCCAATCGAAAACTCCTTCCGTGCTCACCAAATTCCGATTCCGGTTGCCCAAGACGCAATGGAACACAAGGACATGTTGGTTGACTGGATGAAGTCCTACAAGCCAGAAGAACTCTTCGACGAAACTGGTTACCCAGTTGACGCCGTACGGGCTAACGTGCCAGCTGCTGAATTGCGGATGGCTATCAACCCTGAAACCAACGGTGGGGCAAACCAAAAGGCCCTGCGCATGCCAAACTACCGTGACTTCGCCGTTGAAGTACGCGATGGGAACATGCACCAAGACATGATCGAATGGGGTAAGTACATCGCTAAGATGATGGAACTGAACCCGAACAACTTCCGTGGGTTCGGTCCTGACGAATCCAAGTCCAACCGGCTTTACGCTGCCTTGGATGGTTCCAAGCGGACTTGGACGGCCGATGTTCACGAACCAAACGACGAAGACCTCGCCGTAAACGGTCGGATCATCGACTCACAATTGTCTGAACACCAAGCAGAAGGGTTCTTGGAAGGTTACACCCTGACTGGTCGTCACGGTTACTTTGCTACTTACGAATCCTTCGGTCGGGTAGTTGACTCCATGCTGACGCAACACATGAAGTGGATGCGCAAGGCTAAGGAACAATACTGGCGTAACGATTACCCAGCCTTGACGTTCGTTGACACTTCCACGGTCTTCCAACAAGACCACAACGGTTACACGCACCAAGATCCAGGTCTGTTGACGCACCTTTACGAAAAGGAACGTCCAGACATGATCGGTGAATACTTGCCAGCTGACACCAACACCCTGTTGGCCGTATCTGACAAGATCTTCCGTGAAAAGGAAAAGATCAACGTGCTGGTTACTTCCAAGCACCCACGTCAACAATGGTTCTCCATTGACGAAGCTACTGAATTGGTTGCTAACGGGCTGGGCTACGTTGACTGGGCATCTACGGACCAAGGTGAAGAACCAGATGTTGTCTTTGCTGCTTCTGGTACGGAACCTACTGAAGAAGTCTTCGCTGCAGTTGAACTGCTGCACGACGCCTTCCCAGAACTGAAGATTCGGGTAATCAACGTGGTTGACGTAATGAAGTTGATGACGTTAGACAAGAACCCTGAAGGGATGTCTGACGCTGACTTCGACCGTTACTTCACGGCTGACAAGCCAGTTGTCTTTGCATGGCACGGCTTCCGTGACATGGTTCAAAGCCTCTTCTTCCCACGTCACAACCGCAACGTTCACATCCACAGCTACATCGAAAACGGGGACATCACGACTCCATTCGACATGCGGGTATTGAACGAACTTGACCGTTACCACCTGGCTAAGGATGCAATCTTGAGCGTGGCTGGTTACGAACAAAAGGGTGCGGCCTTCGCCCAAAAGATGGATGACATGGTGGCTAAGCACAACCACTACATCCGGACTTACGGCGATGACATGCCTGAAGTTAAGGACTGGACTTGGAAGGGTCTTAAGTAATAACTACTGATAAACGCGTCATAAATTAAATGAAAAAGGGAATGGTGATGGATGTCGCCTTTCCCTTTTTTGCAATCAAAATCATTGTCTGCTGAGGTAAAAATGAGTACAATCTAATCAATTATTGAGCGGATTAGGAGGCGGTGAAATGCAAAAAGGGTTGATCATTGGGGCAACGGGCAACTTAGGACGCGTAGTGACGCAGACGCTCTTGGGGCGGACGACCGCGCACTTAACCTTATTTGCGCGCCACGTTGACCGGTGGCAGGTCGTCGAAAAAGACCGGGTCACTTTGGTTAAGGGCGACGTCTTGGATGAGGCGCAATTAAGTCAGGCCATGGCGGGCCAAGACTTTGTCTTCGTAGCGTTGCGGGGTGACTTACCCGCTTATGTCCAAGGCATTTTGTCGGCGATGCAACAGGCCGGGGTGACGCGGGTGATTTTTATTGCGGCGATGGGGATTTATAATGAAGTGGCAGACGATGCCGCCGCCAATCTGCAGCAAAATGTTGCGTTGGCGCCGTACCGGGCGGCGGCTGATTTGATTGAACGGGCGCCTGGCGTCACGTACACGATCATTCGACCAGGGTGGTTTACCCAAGGCCCCGTGGCGTATGAATTAACGCGCAAGGGGGAAGCCGTTGGCGGTCACCAGGTTTCCCTGGCCAGCGTGGCCGATCTAGTCCGGCGTTTGGTCACGGAACCAAAGTTTGGCCACAATGCCAATTTTGGGATCCATACGCCGCTGATAAAAAGATGAGAAAAGCTTGACAAGAACGCTGACTTTTTGTAAGATTTAAGACAATTAAATGAGATAACGATGAGAGATGAGTAACGCGGTTGAGTTGCGCAGCGAGCTGACGGATGGTGGAAGTCAGTCAAGGAGGCCGGGTGAAGATGGTCTCGACCAATCAAGTACGGGTGAGCAAGTGGTGAGCCCAAGCCGGTGTGACTACCGATACCAGGTCACCCTGTAAGTTTGAGCAGGGAAAGAGGGCCCAAGTTGGGCTGAAATTGGGTGGTAACACGCGGCAGCGTCCCTAGAAGTACATTAGTATTTCTAGGGACGTTTTTTGCTTGGTGGCATCGTTGGGGATTAAGGAGGAACTTTAAATGCGCAAGAAGAAACGGCAACGGCGATTATGGGCCTTAATCATTGCCTTGGTCATCATCCTCGGGGGCCTCGGGGCTTATTTCTATCACCAGGTCACAACGCCGAAAACGACGACGGTCAAACTGGGCTTAGTGGGAACTGATTCGGAACCGGTCTGGAACAATGTGAAGCACCGCTTGGCCAAACAAGGTATTAAGTTGGAATACGTGACCTTTAACGACTATGTTCAACCAGACGTCGCCTTAAAGGACGGCCAGATTGACATGCACTCGTGCTTGACGCGGTACTACTTTGAGGCGTACAACAAGAAGGAAAACGCCCACTTAAAGGCGATTGGCAATACCGTCATTTCCCCATTGGGCCTGTACTCATTGAAGTACCACTCCTTGGCTGCCTTGCCTGATGGGGCGACGATTGCGATTCCTAATGAACCGACGACCCTCGGCCGGGGTTTAAACTTACTACAGTCGGCGGGCCTCCTGAAGGTGAAGGGTGACGCAGGGATCAAGCCCTCGTTAAATGACATTACCAGCAACCCTAAGCACCTGAAGTTTAAGGAAGTCGACCCGGCTACGACGGCGCGGGCTTTGAAATCGGTCGATGCATCGATCATTAACGGGAATTACGCGGAAGCCGCTAAGTTGAATCCGAAGCAGCAGGCCATTTACTTGGAACCGGTGAACAAGTCGACCAAACCGTACGTTAACATTATTGCGGTGCGGGAAAAGGACCAAGATAACCCGGTCTACCAAAAGATTGTCAAAGCCTACCAAACGGAGGCAACCAAGCGAGCAATCGAAAAAACTTACCACGGCTACCAAGTGGCGGCGTGGCCAAAGTTTGGGCGCAACTAAGGGGTTTTTAGCGGGAGCAACAATTTTTTAAGCAATGCTAATTTGAAAGGCAGGTTATCAAGATGAGTTTAGAAACGGCGATTTTTGCGGGTGGTTGTTTTTGGTGCATGGTCCAACCCTTCGATACCTATCCCGGGATTGAAAAGGTTGAATCTGGTTATACGGGCGGTCACGTGCCCAACCCAACCTATGAAGAAGTTTGCACCGGCACGACTGGTCATACCGAAGCGGTGCGGATTACCTTTGATCCCGCCCAAGTTTCCTACCAGGAATTAGTCGAAATTTACTGGCACCAAACGGACCCGACCGATGCCAGCGGCCAATTTCAAGACCGGGGGGATAATTACCGGCCGGTGATTTTTGTCAAGGACGAAGAGCAACGGCGGATTGCCCAAGCTTCCAAGGCGGCCTTACAGGCCAGCGGCGAGTTTGGTGATGATCCCATCGTTACCCAAATTGAAGACGCTCAACCGTTTTATGTGGCCGAAGATTATCACCAGGACTTTTATAAGAAGAATCCGGAACGCTTCGCCTTAGAAGAAGCTGGTGGCCGGGCCCAATTCATCGCCCAGCACTGGGGGCAATGATCAAGCTAAATAAGCAACAAAAAAACAGTGACGCCCGGACGTCACTGTTTTTTGTTGCGTTAAATGCGGACGGTTAAGACATCGCACGGAGCAAAGCGTTGCACATAGGCGGTAACCGAGCCGACAAGGACCCGTTCCAAGGCGGTCAAACCGGTCCGCCCCATGACGATTAAGTCGGGTTGGTGATCCAAGGGGAAGTCTTTGGCAATGACTTGCTTGGGATTACCAAAACGGACGTGAATGTCCACGGACTTTACGCCGGCTTGTAAGGCTTCTTCCTTTAAATCGCGCAGGCGGGCCGTGACCAATTGGACCAAATCAAAGGTTTGGTCTTCACTTAACGCGAGAATATCGGCGTAACCATCCGCCAGTTGGTTGACCTGGGCGACATTTAAAATATCAAGGTGGGCATCATTTAACCGGGCGACTTGAATCGCGGTCTCCATGACCTTGGGGGTCGCTTTAGAGCCGTCAATTGGGACTAAGATTCGTTTGTAGGAATTACTGAGCATGATAATTTCCTCCCCTGTTTTGCTACCTTTATTATAGCAAAATTGTACATTCGGCGGTGAGTCTAGTAGAATGAGAAAAAAACGAAAATAAAGGACGGAGAAAAGTGAAGACAAACGAAAATACGCTGAAGGTGATCGGTGCGGCGACGCTGGCGGGGCTGGCCACGATCATCGTTGAGCTGTTTATGTACCACCAGGTCGGGGTGAGTTTAACCAGTGGGACCGTCTGGGGACGGATCGCCTTTATGGTGGTTTTGGTGGGGCTCATTATTGGCTTGGCCCTGGCCGACTGGCGCTTTGATGGCTACGTTACGATTGTCGGCATGTTGCTGTGTGCCTTGGCCAATTTTGGCGGTTTCAGCCAGGTCACTGACCGCTTGAGCCCGGGGGGCCTGGCGATCCAATTGATAGCGATCGGCGGCTTTTTAGCTAGCTTGGCTGGTGTTTGGTACGGGATTATCCAACGCAAGAATTATACCGCGCGGAAATTAAAGGAACGATTGAAATGAAGTTAACGAAGGATCAATATTTAGCACAACTAGAAACCCATCTGCAAAGTCAACAGGAAGCCACCACGGGCGCCAAAGTCCAACAGCCTGCGACTTTAAAGCGGGGGCTGAGTTTTGTTTTGGACCAGCTCAACAGTGGCTACTTAGGCCAGTACGAGTGGATCGTGCGCTTGCGCAAGGGGACGCCGGTCAGCATTCGCTTAGAAATGAATCTGATCAACGTGCCGGTTAAGGATGCCGCCCGCTTGGATGGCAAGCTGTTGGAAAACGAGCCCACCTACGGCGTCAACTTATACATGGTCGCGGAAGGCGACGAGCTGAATAAGTCCGGTCTGCGAATTGATGTATTGGCGGATGAGGCGCAATTAGCGACCGCCAGTCCGGCAACTTTGGTGAAGGGCTTGCAAGAGTGGGTCGCCGCGCAATTAGCGCAAACGATGGAAAATCGCACGGCGGAATAATTTTAAGCGAAAGGTGGGGAGGAGATAACTGTTAATAAAAATGTCGAATAATGTTGAATAACCTTCCCGAATGTCTATGAGAAAGACAAAATGTGGCATGAGTATTCGGGGACTAGCTAACAGAAATTTATCATCGTCATGCCAGCGAAAAACTTGCTAAACAAAATGAACAGTGAGATGATTAAAGCGTTAACAATGCGATTTCTTGATCGTTTTGTTAGATCTTTATCGCTCACACGTATCTAAGTTGGCTGTTTGAGAGGTGGGGACGGTGATGTTGCGCACGCAAAAGGTGAAGTTATATCCAAACCAAACGATGAAAAAGGTGCTCGATGATTTATGCGATTACCGGCGCTACTGTTGGAATCAAGGGCTGGCCCTTTGGAATGACATGTATGATGCTTCAGTGATTCTTGCTGATAAGAAGCAGCGGCCCAACGAACGCAAGGTTCGGGATGAATTGGTTGCTAATAAGGCCGACTGGCAGTATCAACTGTCGGCGCGGTGTCTGCAGTTGGCGATTTCTGATCTGGGTAAAGCGTGGCAGAACTTTTTTGACCGGGCCCAACCAGATTGGGGCAAGCCCCACTTTAAGTCGAAAAAGGCCCCCCGCCAGGGCTTTAAGACCGACCGGGCCAAACTGGTTAACGGTCGCTTACGACTCGACAAACCGCATGGGGTTAAGGAGACGTGGCCCGACATCAAGTTCAAAGGTGCCCGTAATTTAACTGGTGAATTGAAAGTCGTTTCAATCTATCGGGAAAACGGCCAGTACTGGGCCAGCTTACCTCTTGAAGTTATGATGGGCCCGAAAGCGAAAACCGGTGCGAAAACAGCGGTCGACGTCAACGTCGGCCATCTTGATTACACGGCTGGCCGACTCAACACCTTGCCTAGTCACCTGCAAAAAATCTATAAGCGGATCAAGCATTATCAACGAGTACTAGCTCGCAAGCGCAAGGTTAACGGTCGGTTGGCCACCCAAAGTAAGAATTACGCCAAAACGAGAGCCAAGTTGCAGCGTGATTACCGGCGGGTGGCTAACGTCCAACACGACTTGATGCAAAAATTCACGACCCAATTGGTCAACACTTACGATCAGCTCGTGATTGAGGACCTCGCCGTCAAAAAGATGCAGATGAGTCATGTTGCGGCAAAAGGGCTCCAACGTTCCATGTTTGGGTATTTTCGTCAGGTTCTTACCTACAAGTGTGACTGGTACGGGAAAACTTTACTGGT
>NZ_AZFK01000065.1 GCF_001435775.1 Limosilactobacillus ingluviei DSM 15946 | reverse complement strand
GCTTCGCCGCTATGCGGCGAAACAGCCAACAATTGTATTAATGGATCGTGGATATGAAGGATTTAACGTTTTTGAATCTTGTAATCGGTTAGGACTCAACTACATTATTCGAGGCCGAGCAAAGGCAATCAAGGAGGTTCGACAATTACCTGATGCAGAGTGCGATCGTGATTACAAATGTATTGTCACTACTGCTTCCTCCACCAAACGTATACTACGATCTAAAGGAGTAGATGTTCACTATATCAATCCCAATCGTCCCTCCCGAAATAAAGCTTTATCAAAAAGTGCTCAAGAACATAATTGGGAATTTGGCCCAGTGTGTCCTGTTAAGTTCCGAATTTGTAAATTTAAAGCATACGATCATAAACGTAAACGTTTTACATGGGAAATCTTAATTACAAATTTGGATCGTCACTATTTTCCGCTCGAACAAATCAAAGCCCTGTATCAATTACGTTGGGGCATCGAAACTTGTTTTCGGAGCTTGAAGTACGATTTGAGTGGCATCTATTTTCACTC
>NZ_AZFK01000064.1 GCF_001435775.1 Limosilactobacillus ingluviei DSM 15946 | reverse complement strand
CCAACTGAAACGACTCAATCAGCGGTGAAACTATTATCGCTAGCAATTGAACAACGTCAACAGAAACCACGGATGATCCATACTGACCGCGGTTCAGCCTACATCTCCTATGTCTACAATCAGGAACTAAGCCGACGCGGAATCTTACACAGTTACTCGGCTCCTGGAACGCCTGCCGACAATGCGAAAATGGAACATTGGTGGGCGGACTTTAAGAGTATTTGGATGAACCATCAAGCCAAGGCAATGACTTTAGCGGAACTGGAAGTTCAAGTCAAGCAGGGGATCAACTATTTCACTACTAAATTTATTTCAATTAAGCGAAATGACCTGACTGTCGCAGAATACTACGAACAGCAGGCCATTTAAGACTAGCAATTTTTCATTTTTTCAGACTGTCAACTTGACAGGGTACAGTACCAATCCTGTTAGTACCATTTTTGTTAATTAGGATTTTGTATGTACGACGAATTGTCAAACTAAGTGCAACGGTTCTTCAAAAAATACCTCAGATGG
>NZ_AZFK01000063.1 GCF_001435775.1 Limosilactobacillus ingluviei DSM 15946 | reverse complement strand
ACCCCGTTATGGGTTATTTTTTTAAATTGTGTTGCACTTGAATTGTAAACTCTCAATATACAAAAAAAGAAAAAGAAACAGACTATACCATTAGGATTGATGTATATAAATCCATTAGAGACGTCATCTGCTTATTATGATAAAACGCTTTGCAAAGGATCAGATTTTTCGTGTGAACAAATCAAGGTAAAAGATGTTATCTCTAATTGTAGTTTCTACCTAAATTTTACAATAGACAAAGAGAATGAAAATGTATATTTAACGGTTTCAAGATATAAAAAACCAATCTTTGCATACCGATATAGTGCAATTTACGAAGAAAGTGTAGAAATTAGAAAAAATAACATGAATTAAAAGTGACGGGTGCTTAGAATATTTATTGTCTGCCTGTACCTGGACTGAAAATCCAGTCTGGGAGGCGTATTTACCTATTTACCGTGGGCGCCTAAACCCCAATAGAAACTAACAGCGCTCCGAAAGTCCTTTTTCGAGGATACTTCGGAGCGCTGTTTCATTCCAGACGGTTCGGTTACGCAGTGCTTACAATTGAAGAGAACTATGGTACCTTTTAATGAGTAACTTTGAATAATTTGGAGGATAAATAGTGGGATCAAAGCCTAAAAATCAACACTATGTCCCAAGAGTTTATTTCAAACCTTGGAGGAATGAAAACAAAAAAATATGGATTGCTAATAAAAACTGTAAGAATAAGATAGATGAAAGAAAGGAAGAAAAAATATTATCATCAAGAAATCTATATACTATTAATTTTGATCAAAAACTTGTAATTAAGAATTGTGAGGAGATCAAAAAGGAATTTGTTCGCCAGATTAGCAACTTGATGGATAGCAGGAACGTATATGCTAAATATCATGACAGAAAAATAAAAACTTTAAATCAAATTGAGAGTGACTTAAATACTGTTGAACAGTGGGACTTTTTTAAAAAAGATTCCAACTTAGAAGCCAACCGATCTAAAATAATAGAAGATATAAAAAAATTAACAAGTTTTTACCTTGAAGGAAAATTTAGTGATTGTTTTGAAAATCATTGGAGTAAAAAGAGAAATGAATTTATTAAATTTTGTGAGACACGGCATGACGAGATAATTAATGGTAATTTGGTTAAGCGCAGTCAAGTTGAATCTGTGATTAAGTTTGCTTTATCAATGTGGATGAGAAATAATAAATCAATTCTAAAAGAAAAAGTAAGGGCCAAAGCACTTGAATACCTTGAAGTAGACGGACTAGCAGAAGTAATAAATACGGAAAAAGAGGCAGATGACTTTGCTAAGCAATATTGGTTAAGAGAACTATATAATATGTTAACTAACGAAAAAGGATGTTATCATTATTTTTTGGAATTATTTGATATTTATGATTTACAAATTACATTATTCATAGCGGGAAAAATTGTTCTTTTATAACTTCAGACAATCCTTTTTTTATTACCCGAAATGTCAATTTAAGTTAGAAAAAAAGTAGTTGCTCATCAGTGACATACTTCATGAATACCTCGTAAGGTGTTTGATAGCCCAATGACTTGCGAGGAATGTTGTTCCGGTAGCTCATTATTTGAGCAACCTCTTCATCAGCTAGGTGGCGGAGATCGCGACCTTTGTGGAGTCCATCGCGCCGCAGAAGGCCGTTGTTGTTCTCGTTTAACCCCCGTTGGTTAGGTGCCCCCACCTCGGCAAAGTAGGTCTGGAGGTCAAATTGGTTGGCAATTGCTCGCCAGTCAGCGAACTCCTTCCCATTGTCGAAGGTAATCGACTTGAAGAAGTGGGGTGGAAACTTTGCCAGCCATTCCTGTAAGTGCTGGGTCACACTGGTGGCCGTCTTACTATGGACGTTAAGAATCACTTCGACTTTGGAAGTCCGTTCGACCAAAGTCATAACGGCGCCCTGATGTCCTTTGCCCTGGACGGTGTCGGCTTCAAGGTGGCCGAATTCACGGTTAAAGTTGGGAAAGTCGATAGCCCGTTGGTGAATACTTTGGCCAAGTTGACCGGCCTTCCCCCGCCGTTCTACGTAACCATTGGGGCGACGTTTGCCTTTCATCGGCAAAGTCCGCACATCAAAGGTACCCCGCTCAAAAAGGCGGTAAAGCGTCCGCATACTACAGCTGAGTGGCCGTTCAGCGCGTCCCATAATTGTGTCTGGCGTCCAGCCTTGAGCCACTTTGGCTTTGATATAAGTTACCTCATCAGTGGGCACTTGAATGGCCTTCCGACCGCAATGAGCCTTGTTTTTACGATAGTGTTGGTAATATTCTTGGAGCGTGTGGCCGGCGGCCAGAAAGCGATAAACTCGGTAGACGGTTTCTAAGCTCCGGTGCAAAAGTTTGGCAGCTCGGTAGGCTTTTACTCCTTGGTCACGAAAATTAGCGATCATCGTTAGTTCGTCTATGGTAAGATGATGGTAGGTCATTTGTGGTGTCCTTTCTTTTGATGTATGGGTATTCAAAAGTCTACCACAAATGGCTTTTTATTTTTCTAACTTAATTTTACAAACCGCGTTATCGAAAGATCATTAGATGATAAGAAAGGAATGTATTTTCCTGTTGATCCCAAGCATTTAATTTTTATAACGGGAAATAGTGGTAATGTATCAACAACATCCGAAAAAATTTTCTTGAGGATGAAAATGATTAATTCAGAGAAAGTTGGAGAAATAAATATGTTAGTGAAAAGTAATGCCAACAAATATGTTGTTTATTCGGAAGTATGAAATTACAATTGTTTTATATTCTTCATTGCTTTGTAGAATGTGATATGTCACTGAAACTTGTTATCGCTGAGTTGGGCCTACTGGTAAGATTAATTACATTATGTACGTCAGGATGCTGCAGGTTTCAAACAGATGATTGCCGATCTGGATGACCTTGTTGGTGACCGATGAAGTCTTGCAGGCGGCCTTGGCCAATCAAGTCGAGGCGATGGTCTACTTATCTTCAATGGAAGTTTATGGACAACCGAAGGCGACGTGTCAAACGACTGAGGAAGATCTTGGCTACGTGGATCTGACCAACGTCCGCTCCTCGTATCCGGAAGGTAAGCGCATGAGTGAGTTGTTGTGTAATTCCTATGCTGAGCAGTACGGCTTGCGGGTCGTGACGGCCCGTCTGGCCCAGGTTTTTGGCGCCGGGGTTTTGCCGGGAGAAAATCGGGTCTTTGCCCAGTTCGCCCGCAGCGCAATGCAAGGTGAGGATATTGTCTTGCATACCACCGGCCAGTCGGAAGGCAATTACGTCTATGCCATGGATGCAGTTAAGGCGATCCTGCTCTTGCTGCAAAAGGGGGAAGCTAAGCAGGCCTACAATGTTGCTAATGAGGCCAGCCATCTGACGATTAAGGCAATGGCTGAAATGGTGCAGCAAGAATTTGGTGCCCCGGATGCAAAGGTGGTCATCGATATTCCAAAGGAAAACATGGGTTATGCCCCGGACGTTAAGCTCTGGCTGAGCAGCCAAAAGCTCCAACGTCTCGGCTGGCGGCCTACGGTCGGCTTAAAGGAAAGCTACGCGCGGTTGATCCAGTGGTTGAAAGAGCAAGCAAGTGAATAGGATGCGGCAAGCGGCCACTACGAGCTTAGATTCGTGGTGGCCGCTTTAGTGCATTAGTGATGGGTGGTAGAAAGCGTTAGCTTATTTGGGAAGCTTTCAACACCAATGGAGCAGGTCGAAGCTAATGCCATTTGGTATACCTTCATTCAGACGGCTAAGTTAACCGCCTTAAGGTACGTGAGTGCTTAGAATATCTCCTATCAGTCTTTGCATGGACTGATAGACTAGTCTGGTATCAAGGGCAAGGGCGGTTTAGGAATGAGCAGATGATTTGCCTTTACTTTTGATCACATGGGAGTGATAGCTGGGCAGCCTAGAGTACCTCTTCTGGGTATTGGAGGTGATGAAGCTGTTTAATAAGTAGTAAGAGATGCTATAGTTGTTAGATATTTGATTTTTTGGCCTCATTATAATATAATAGCCGTAAATAAGATCGCTGATTAGATAAATATCAAAAATCGTCAACCAAGAAAGGCAGTGAAAATTATGAATAATATTGAGTTGCTCAGTTTCTTGAATCATCAAATCGTTACTTTAGCCAAGAAGTCGATGTCAATCCTTACATCAGATATTCTAGCAGACTATAGGGCCTTGGTTGGTGGAAAGCCAGTTGGGGATACATATGATAAAGGTGTTCGGACTTCGGTATGGGACACAAGATATAATGATTTTGTTAATGGTGCTGATGTATATGGATATGGTACAGTGAAAATTGACCGCAATATTTGGGCGGTTCCGGTTGTCTATGATGCCGCTTCAAGGGCCCTATATGTTTTAAGCAGCACTAAAAATTTGCGTGCGGTAATCAGCAATTGGGATAAGGGGAGACGGACCCACTACCTTCATTTACTAACTGCAGTGTCGAAAGATCGCGATAACCAGCAGCTATCACTTTTTGAGGATGATATGACTGAGGATAGTGAGCGCTTTGAAAAAGCTCAAGCTATATTGGGAGAATTGATTCAGGAAGCTGAGCATGTGGTGGTAATTCATTACGATTATGTTGGCGATAACGCATTCAATGGGACAATTTCGCTACTGGATCGTGAAGCACACATTGCGGCGTCAATTTCAGTGGATGATTATCTGGACGATGATGAGGCAAAGAAGTTGAGTTCGATGACTCCAGTGGATGTAGAAGCGAATGCATCACAAGAGGTGGCCAAGCCATCGTTGGTTGCTTGGCGCGGAAAAAAGAAGCCATCGGATGGTGGAAAAGGTGAATAATAATGGCAATGAAGATAAACGGTCAGCGTTTGCGGGAAGCAAGGGCCTTTCGGGGCTTGACCATTACTCAGTTGGCTGAGAAAGTTGGCGTTTCTAAGCAGATGATTTCGCGGTACGAACATGACCGTTCAAACATCAGTTTAGAAACCTTCATGAAGATAATCGAGAAACTTCATTTCCCAATGAATTTTTTCACGGGTGAGGCAAAGTTTGTATACACCAATGAGGGAACTTTTTATCGTAGTAGACTTACTTCAACCCAAATTGAAAAGAAGCCCAGTGAAACGTATAAACAAGCCGCAGCAATTTTACGGGACTACTTTGAACAGTATATTGACTTTCCAATGCTAGATTTGATTGATGAAGTAGATTCTCCTGAAGAGGCGGCATATAAGTTACGCAATCTTTGGCAACTGGGGAATTTGCCAATTGATAATATGGTTGAAGTTCTAGAATCACACGGCATTACGGTTGTTAATACAAATATGGAAGCAAAAAAAGTTGATGCGGTTGGTGGGTATGCCAAAATAAATCGTAATCGATATTATGTTGTAATTAATAACTTTACCGAAGGAAGCTATTACCGTACACAGTTCAGCTTGGCTCATGAGTTGGGACACTACATTTACCATGCGAATCCAGATAGTGACAATATTGCCGAATATCGAGAAATGGAGAAGGAAGCGGATCGATTTGCTTCTTCTTTTTTGTTGCCACACGATGCCTTTATGGAGACTTTAAAGAGTATTGATGTGATGGATTTAAATGCTTATGTTCCGCTAAAGGAGCAATGGAATGTTTCAATTGCAGCTATGCTTTCGCGTGCGAGAAAACTTAGAGTGATTGATGATAACCAATATCAAAGGCTACAAAAATCAATTAGCTATCATCGATGGCGTAAGCATGAACCTGGCGATGATAAGAAACCAGCAATGCCAACGATGCTTCATGATTCGTTTAGATTAATGCAACAGCATATGAATACCACAGCGTCTGAGTTAGCACAGAAGATCGCTGAAGAATATGGCTATGATTACCCTAAAGAACTGTTGGCTTGCCTTTTGGGAATTGACATTAGCGAATTTAACGAGAAAGGTTCTTTACTAAAATTCCGCGTTGATGATTGAAAACAATAGACAAAAGGTTAGTAAAAAGATGAATAAGGGAAATATAAACTTCAACCAGGGAATATGAAATTACTAAGTTAGGACATTGACAAGAATAGACAATGCAGTTCATTTCGACATGTTGATTACTTTACTAACGGGAATAATCGTGTAAAATGAAGTTGCAAAGGAGGCAATTAAGTATGATATTGAGAACGTTTATGAATGCCTTAATTAAGGTGGTAAGTTTCGTTGTTAACTTTTTTAACGGTGCTGCTCGAAATATCAAACAGCTTCTACTCGCTTTATTTAAGCCTGAGAAAAAATTTAAAGCTTCATACATTAGGGAATCTTTAAACGAGATTAAGGCTCTAACTGCAAAAGACGATTGGCTTAATATTCAAAATGATTATCGACGCATTGGCAAAGACCTGCACAAGGCACTAAACGCATATGAAGGATAAGCTACAAAAGAATTCTCAGGATGAAGTTAGCCCTGACTTAGACAACATTTTATCTAAGGATGGTAAAGATTTATCTAAACAGGATGAAAATAAATTAGTGGCGATGAAGCAAGAAATTTTTAAAGGGCCATTGCCACATCCTAGCATCCTTAAGGGATATGAAGAAATTGACCCAGGTTCTGCTCACAAAATTATAGAAAGTGGCTTAGCTGAATCGAGAGATCGGCGAGAGTTGCAAAGAAGAACCTTTGAAGCGATTAAGGAAGAACGCAAGCGTCGTGATTGGATGGGATATTCCATCGGATTTTTCATTGTTGCGATCGGAGCTTTATTGGTTTATACAGGGCATGCGGTTTATGGATCTATTTTTTCGGGTGTCTCTGCGATTGCGATGGTTAGTCTGTTCTTAGGCCAGAGCAATGAAGAGCCTGAGAAAAAAGATAAAGATAAAACCAAGTAATCTTAAGGTCAGCCGATGTTGAAATCAGAAAGCTTCATTTTCTAGCGATGGTGGAAGGAAAGAAGAATACGCCAAATAGCACATGGCGCTGACAAGATGGCTTGTTGGTACCATTTATTCATGCAATTGGTTTATGATGGCTAAAACTGAAGCTGGGGCTGAAGCTAATGCCATTTGGTATACCTTCATTCAAATGGCTAAGTTAAACCAGTTCCAAGGTACGCGAGTACTTAGAATATCTCCTATCAGCCTTCGCATGGACTGAGAAGCCCGTCTGGGAGGCTTATTTACCATGGGCTCCAGAAATTCATAGACGTAAATAGCGCTCAGAAGTTGTCCTTCCTTCAAGGGTACTTCTGAGTGCTATTCTGTTAAAGACAGTTCGTTATGCCGTGCTTACGGAGTATTATTGATAATCTCAGTTCATGAACTTTTGAATACTCCAATCTTGTAGTAATAAAGGATCTTCACGGAATTGATTGGGGGTAGTCCCTGTGTAACGTTTGAAAGTGTTGGTGAAATATGCCTGATCTGAAAAGCCCAATTCATTTCCAATATCAAAAATTGTCTTATCTGTTGCTGTTAAAAGGGTTAGGGCCCGATTTATTTTTGACAGCATTTTAAATTGGGAAAATGACACGCCAATTTCCTTTTTAAACAAGCTGGAAAAATAATTTTGTGACATATTGACTCGCGCTGCGATTTCTTTCATCGTTTCATTAGCACATGGGTTGGTCAGTAATTCGTGGTAAGCTCTCACGACAGCTGGAGAAGCTTGTAATACCCGATATTTTTGAATCTGGCTACTTAAATCAATCAACTCATTTTCAATACAATTGACAACATCATTAAAGGTTTCTTGCTTTTCTAAATAATATACATAACGATCGTTAAGGCTATAGGCGATTTCGAAATCCATACCATGTCTTAATGCAACGCGGATGTTTGTAGAGATAGCGATAATCCCAAAGTTAAGAATATTCCTTAACGGTCCCTTGTCAGCAAGAACGCCGATTCTGCCAGATTGGTATAGTGATGCAAGGGATTTCTTTATGCTGGAAGCATCGGCGCTGACAATTGCTCTATTTAGTTCTTGTTCAAAAGCATAATTAATATGGGCGCCGTGATTTGAAACGCGAACGTAAGCGTCATTAACAAGCTCAAACGCAGAGCTTTTTCGATGTTTGAATTGGCGGCGGAGCTTTTTGTAACGATAGTATCTGTGCGCGAGGTAAAGAATGAGTTGAATCTTACCATAAAGTTCGTCATAGCTCAGAAAAGGAACGTGTAAATTTCTGATAGATATTAATTGGTTAGAGCGAAAATCGATCTCTTGTCCTAAGGGGTTGCTGTTCAATGCTACGGGACCGATTAGATAATGAGTATTTTTAAGGTGCAATTGCACGATGACTAATCTTTTGGTTTGATCACTTAAAAGAGTCAGTAATTTGTTAGACTTATTTTCCTTAAAGATTTGTTCAATATTGATTGAATTCTTAAGATATTGATAGTTTAAGACTTGACAATGGTGCGCGCTGAATATTGCACAAGGGAGTTTGCTTATTTTTAAATAATTATGTAACTGATTCATTGATTTGAGCTCCTTAGATTATCACAAAAAAGCGTATTATTTTGCAAGACAGCATTCTTTACTAATTATACAATACAAAACGTAAGCGTTTACAAAAAATGAGTTTTAGTAATTACAGGCTTTTGTTTTAAGGAGATGCCACTTTATGAAGATATACGTTGATGCCAATGCTCCTTTTGATGGGACGGGAACAGCCGAACGCCCATATAAGCTAATTAACGAAGCAGCTCAAGTCGCAATGCCGGGTGACGAAGTCTTAGTTTACCCAGGTATTTATCGTGAAAATGTAAATCCGATCCACTCTGGGGAAAAAGATGCCCGAATTACTTATCGAAGTGTAGAGCCTTTACAAGCTATTATTACTGGTGCTGAAACGGTAAAGAGCTGGAAAAAATATAAAGATAATGTTTGGCTGGTGCGGATCAACAATTCCGTGTTTGGTTCATACAATCCATATACTACCTTTGTCGTAGGTGACTGGTACTTTGGTCCCGTTAATAAGCACACTGGTGCAGTGTACATGAACAACATTCATTTCTATGAAACGGAATCCCTTGATGAATGTTTGCGTGGCGAGGTTTACGCCCGTTCTTGGGATCAAGCTAACTCTGTTTATAAGTGGTACACGGAACAAGACAAAGAGCGGAACGAAACGGTTATTTATGCTAACTTCCAAGGCAAAAATCCGAATAAAGAAGATGTTGATATTAATGTTCGACGGGAATGCTTCTGGCCCCAAGCAACTAACGTCAACTATATTACCTTTTCGGGCTTTACCGTAAACAAGGCGGCGACTACTTGGGCACCCCCGGCAGCTTTCCAAGACGGGATGGTTGGTCCGCACTGGGCTAAGGGGTGGATCATTGAAGACTGTGACATTAGCTTGAGTCGGTGTGCTGGTATTTCACTCGGTAAGTACAAAGATCCTAACAACGACCATTACTTTACTTATAAGCACGTTAAAAGTCCTACTCAAATGGAACGTGAAGCTGTTTGTCGGGGGCAATACGACGGTTGGCTAAAGGAAAATATTGGTCACCACATTATCCGTCGTTGCAATATTCATGACTGTGAGCAAGATGGTATTGTTGGTCGGCAAGGTGGGGTCTTCAGCCTTATTGAAGATAACCATATTCACCACATTAATAACATGCAAGAATTAGCCGGAGCTGAGATTGCGGGGATCAAGATGCATGCTGCAATCGATGTTACTTACCGGCGGAATCACTTTGATCACTGCACTATGGGGTTGTGGTGTGATTGGGAAGCACAGGGAACCAGAATTACGCAAAACCTGTTTGACCACAACTACGCTCCTGCTGGAACGGCCCACCGGCTTGAAGGGGCAATGGAAAGCCAAGATATTTGGGTGGAAGTTAGTCATGGACCAACATTGATTGACAACAACCTGCTGCTTTCAAAAGACTCACTTAAGATTCCAACCCAAGGTCTTGCAGTCGTCAATAATTTGATTCTGGGTTCGTTTACCCTTGTTGGCTCCGGAACTGACTACCCAGGTAAGGGGAAAGTTGTTCCACGTTACACTCCATATCATATTCCTCACCGAACCGAAGTTGCTGGTTTTGCCACCATTCTGCATGGAGACGACCGTTTCTACAACAACATTTTTGTTCAAAAATGGCTGCCGGAAAAAGATCCTGAAGCCAATGAAGAAGTTGGGACCTTTGTCTTTGATGATTACCCAACCTATGATGAATGGTATCAGCCATTCAAAAACTTAGAAGGTACCTATGCTCAACAAAATGATATGGCAGATTTACAACCTTATCACTTTGGTCACTTACCGGTTTGGGCGAGCGGAAATGTTTACCTGAATGGTGCTAAGGCATGGAAAAAAGAAACCAATAATCTTATTAACACGACCGATCGTGTAGAAGTTGAACTTGCAGAAAAAGACGGCAAGCCAGTCTTAAAGACCAATCTTTATGATTTGATTGGTGAATTTAAGAATAACATTATTGACACAAACGTCCTTGGCAAGGCCTTTGAACCAGAGCAACGCTTCGAAGCTCCTGATGGCAGCGAAATTCAAATTAGCGAAGACTACTTTGGTAATCATCGTGGCGTTTCAACAATTCCAGGTCCATTTGCATCTAAGGAAAATGCAGAAAAGACGCTTTGGAAAGACTGAAATGATACTATCTTGCTAACGGACATAGGGTGATAAAATATGAACGCAAATACTAACGAGGCAAGTAAGCAAAAGTTTCCCTACCGCTTAGGCTTTGGTTTGCTGTTTGGACTGCTTGGGTGGCTGGTCCCTTATTTGGGAGTTAACTCAACCTTGCTTCCTGCTAAGATTCAGCAAATTGCACCTGGGCAAAAAGTTCAAATTGTTGCAACATTAGCAACGATTGCTATGATCGTGGCGACGATTGCTAATATTATTGAAGGCGCGCTTTCAGATCGAACGGTTAGTCGGATCGGGAAACGGAATCCATGGATTATTTTGGGCTTAATCACCACCTTGATAACGTTTCTTTGCCTAACGAAGGTGACAACGGTTCGTGGCATCATCATAAACTGGTCGCTATTTCAAGTTGCGCTTAACATGATGGTTGCACCGATAGTCGCTTTCATTGCAGACAAGGCCCCCAAGAAATATCGTGGTGGGGTATCGGCTTTTTATGGTATTGGGATGAACATTGGGACGCCAGTTGGGACGATGATCGCTTCACGTTACATTACCAATATTAACGCCGGGATATATTTCTTTATGGTCTTTGAAGTGATCTTTACCCTTATCGGTATTTTTCTTGTAGGGGATGGTAGCAACAAGGGTGAAAGTGTTAAAAAACTGCATGGCGCAGAGTTGTTAGAAGCTTTCATTTTCCCAATTCATGGTGATATTCGAGACTTTTATCTAGCAGTTTTTGGTAAATTGTTGTTTGTTTCCGCTCAATTTGTTATTACTGGGTATCAACTATACATTTTCGTTGACTATATGAAGCAGTCTTCAGTAACTGCCGCACATAGTCTGTCAATAATGTCTACGATCTTGCTGGTCACGGGTGTTACCTTTGCGGCGATCAGCGGGCCGTTGGCGGATCGCTTCCATAGTTTAAAGTTGTTGGTTGCTGTTTCAACGGTTGTTATGGGACTGGGGGTAGCTGCACCGGCGATTGATCCGGCTCCGTGGACAATGTTTGTTTATGCAGCCCTTAGTGGTTGCGCAATGGGGATGTACAACTCGGTTGACCAAGCATTAAATGTTGCTGTCCTTCCTAATCCAGATAATTCAGCTAAGGATTTAGGGATTGTCAATCTGGCTAATTCATTGGGGCAAGTTTTTGGTCCGATCGTTGCGGCTTCAATTATTGGAGCCGCTGGTTACCGAATGATGTTTCCGGCAGCCGGCATTATGTGTTTTGTCGGCGCTGCGTTAATCATGATGATCAAGAAAGTACGTTAATTAAATTTTGACACTTATTAGATAACTAACTTATTAAAACAGAAACAACCCATAATCATTAAATCGGATGCTTTAATGATTGTGGGTTGCTTTTTATCGACTGAAATTAAGGGTTAGGAAAGAATATGTCAAGGGCGGTTTAAAATTGTCGTAAAATGGCGGAATAAAATTGTATGATTTTGGCGGCGGGAGAACGCACAAATGCCAGTTGCTGAGGCAACGATTAAGCATGAGTTGAGAGCCGTCTCAGCAAAAGATTGTTACGTTAAGAATGGATTGATGTCGTGCTTGCGGAATCAATCGTATCTATCCATTCGTTAAAGTCAGCTAGGTCGCCAATTAAGTGTGTTTGCCCCAGTTCCGCTTCTTCTCTTGCTTCGATGGCTGCGGGGGTATCCAAAAAGTCATAAGTATTCTGCAATGGCAAGGCCTCACTTAACGTTTCCTTAGGGAGTCAAGCAGGTTGTGGCCACCGACAGTGACTATTACCTGAAGGCTTTGATCAATGAAGTGTTGGCAGCTCGACTTGCCGGCGATGAGGTTAGCCACCAAATAATCGTGTACGACTGTTCAGCTGGCAAAATTCGACTATGCTGGCAATTGTTTCAAGAGGCGGTAGTGGATATTTTGACGATATAACAAACGCTGTGAACCGACGCTATTACCAGCTGTATGATCGGTTGGATGATTCTGAGCGGGATTAGTGGCTAGTACTGGTTGAGAGGTTGGGAAGATCAATTGAGGACATTGCTTGATTAATTTCAAATTGGACAGTACAGTAACGGTAAAGCAGTTTTGCTATGATCCTTGGAACTGAATTGTTGGCGTAGGAAAGCGTGCGAACCGGAATTGCACATAAAAGTTACGGGGGTTTCGCACCAATTAATTCAGGTAGATGTCTTATTTGGAGACGCTTTGGCGAATTCGAAACACTTAGTTTTAGCCGTAAATCTTTGAAGTGGCTTTACCAGACCATTGTTTGCAGTCGCATCCGGATCTTCGGGTGCGCGGATTGAAATAAATCGTAGACGTGCTTAATGCTACCGTCATGGTCATGTCGCATCCGGATCTTCGGGTGCGCGGATTGAAATTCGATACTATCGCTAATATCATCAATTGCTTGGTTGTCGCATCCGGATCTTCGGGTGCGCGGATTGAAATAAACACAGAGCAATCGATTGACGGCAAGCTCAAGTCGCATCCGGATCTTCGGGTGCGCGGATTGAAATGCGTTAGCTTTGCCATGCCACTCACCTCCTTAAAAGTCGCATCCGGATCTTCGGGTGCGTGGATTGAAATGGGCACACTAACATGGTCGCTAAATGCCAAGGCTTGTCGCACCCGGATCATCGGGTGCGTGAATTGAAATGGCAGTCTCTGCACCGATATTAGCGTTGCTGGACAGCGTCGCATCCAGATCCTCGGGTGCGTGGATTGAAATGACGGGTGAACAATGATTACAGACACGCCTTTTATGGTTAGAAGGTTGAAGGAGATACTTACTAACTATGGTGTGTTATTAGGTGGCGTGACGTTTTCATCGGATAGAAATTGTTTTTTATCTGAAAGCAATTTCAAAAGCTCGTTTTAATATATGGGATGGTAATACGACATATGGTAAAATGATAGTGAGACAGAAAGAGGGTGGAAATATGATTTCGGTTGTTGACAATTATATGAAGAATAAAGGGATTACGATCACTGACATAGCGAAGGCTTCTGGGATTAGTATTTCAACGTTGAGTAATGCCTTTAAGAAGCCCGTTGCCAATTGGAGTATTCGCATTTTAAATGGTCTCGCTGCAACAACCTTTGATGATCCGGCCCAAGTCTTAACGGAATTACAACCGCGACCGTTTAAGTATGTGGTTGATGATGATAAGCAAACGATTCAAGGCTTTCATATTGAAGACCCACATTTGTTTTGGGTCGTCGAAGCTGCGGTGCACAATTCGGTAATGGAAGGTTGGCAGCCCACAAAAGCGGATATTATGGATACTTATCGGGTAATTACGGAACCTCAGCCAGAACTGGAACGGGATTTTAAGCAAATTTTTGGGGACGATCATGGTGATAAGTGATGATGCGCTAATTAAGCGCTTTAAATATGCTAATGGCACCCTAAAAAATAAATACCATGAAACGGATGCGGCAAAATTACGGTTTATTGAATATAAGGTTGTCAATCAACGTTTGGTTTGGTTGCTAAACCATCACGATCAACTAACCATTCAGTCGTTTTCAGAGTTGGTTAAGATTCATCAGTTCCTATTTACGCCAATCTATGCTTGGGCTGGTGAAGTGAGGGATTACGAATTATCGAAGGGTGACACAGAGTTTATGTTGTCGCCAGCGATCGCAAAGGGAATTGACCACGTTAATCACCTGTTGGCGCAAATAAACAAGCAAACTAAGCCAACCGCAATGGATTATGCACAATTGTTGGATAGTTTGAACTACCTTCATCCGTTTCGGGAAGGTAACGGACGTGCGACTAAGGCTTTTATCCAGCTATTAGCTGCGAATCATGGGCAGGAGTTACGCTTTAACCGCCAAGATGAATTAGTAATTAGGGCTTTGGCTGCGGCTGACTTGGCGGTGCTTGCTGATTTTATCCAGCTGAAACCGGTTGGTAGTAAGCAGGCGGTAATTCAAAAAATATCAGCGGAGTTGGAAAAGAAGGGACAACATTATCAAACCTATCGGCCGCCGCGCCGGTAAATGATCGCGAAAATAGTCAGAATTAGCCAATTCGACCGGCGTTTTGGAACTAAGATGTTGATAGCAGGCAACATGGAGTGGCAACGGAACACGCCACTTCATGTGGGAGTGAATCTGCACGTTAGCTGGGGTGGTATCAATCCTTGTGTTCCTTCTTAATTAACCTTTAAAGCTCGAATAAAGGAATCGTTAAAAGATCCTTTATTCGAGCTTTATTTTTTGAGATAATTAGTAACCGTTTACAACCTTGGTATGTTAGATTTAGGTTCACCAAGGAGAAATTGGATGACCTGCCTTTTACATCCAAAGCGCCATCATCTTTGCCTTTTAGCTTAATTCTTACCAGAAAAGTAATATTTTACAATAACATTTGCAATTACGCTGATTTGAGCAGCCACGGGTGCGTAAGCGAAAAGCACATCTAAAATCGTTTTGTGCATTTAAATCACCTCCTAACTTTGTTGTCTTTTACTATACAGAAGATCCCCGTTCTTTTCAACCGTTTTCTATAAAAGTAATAGAACTAAAATGAGATGGGATTTTGATAACCCGAAATATCGATTTGAGTTAGTGAGTTAGAAAGTAGTTCCTCATCAGTTAGATGACTAATTCATTTTGAAAAGCTAACTGTTTTGTTAAGCTCGTGTTGATTCGTAGGCTGATCTTGGCAAAGCGAGTGTGAATGCCAAATTGATTGGTAATATCGTTTGCTACAGTGAATTACCCTCCTATTGATCATAATTTTTATCTTCGATTGACATTTTGTAAGGGTTGTCACCGAGTCTTAAGAATTTTTGTCTTGGATGGTATCCGCTTTAAGATGACTGAATTCAGTAACGTAGTGTGGGAAGTCCTTAGTGAGGTTATGAATACTGTTTCTCAATTTTTCCATCTTCTCGCGGTGTTAATATAGCCATTTGGATGACTCTTGCCTCGAAACGCAGACATTGTGCCCATTCAAACATACGGTAAAGGGAGACCGTCGATTACAACTAATTGGGTGCTTTACGCAGCTAATAATGGTGCCAAGAGTCGGCTTTCCTCTTTGTATACGCGATTATAGGACCAGTGCCTACGTGTTTGGCTGTTTTTCGTATCATTCAGCAACGTAAGCCTCTGATTGCCAGATGATAATAGAACTGATAAACCATTTCGGCACTGCGATTAATCATTACGCCATCCGATAAGCTTTAAAATTTTGCACGAAAAAATGCGATGATTGGCAACTTGCTTGTGGTAGGATAAATATAAGCTATTTATGATTTTCCTTTTTTGCTTAGGGGTACTCAGGAAACTACCGCAAGTTGTTTTCTTTTTTAACTTAGTTTTACAAACGGCGTAAAATATATGCTCATAAATTTCATTTTTTTGAGAATACATGTTAAACTTAAGATCACGTCTATTATAGATGTGTGGATTGAAATTATTATTTTTAAGTGGTGGATAACAGTCGAACTTGAGAAGTCGTATAGTGTGTCTAGAAGAGACTAGCAATTATACGGCTTCTTTTATTTTAGTGTTACGATCATACATTCCGTGTTTTTTTAATTATCACCAAAAAATCGTTTGACTCAAAGCTCTAGAAAGCGATATCATTTAAACGTGGATTCGAATTAACGAAATTGTTAAGGGAAGGGGAATATAACGTGGAGTACATTGCTCATACAGCAACGGATCCCGCTAAGAAGGATCAACTATTGAAGGACCATCTTCATCAAAGTCAAATGTTGGCGAAACGTTTTGCTACTGGTACCGGGTTGGAAACAACGGCGGGATTAATTGCCTTGCTACATGATGTTGGTAAATATAGTAATGAATTCCAAGATTATATTCATAAGGCCAAACAAGACCCAAAGTCCGTTAAACGCGGTAGCGTAGATCACGCAACGGCCGGTGGCCAAATTTTAATGGAAGTCTTCAAAGATTATCCTAATTTTGGACAATTCATTAGCAACGTTCTTATTTCGCATCACAATACATTAGGTGTGAAAGACTATCTTTTGCCAAATAATTATAAGTACTCACAGTTTTCAGTACGTTGCTCACCATTTTTGCTGCGTATTAAAGAAACGAAAAATGATTTAAAACTTATTAAAGAGCGTTTCTATAATGAGGTTATGGACGAAACGTCTTTTCAGAGGCTGATTGCTAAAGCAACGGTAGAGCTACGCCAATATTTTGGGAAAGTATTAGGGATCGTTAAGAAACTTAACGTTGATATACCTAAGCGGTATGAAGAATATCGACGAATAATCTTTTTTACACAAAAAACATTGAGCAGTATTTTAATAGATGCTGATCGTACCAATACGATGGAGTTTGAAGAGGGAAAACCTGCGCTTTTAGAGGAGCGATCCCAACTATTTGTGGATTACCGTACCAAATTGTTAGCACGATTACGTGCTTTCGGTGAACCAACCACGAAACTTAATAAATTACGGAATCAGTTAAGTGATCAATGTGATGCTTTCGCTGAACGCGGAGACGGAATCTACACTCTTTCGAGCCCAACGGGGGCAGGGAAAACCATTGCTAGTTTGCGTTATGCTTTACATGAGGCGGTTAAAACTAATAAGCGCCATATCATTTATATAATCCCTTATACAAGTATCATTGAGCAAAACAGTCAGGTTTTTCGAGAGCTGTTGAATGGTAATCTTGACGATGATACTAGTATTTTAGAGTTTCACTCTAATGTTACTGATAGAGTTAAGGCGTCCAACGAGGAGAAAAATGAAAAAGAGGCGAAGGAACTGGATCACCTGGACCTAGCGGAAAGTAGTTGGGATAGTCCGATCATTATAACAACCATGGTACAGTTCCAAAATGCAATTTTTGCCAAGGGGACCCGTAATGCACGGCGTTTTCATAATTTGCTTAATTCAGTGTTGGTATTTGATGAAATCCAAAATATCCCTCCTAAGACTATTAAGATGTTTAACGCGGTAATTAATTATCTAGCGACGTTTGGTAACAGTGATATTTTGTTATGTACGGCAACCCAACCTTCCTTAGAGGGGGTAACGGATGGAATTAGATTTAGTAAAAACCCAGAGATAATTTCCAACTTAGCAGAAACCTCTAAACAATTTCGTCGCGTTAAAATAGTTAACAAATCTGAGAAGCCTGCGTCATGTGCTGAGCTAGTCGAACTACTCCAAAGGGTTTATACGAAGACAAGCTCAGTCCTTGCAATATTTAACACTAAAAAAGCGGCTCGTAAAGTTTATGAAGGATTACAATCTTTGCCAGGAGCGTACCATTTATCAACTAGCATGTGTGCGGCTCATCGAAAGAAGACATTAGCTGAGATCAAACAGCGGTTAAAAGAGGGCCAACCGACGATTTGCATTAGTACACAACTAATTGAAGCTGGAGTAGATATCAGTTTTAAAGCGGTGGTTCGTTCTTTGGCTGGGGTAGACTCCATTTTCCAAGCTGCTGGGCGGTGCAATAGGAATGGTGAGTTGCCAATTGGCAAAGTTTACTTAGTTCAACCAGAACCCGAAATAGAAAATTTGAAAAATTTAGATGAAATCGCAATCGCTCGAAATGTAACAAAAGACATTTTAGATGAACTAGGACAGGATGCGACGGAATTACTAAATCCAACTTGGGTAAAACATTATTTTGATGAATACTATCGCGAGCGAATACCTTATCTTGATTATCCGTGTGATGAGGGTCTCCAAAGATTGAAATTATATGAGCTGTTAACTGGGAAGAAAGTTCTGGATACTTTAACGCCAAACCTGAGGAAATCGATAATATGGGCGTCTGATGCTGAAACAATTGCCCGTCACTTTGAAGTGATTGAAGGCGATACTATAGGGGTTATGGTCCCATATCAGGACGGTAAAACTTTGATTGAAGATTTTAATGGCGACAGAGCGAAACTACGCTTACGTGATTTGAAAGCGATGTTTCATCGAGCTCAACCTTACTTGATAAATGCTTATCGTGACAATTTAGATGATTTAATTAAAAATGGGATCGTCGTACCGCTGCCTCTGTTATCAACTTCTGAAATGTTTATCTATGCGGTTACTGATGAACGGTATTATGATCCTAAACTAGGGTTAATCACGACCCCAACCGAATCGTTGACGGTGGACAAGTATATCTTATGAAAGGGGGAACTATTTGTGAAAAAAGAAACGACTACTTTCTCATTTACAGTGAGTGGTGATTATGCTTTATTTACGGATCCGATTACCAAGTTGGGAGGCGAGAAGTTTTCCTATCAAGTTCCAACGTATCAGGCGTTAAAAGGAATTGCGGAGAGTATTTATTGGAAACCGACGATTGTAATATATATCGATAAGGTCCGAATCATGAAACCAATTGAAGAAGAAACCAAGGCAATTCGTTTGTTGAAGTATAATGATACTCGGACGCCGGATTTAGCTCATTATACTTATCTTCGCGATGTAGAATATCAAGTTCTAGCTCATTTTGAATTTAATTTAAATCGTCCGGATCTCGCTCGGGATCGAAATATTAACAAGCATTTGGCAATCATGAAGCGTTCAATTAAACGGGGTGGGCGACGTGATATTTTTCTGGGGACTAGAGAATGTCAAGGCTACGTAGAACCCTGTGAGTTTGGTGTTGGCAAAGGCTATTATGATCAACGAGATCAAACCTTCGGAATTATGGAGCACGGTATTAACTATCCAGATGAAACAGGTCACGACCAACTTGCAATTCGACTGTGGAATGCCAAAATGACGGGAGGAATTATTTCCTTTCCGCGTCCCGAAGAATGTTCGATCGTTCGGCCGTTGCATGACTTATCGGCCAAAGATTTTACGATGACAACTATTCGTGGCGTGGAGGAAGAATATGCTGCGTTGTTTGGGGGTGTATCTGATGACTTGGATTAATGACTTAATTGAGATTTACGATCGAAATAAGGATTGGGTCGGTAAACCTAAGCCGATAAGATTATCGAATCCGTCTAAAGAAATTTCCGAACAAAATGCTTACTTGTTGCCATTGTCTCATACAACCGTAAAAGCCCAGTATGAAGTTACTGTAGATGAAGCTGGGGAATTGGTTAGAGCGGATGCACTTGGCCCACGGGGAAAAACGACTATAATTCCAGCGACGATCGATGCCAACTCCCGAACTAGTAAAGCGGTACCTTATCCAGTTCATGATAAGTTTCAGTATGTGGCTCGTGACTATCAAGATTATGTTTCATTGAAAACTGCACAAAATGACGCTTACCATAGTTATTTGCAGCAATTGAGGGATTTTGTTGATTCACCGGATGGTCAGGAGTTTAGGCCAGTTTATCAGTATCTGAAACATCATGATCTAATTCATGACCTAATTGAACAAGGAACTTTTACCGCAGCTGGAATTAAAAGTGAGCGACCTGAAAAAAAGGATTTGGCGGTATTTGTACGTTTTCGAGTAGCGAGAAGAAAACCATTTTGGAATGATCCAATAGCCTTTAATAATTGGGATCATTATTACCAAGAGCATCTAAACCAGGATGAAACTCACGGCCTTAGCTACGTGACCGGTATGTTTAACCAAGTATTAACAAATCGCCATCCGGGGGCAATTCGATATCCCGGTGATAAGGCTAAACTCATTTCTAGCAATGATTCGCAGAATTACACATACCGAGGACGCTTTTTGACACCAGATGAAGTAGTTGGATTAAGTTACTGTGACTCACAAAAAGCTCATTTGGCGCTTAAGTGGTTGATCGAACTCCAAAGCATCAATATTGATGGTCGCATTTTTTTGATTTGGGGTGTTGAAGAAAGTGTCACAATTGAAGATCTATATTTTGGGCTTGGTGAATACGAATCTGGTGATCCAAACGAACCGAATACTAATTTAGGTTTGGCAACTGAATTTAAGAAATCCTTTTGGAAAGGTAAAGAGATTCAAGCTCATGATCAGGTGTACGTAATGGAACTGGATGCTGCGACCCCCGGCCGTTTAGGGATTCTTAACTATCGTTCGATGGATGTTCAGACTTATTTTAATCGGATTATTGATTGGTATGAGGGGATGCGACTGACTCGCTACTATCAACAGTCAGATCATGCTTGGAACCCATCACTCAAACAGTTAATTGAATCAGTCTATGGTACAAAGGGCAGCGATAAGATCCGTAAAAGTGCCCTGTCGCGGGTGATCCAAGCGATGTTTGATGGGCGAGAACTACCCAAAGATATGCAGCGTCAACTGTACATCCGGGCTAGTCATCCAACAAGTTTTAAAGCGGATAGTTCTCCAAATTGGCAAACGGTTTGCCTAACTACGGCGGCCGTTTGGAAACACAAAGCGAAAGGAAGATTTAAGATGGGATTAGATCGACAGGAAACAGATCGTAGCTACTTGTTTGGTCGGCTTTTAGCTGTTGCTGATATTGTAGAACAAGGCGTGTTAGATGCTAAAGAAAAAGAAGGAGGCCAAACGTCGGCTGATCACATGCGGGGTAGTAAACGTCGGCTTACTAATGCGCGACGTTACATGTCCACATTCTCACAACGACCGGTAACGACGTGGAAACATATTTACCAACAATTACAGAAGGCGTATTTACCGCAAAGCAAGTTTCAATTTAAAGCCCAAAAGGAGTTTGATCAAATCATGGAGTTGCTGGACAGTGACAAGTATGTTGACCAGCCACTCGATGGCACGTTCTTATTAGGGTTCAGTCACCAACGCAACGCTTGGTTCAAGAAAGCCACTGAAAGCGAGGAGGAAAAATAATGAGTTTAGAACACAAGATTGACTTTAAAGTTGTGATTTCAGTTAAGGATGCCAACCCGAACGGGGACCCGCTGAACGGGAACCGGCCACGTCAAACAATGGAAGGTTACGGAGAAATTTCCGATGTTGCAATCAAGCGGAAGTTACGGAACGCGCTGCAGGACCAGGGGCAAAAGATTTTTGTGCAGTCCGATGACCGGGCAACGGATGGTTTTAAGAGCTTGAAAGACCGTGCTGGAGCAATCGATGGGTTAAAAGAAGCGCAAAAGAAGAAGGATACGGCAGCTTACGCGCGGATTGCGTGCCAAGAATGGTTTGATGTGCGGGCCTTTGGGTCAGTCTTTGCCTTTAAGAAAGGGGCGGGTAGCGGACTTTCGGTTGGGGTTCGTGGTCCGGTCTCGATTCAAATGGCTAAGTCGATCACCCCGATTGAAATCAATGAAATGCAAATCACGAAGTCGGTTAACTCTGAACCTGGTGACAAGAAGTCCTCAGACACGATGGGGATGAAATTTACCGTTAACTATGGGGTTTACGTCTTTAACGGGAGTATCAGCCCCCAATTAGCAGAAAAGACGGGCTTTTCGGCAGAAGACGCCGAAGCCTTGCACCAAGCACTGATTCACATGTTTGATAATGATTCTTCAGCCGCTCGACCAGCCGGTTCGATGGAAGTATTAAAGGTTTACTGGTGGGAACACAACAGTAAAGCTGGTCAACACTCACCAGCTCAAATGCACCGTTCGATCAAGGTCTTGTCCAAGACTGGCGACCAGGTTATGCGCAGTGTTGCTGATGTTGAGTTTGATGAATTCCATAAATATAATGATGTCGATGTTGAAATTTATTCCGGGTTGTAATCATGGAATACGCTGAGGACGACTTTCTCTGGGTTTCTGGCATTCAGCACTTTGTCTTTTGCCGTCGGCAGTGGGCTTTAATTCAAAACGAGGCTCAGTGGCAAGATAATGAGCTGACGTTGGCCGGCCAAGCTTTGCACCAAAAGGCTGACCAACCTGAACTGAAGGAATCGCGGGGAAACAAATTGATTGTGCGTGCCATGCCAATTCATTCGCGCGAACTGGGCTTGGTCGGGATTTGTGATGTGGTGGAAATGATCAAGGATCCCGCTGGAACGACCTTACATGGACATGCGGGCAAGTATCGGCCGGTGCCAGTTGAATACAAACATGGGCAACCGAAAGCCGATCTGTCGGATAAGTTGCAACTCTTAGCGGAAGCATGGTGCTTAGAAGAGATGCTGGGGATCAAGATTGCCAGTGGTGAGCTGTATTATCTTAAGACAAAGCGGCGGGAACACGTTACTTTCGATGAGCCCTTGCGGGACCGTTTAAAAGGAGTTTGCAATGAGATGCACCAACTTTGGCAGCGTCGTTATGTACCACGGGTCAAAGTAAACGCGCGTTGCAACCGTTGCTCGCTAAAGGATATTTGTCTGCCCGAAATGTTAAAGCGGGAATCAGTAGCGACGTACCTTAAGAGGATGTTGGCAGAATGAAACGATTATTAAATACGTTGTACGTAACCGAGCCGGATCTTTATTTGGCGGCTGATGGCAATAATGTCGAGATCTTGAAAAATCATGAACGGGTGAAACGAATCCCGCTGGTAAATTTAGAAGCGATTGTTACCTTTGGACACCAGGGGATCAGTCCTAACTTGCTGGAAAAGTGCCTATACAACAATATTCCGGTTACTTTTCTTTCGATGCGTGGAAATTTTAAAGGCCGCATCATCGGCAAGCAGAATGGCAACGTTCTGCTTCGGCGCAAACAGTATCGCATTGCGGATGATGAAGCAGCAGCGACCGAAATTGCACGGAATTTCATCTTTGGGAAAGTTTATAACCAACGTTGGCTGTTAGAGCGCGCGATACGGGATCACGCTCTCAAAATTGACGTACCACAAGTAAAAGCTGTCTCAACTGAGCTAAATGGTCAGTTAGAAAATTTATTAGCCTGTACGGATCTGGAAACGCTCCTTGGTTTAGAAGGTAACTTGGCTAAGCGGTATTTTACCGTTTTTGACCAGTTGATTTTACAAGATCAGGCTGATTTTCCCTTTCATGGACGGAATCGCCGCCCACCACTTGATCGTGTCAACGCGATGCTTTCATTCGCATATACACTGTTGAAAAATGAATGTGTAACGGCTTTAGAGAGTAACGGCTTGGATTCTTACGTGGGCTTTTTCCACCAAGATCGGCCTGGCCGTACATCGTTGGCCTTGGACTTAATGGAAGAGTTGCGTGGGGCCGTTGCGGAACGCACCGTTTTAACAATGATTAATCGCCAACAAATCAAGGCGAGCGATTTCATCATTAAAGAAGATGGGTCGGTATTGTTAACCGATGATGGGCGGCGGACCTTTTTGCGCAATTGGCAGGAACGCAAGAGTGTCAAAATTGTCCACCCTTACTTAAAAGAAAAGATTGAATGGGGCTTAGTGCCTTTTGTTCAGGCCAAACTGCTGACTGCCTATCTTCGTGGTGATTTAGATATGTATCCGCCGTTTTTATGGAAGTAGGAGGGATCAATGATGATGGTGGTAGTAGCCTACGATGTAAAAACCAGTGATCCCCAGGGGGCACGCCGTTTACGACGGGTGGCTAAGCAATGCTTAAATTATGGGCAACGCGCGCAAAATTCCGTCTTTGAGTGTTTAATTGATGAAACAAATTTCCAAAAACTTAAATTAGAACTGTTGGCAATTATTGATGAGGAGCAGGACAGCTTGCGCTTTTATCGACTTGGTAACCATTATCAAGGTAAAATTGAGGTATACGGAGCAAAGCAAACCTTGGCTCTAGATGAGCCGTTGATTATTTGAGACTTGGTGCGAACCCTTAGTGCACATGTTCTCCCTAGGGGGTTCGCACCGATAAACAGCGCAAGAGTGTCTTCTTTCAAGACGTTCGTTCTGCGCTTTATGTATTTTTTAGTCGCAAGATGTGGATTTTGGGGTCCAAAACACCATATCTTGCGATCGCACTCTGTAATGGAGTGCGTGGATTGAAATGTTTTGACGAACGACTTGCTGGCTGACACGGCTGAAGATCGCACTCTGTAATGGAGTGCGTGGATTGAAATACCATTCTGCTGCTGCGGTCAGGAATGGCCACGATCGCACTCTGTAATGGAGTGCGTGGATTGAAATGTTAATTAAGAAATTCGTGTACGTTGACCAGCCGGTCGATCGCACTCTGTAATGGAGTGCGTGGATTGAAATAAATTTCGGTGTGCGTTTCGTCCGTGAGCTGGACATCGCACTCTGTAATGGAGTGCGTGGATTGAAATGCCGAAGAAACTAGCTAGTCCTTGCCACACGCCTAATCGCACTCTGTAATGGAGTGCGTGGATTGAAATTGTTTAACGTCCACTACCGCTAACGGACAAGTCTAATATCGCACTCTGTAATGGAGTGCGTGGATTGAAATGACCAATTAATACTCACATGGAATTAGATTAACATCGCACTCTGTAATGGAGTGCGTGGATTGAAATGCGCCTTTGGCCTACGACGCCGCGAAAGCTTCTCATCGCACTCTGTAATGGAGTGCGTGGATTGAAATACTTACGATCTAAGTTTAAACCAATCAATGAATTGGATCGCACTCTGTAATGGAGTGCGTGGATTGAAATTACCACTCGCGGGAGTGGCAAGCGGTACGGCAGCATCGCACTCTGTAATGGAGTGCGTGGATTGAAATATGCGGTACTGGCAAAAACGGTACCAGTGTTGCCCCCATTGATATGCTCCCTTTTAGGTGGAGAAACGAATTATGTAAAATTCGATCTCACCT
>NZ_AZFK01000062.1 GCF_001435775.1 Limosilactobacillus ingluviei DSM 15946 | reverse complement strand
ACAGATACTGCTAAAGGTAAGTTTGGTCAGGCGATTGCCTTTAAAGTGGCACCAAGTCAGCGGATTAGTGATTATGAAGGCCAACACTATATCCTAGTAGGTAATATATTTAAGGACAATAAGTATCAGGCTGATAACCAAAAGAACCGGTTTGAGGTTCACTTCAAGCATGCGACTACGCCGATCAGTGATACGAAAACGGTCACTGAAATCATCCACTATACTTACGCTAACGGCTCCCCGGCCGTTGGTGATAAAGTTCAGACTGTTCGCTTTACGCGGTCCGGAACGACGGATTTGGTAGATGGCGTGACAACGTGGCAAGGTTGGATGCCAGCAGCTGGACATTTTGCTAGTGTTGATTC
>NZ_AZFK01000006.1 GCF_001435775.1 Limosilactobacillus ingluviei DSM 15946 | reverse complement strand
TAAGACTAGCAATTTTTCATTTTTTCAGACTGTCAACTTGACAGGGTACAGTACCCTTTCAACAACAATTAAATGAAACCCGTGAAATGTTGGCAAAAAACTATTTGCTTAATACAAACTTGTCAACCGATGAAATTGCATTTTTACTAGCTTATCAGGAAACGAATTCGTTTCAACGGGCATTTAATATATGGACTGGGCAAACCATTCATCAATTTCGACAGGATTGTCTTTCCTGATAAGTAATAAAAAACCAATTATTCTTTGTTGGCTAGTGGAGGGCGTTGCTGTGGATCTTCTGTGGGCCCTCAGTAACGGTTATTTGTTACTGTAAGAAGTACTGGTCTGGTCCCGGTCAAGGGGGAGAATTGAATTATATAAACGCTTAGGCAGCTAGTGCTCGATATTCGGCGGGTGCGCGGCTGCCTAATTTCGTTTGGGATCGTCTGTGATTATTGAAGTCGATATATTTCTTTATTGAGGTTATCAACTCTTCGTAAGGTTCAAATCTGTAATCGTAATAGGTTTCATCCTTATAGGGATTTCAGAAACTTTCCGTGGGGGCATTGTCAATGCACTTGCCATTCGAGACACGTGGAGAGTGTGTCCGTCCTGGAGAAAACTAACTAAACCGCGTCATGGCAGGTTTTATTAAAATTTTGAGTGTACCTAACTTGTGAAGAAACCTTTCGCAAAGGAGACTCCTTTTTTGATACCTTTTTTAAAAGAATGTTGAAATATCGGCGCTTGTGATCTTTAAGTCGATCGGTTTCTGCAGACAGATAATGTGCATTCTTCAGACAAATAGGGAAGTGGTAGGATGTTCTAGCTAATCAGCGGAAAGCCTTGGTAGACATAGGTTGGAGTAGGCGTAGAACGCTTTTTTCGTTCTATGATTCGTTGTATGATTAAGAAGAATCAATAATTGGGAGGGTCTATTCAATGAATAAAAAGCACATGCTTGTGTTAACTGCTGCAGGGTTAGCATTGATGTTAGCAGGATGTAGTCAACAAAGCTCATCGAATCATAGTAGCAATTCCTCAAGCCTACTGACTAGCAAGTCGAGTACCAAAATTAGTGCAGATAACTTAACACCGCAACAGATGGTTAGCCTGGTTACCACCTATGCTAGCAATAAGTATGGTCAGCAATGGTATCAAACTGCCAAGGATGCTAAAAAGAACGGTCTTCAGGTGGATCTTTATCCCGCATCCAACTATAAATTAGCGGATGATGGGCAAGGGGTTGCTTACAACGTTAAGGCGAGTGGTAAGTCATCTAACTTGGTTTATACTATTCAGGGCAATAGTGTTAATATCTACCAAGGAGCCAGTGCTAGCAAGAGTGGTAAAAAGCTCACCACCGTTAGCCGAGCAGACATGGTTAAAGACGTTAATAATCAGGGACAGGCTGATTTCGTTAATCAGCTAGCACAAAACGCCCAAGTCAATGATAAGCGTGGTAACGGTGCCACTAGTTCTCCAGACAGTCATTCCGCATCTGATACTTCTGGTAAATATGGTAATCAGGGTCCAGTGAACGTCCCAGATGAGATGCAGGGGACTTGGTACTCCGTTGATGATTACACCTCTGATGCTCCTTCCATTACTTTTGGTAAGAACACGATGCAATATCATGGCGGTGATAATACTACTAATGACGTTATCCATCTTTATAAACAAGATAGCTCATTTATGTATGATGAAGGTAATATGACCAATCAGGCGATTCAGGATGCCACCCAGAACTGGAGGCGAACCGACTTCTTTGATCATGATGGAATACACTGGCTTCATATGGAAGGTTGGTGTCAGAGTGCTGGTGCTGGTGTCGATTACGCAGTCCACACTGAAACCATTGATGGCCAGCAAGTCAAAGTATTAGTTGCGGCCAGTGGTGCTAGACCATGGACTGATAGCATCTATTACCAAACCCCAAGTCAAGCGCAGCAAAATAAGAACACCAAATTCGATGATTTACATTACCGCGACGATGAGGACGATTAACTAGCGTGCTTAAAATAGGTAATTTATAGATAAGGTGAGGTTTATTCGCTAATATATATTTTTATCGCCCTACTGGTGTCCAAATTTATTAAGGGAATCTTTTCATACGAGAAATTAGTGATATTGGAGCCTGTGGTTGGTGGGAATACGAAAAAATAATTTATCGTAAATGGGCGAGAATCCCTCCGCTTCAATAAGCCAGGGATGAATTCGTCTGGTCCCGGTCAAGGGGAAAAATTGAATTATGTAAACGCTTAGGTAGCCAGTGCTCGATATTCGGCGGGTGCACGGCTACCTAATTGCGTTTGGGATCGCTTATGGTTGTAGAAGTTGATGGATTCCTTTATTGAGGCTATCAATTCCTTGTAAGTTTCAAGACGAAATTGGGGCAGGAATCCCACTTGCAATTACTTCATCCGTGATGGCAATGTGGAAAGGATGGAAGCCGTCAAATTGACCGGATGCAAATACATAGCATATATACGGGAGAAAGCATCCAATTGTTTCGATAATTGCTTTAACAATGTTTTTTCGCGTTAAGCCAAAAGATTTAAATTTCTCTTTTCGAAGCATACAAACAATAGTACTTTCTAGCCCCGCTACGCCAAATTGTACTCCTGTCATCAGCAATAATCCCAATATCGATGTCCAACTTTTTTTGATTCATCGCAATTGCTCTCCTTTCCTTGGATTGGCGCACACCTTCACCATCTTTAAACGTGCACTCGCTAGAGCGTTGATCAATGGTGATTTTGCTTTTTGAATTGCAAATTGTTAAGATAAGAATTACCCAATTATGAAAGCGGTGACAATGATAAGGCGGGAAGGTGAATTGGTTTGATTTCAGAAGCACCACAGGCCAAGGCGGTTGTGATCCTGGTTCACGGGATGCAGGAGTATAGTGAGCGCTATGCGGACTTTTGTAAATATTTGAATAGCTGTGGTTATAGTACGCTTCGCTATGATCTGTTGGGACATGGGAAAGAATTACCCGCCGCCGAACGGGGCTACTTCGGCCAAAGTGGTTGGCAGAATCTGGTGCACCAACTTCACCAGTATGTTCAGCAGGCCCATGTGCGGTTTCCCGGGCAGCGGGTGATGTTGTTTGGTCATTCGATGGGGACGATTGTTATTCGTAGTTACTTGCAGCACTATCATGACTTTGACGGGATGATCTTGACCGGCGTCCCGTACTACAATCCATTATGGCGGGGCGGTAAATTGCTTAGCAAGATAGTGATTCAATGGAAAGGTCCTCGGCACATCAGCCCCCTTTTGACCAAGCTAACAATTGGCGGATTTAACCGAAAGATTAGCCATCCCCTCACTGATGTTGACTGGTTAAGTTATAATCGTTTGAATGTGCAAGCGTATATTCATGATGCGGCGTGTGGTCACCCGTTTACTAGCCAGGGTTATCACGATCTATATGAGGGCATGCGCGAACTAGGCAAGTTACGTCATTTTACTAGTCCACATCCGGTGCCTATCTTATTTCTGAATGGGGCGGATGATCCTTGCGCAGGAAATATGGCCCAGGTAAAGCAGACCGCGCATGTATTGCAAAACGCTGGCTATCACGACCTCACTTTCAAACGCTATCAGAACATGCGGCATGAGATTCTGTTTGAAGCGAATGCCATGGTAGTCAAGCAAGATATTGTTAACTGGCTTGACCAAAACTGTGCTCGCCAGCCACCACAGGGACAGTAACGGAGTGGCCCTAAGTTTAACCGCTTTGAGCTACTGGAGGGCCTTGGCCGGTACAAAAAAAGCCGCCCCAACTAGCCTCGTTGAGGGCGGTAAGTCTGAGCAACTGATTAGCGTCGCTGGCCCAATTCCCAAAAGGCCAGTGCTGAGGCCGCGGCGACGTTCAGGGAATCGACCCCTGCCGTCATCGGAATCTTAATTGTAAAGTCACTGTGATCGATCGTGGTTTCCTGTAGGCCCGGCCCCTCTGAACCGAGGATAATGGCTAATTTTTCGACTTGGTGTAACTGTGGATCGTCAATTTTAATGGTATTGTGACGTAGGGCCATGGCCGCCGTTTGAAAACCGGCCTGGTGCAGCAATTCAATTCCGGTGGTGTACCAAGTCTGGGCGTCTACGTAAGTCCACGGGATTTGAAAGACCGTCCCCATTGCCACCCGGGAGGCCCGCCGGTAGAAGGGATCCGCCGAATCACTGGTGACAATGATCCCATCAATGCCTAGTGCGGCCGCCGAGCGGAAAATGGCGCCGATGTTGGCGGGGTTAACCACGCTTTCCAAGACGGCGATCCGGGGCTGGGGGGTAGGCAGGGCCGCTAAGAAGGTGGTGAGGTCCGGCCGTTTAATCCGGTGCATCGCCGCTAAGGCCCCGCGCAAAAGGTTGTAGCCGGCCAAGTGCTGCAGGACTTCCCGCTTGGCAACGTAAATCGGGGTTTGGCCCAAGCCAGTCGTTTGATTGGCCGCCATTTCGCGGTCTAATTCGGCTAAATCACGAGCCAGGACCTTTTCTTCAACCAGCAGTGAAGCGGGACGATAGCCGGCGCGCAAGGCCCGTTCGATTACCTTAGGACTTTCGGCGATAAAAAGACCGGGGTGTGGTTCTAAGGCATGGAAGAGTTGTGCCTCGTTGAACTTAACGTAAGGCGCAAGTTCGGGGGCGGTGAGATCATTGAGAAAAATTAAGTTGTGCATTAGCTGTCTACCTTGCTTTAATTGTTAATGTGTCACATTGTAGCACATTTAAGAAGCTATTGTAGGGGGATCTTTCGGAGGCTACTTTCGTAATTATGTGGACAATTCAACCATACACGGTTTATTTACAATTGCGTCAAACCGTGATTTTTCACTGTGATGCAAGGAAGGTCATTAATTTAAGCGATAATGAAAATTTCAAGGCTGCTTACCAGTGGATGATTAAACTAATTGGCTTGGTATCCGAGCAAAAACTTTCAGCGTGTACTGTCCGGTGGTAACTAGCAAAGAAGAATGATAACAAGTAGTAGAAAATTTTGATAATTTGTCTTTCACTAAACACCAAAATCCTAAGGAGCAATCTTGACAACGGATTTTTGATATTACGCCACGTCATGATGGATTGGTACCGGTGAAATTGTACAGGGATGTTTTAAGCAGTTAAAATTGGAGCAAGTATGTAAGTTTGACGACTGAAAAAAAGGAAATTGGGTGCAGTCGCTTCCTTCTCTTAGTTAGTTTTGTGTTAATTATTTGGCGCTAAAGAGCGACGCAATGGAGGTATAAATGAAAGTATATATCCAAAGTAATTCTCATAATATCCCCCTTAGTATTAATTGTTATGCGGCGATGAGCGGCTTTCACCAAATGGGATTTGAAGTGGTACCATTTCAACAATTAACCGAAGTGTTGCCACACATGACGCAAGCTGATCTTGTGGTTGGAGGGCTTAGAAGTGTTCGTCAACGATTGAAATTCTTAAAAATTGATTGTAGCGAGCTCAATTACCCTAAGTCATTACGACAATACTTAGGCCGTCAAATTTGGTATTCACAAATTAATACCATTAACCATCATCCAGAAACTTGGCCGATATTTGTTAAGTCTGTTGAAGGAAAGCGAATTACGGGAAAAGTAATTCGAACACCAAAGGATTTGATTGGCTTAGGATCGAGTTATGAAAATCCAACGGTAATTTGTAGTGAAGTTGTTGATTTTGTGGCTGAATGGCGTGTTTATGTTCGTTATGGGCAAATTGAAGGTGTTCGACCATATACTGGTGATTGGCACTATCATTATGATCCGCAAGTTATTGAAGATTGTCTTCAGGATTATCAAGATCAACCAGCCAGCTATTCACTTGACTTTGGCATTACCAAAGATGGACAAACACTATTAATTGAAGTTAACGACGGCTACTCATTAGCAGCGTATGGTCTCAATGAAATCCGATATGCGAAGTTACTAGCTGCGAGGTGGGCTGAGTTAACCCGAACAATTGATGAATGTAAATTTTAAGTTTTTTACTTTGCGCTAATGAATAAAGTACGCCTCTGAACCGATTTTTTAGTTCAGAGGCGTATTTTTTATGGGACAAGCAAGCGCTGGTGGTAACGTTGCGCTGCCGCGGCTAATTGATCCGCCGTAATGTTTACGGTATCGGCAACAATAAATGGGGGTAAGACTTGCATGCCGACGTATTCCCCGGTCACGGTCAGCGGCAATAAAAATTCGGTGACCGTGTGCCCTTGGGGGCCGGTGGCTTGGTAATCGGTCAACTTTCCCCCCATTGTGGTGGCGATCAGCAATTCTTTCCCTTGTAAGGCCGTCCCACCCTCATAGGCCCAGCCGGCGGTCAGCACTTGGTCGAGCCATTTTTTCATCAACCCTGGGCCACTGTACCAGTACAGGGGAAATTGCCACACAATCCGGTCGGCTGCGCTCAAAGCCGCCTGTTCAGCGGCGACGTCAATAAGTTCAGTAGGGTACAGTTGATATAAATCGCGCACTTCAACCGGCGAATTGTGCACCAGGGCCGCATTCGCCCGCGAGTGGGCAAAGGCCGGGTGAAAGAGGAAAATTGTTGTTTTCATTTTGGCCATCCTTTCTGTGGCTGACGGTTTAATGCAGCGTGGCTAACCATTTGAGCAGTGCCTGGGCGATCGCGGTTTGTTGGGCATGATTGCTGATTGTCGCCGCTCGATCGCCCTTTTGTGGTCCGTAAGCGCCGAACCCGGCGTGGTTGCCCCCAGTAATGGTTTGCTTGGTCGTCTCACGCGGGAGATATTTCTGCGCCGTGCGGAACCGGGACCAGTTCAAGACGCCGTCCCGACTCCCCGTCAAGCTCAAGACTGGCAGACTGGTGTGATCAAGCCGGCCCTTTTGATCCGGGTAGGAAGCGAAGAAAAAGACGCCCTTTAGCGCCGCCGGATGATGTTGGTGGGCCCAACGAGCGGCCATCACCCCACCTAGGGAGTGGCCACCAATGACGTAGGCCTGGTGGGCCGGAACTAGGGCGCGGGCTTGCTTTGGTGCTAAGATCGCTAGATTCAGCGGGAAGCGAGCAATTTTAACGGTGTAACCAGCTTGGGCGACCTGGTGCGCCCACGGGGCGTAACTCGCTGGTTCGACCAGCGCGCCGGGATAAAAAATTACGGTTAACTGACGTTGCCCGTGGGCCGGAAAGATAATTTGATCACGTTTGACCGTTGCGCTTTGCAGGGCTTGGCGGGTGGCGGCCGTTGGTTGGTAGGTATGGTGCTTGAGCCAAAGCCCGCCCATTACCCCGCTAAGGCTTAAGAGCAGCAAAATGATGAGCAGGCCGCTTTTAATTCGGCGGGAATTATTTTTCTTCCGCATTTTTCACCTTAAAGTAGGCATCAACGTAGATTTTATAGGCAACTGCTTTAATGATATTACGCAACATCCGCTTATATTCGCCTTGTTCTGCACCCACGGTGGCCAGCCTTGCTTTAAGGCCGAAGACGTAGGCCAGAACGTTTTCCAATTCCTCGGCAAAGTAATCATACGCCGTGGCCGTAGCATAGCTGGCGCGTTGTATTTTTAATGCCACCTTCAAATCACTAAGCGGCATCACATTTTTGGCGACGGCAATAAAGAAGAGCTCAGCGAGCTGGTCGGCGCCATAGCGTTTTTTGACCGGGCGGCGGATCAACTGGTGTTTAACGTAGTTGCTGATCATCGAGCTGGTGATTTTCACGTCGCCCAAAATCGCCAGGTGCTCGTTAAGCAATTCGGTTGTTTGATCCAAGTAGAGTTCGACGGTTGGTAATTCTTGGTAACGAGGCAGGCGAAAGTGCCGTACTGCGTGTTGAATTTTTGCTTCTCTGTTCATGCTTTTTAAAACCTCACTAAGCTTAGTATAAATTAAAAGAACCGCTGCTACAAGGTCGAACCGCTTATCGGTTTTTCAAAAACCGTTGACAATGTTTTTGGAATACGATAAGCTGAGCATACAAAATGAGACGTTAGAAAGGAAATGTAGCAATGCGGAAAATTATTACGGATTCGGCGGCGAACCTGTTTGCCGACCAAATTAATGGCGTGCCCCACCAGAGTGTGGCCCTGTCCTTAACCAGCGGGGGGCAAAGCTTTGCCGACATCCCGGCCTTTGATCGGGCGGCGTTTGCGGCTTTTTCCGCGGGCAAGGCGATTAAGACGGCGTGCCCGAGTGCGGAACAGTACTTGGCAGCCTACGGGCAAGCGGATGAAGTGTTCGTCTTTACCATCTCGGCAGCGACGTCGGGCTCGTATAATGCGGCCCGCCTCGCTCAGATGATGGCCCAGGAAGTCCGCCCGGAACAAAAGATTGCCGTTTTCGATACGAAGGTGGCGGGGCCGGCCCAACGGATGGTAGCCCAAGAGGCTAGCGCGCTGATTCAAGCCGGTGCGAGCTTCGCTGAGATTGTGACGCAAATTACGGCAGCGATTGAGCACACCAGGGTCTTTTTTGCCCTTAAAGCGCTGAACAACTTGGCGAACAATGGGCGGGTCAATAAGGCGGCGGCCAAGTTGGCCCAAGCTTTGAAAATCAACGTGATTGGCTGGGCGGATGAAGCGGGGGAAGTGCAACCCCTGGCTAAGGCGCGGGGCGAAAAGGGAGCCCGCAAGGCGCTGTTACAGCTACTGGCCAAACATCATTTTGACGGCCAGCACCTGGTCATTGACCACGCTGATAATTTAGCCGGTGCGACGGCGCTGCAAGCTGCCGTCCAAGCTCAGTACCCAGCCTGCCAAGTAGAAATTGGGACTTGTAACGCCCTGTGCAGTTTTTATGCCGAACAGGGCGGTTTAATGATCGGAGCAAAAATGGAATCATAGGGATGAAAGTGGGAAATAACCTTCTCGGCAAGCCGGATGGATAAGCTAGGACGAAGGTTGGCGCGGTACGCGTCGTTCTTCGTTCGTACTTATCCATCCGGCTTGCGGTTATTTCCCACGTGATCTGTGTAATATTCGAAAAACCAACAGAGGTTGGGAGAATTGAGCGGTTCGCCTCGTTGGGGCGGCCGTTTTGCTATAATTAAAGTAAGTTTGCCGAAGAAAGGGAGGAAGAAGATGGATTATGCCCAAGTCAGCGCGGCCTTTGCGGCGGCCGCGGATGCGAAGCGGGCCCAAGGGATGGCCCATTACATGCGCGATCAGTTTGCCTTCTTTGGGTTGAGTGCGGCGCGGCGCCGGGAACTAGCCCGGCCGTGGTTGCGGGCGGCCAAACACGCCGAGCAGGTAGATTGGTCCTTTATTGACCAGTGTTGGGCAGCCCCCCAACGCGAACTGCAATACTTGGCCTGTGATTACTTGGTGCTCGTCACACCCCTGTTGACGCCGGCGGACTGGCCGCGGTTGGCCCATTTGATCTGTACCAAGTCCTGGTGGGATACGGTCGATATTTTGATCAAACCGGTGGGGGCCTTGGTGGCCCGTTTTCCGGAGTTGCGGCGCGCCGTGTTGGCCTGGTCGCGGGCCGATAATTTTTGGCTGCGCCGGGCAGCAATTGAGCACCAATTATTACGCAAGCAGGCCACGGATGAAGCGTTATTGGCCCAAATTATCGAAAATAATTTGGCGGTGCCGGAATTCTTTGTGCAAAAAGCGATTGGCTGGGCTTTGCGTGACTATGCCAAGACTAAGCCGGCGTGGGTAATGGCCTTTTTGCAAACGCACCAGGCCGCAATGTCTGCTCTTGCTGTACGCGAAGCTAGTAAGCACCTGCCGCCGGAATGGCGCCAAGCCTAAATTACTTTTTCTCTGCAGATTAAACCTTGGTTATAATTAAATGGTCGGCGCGACTTTTCGTGACCGGCCAGTTGTTTTTTCGGGGAAATTCTTGGCTTTTCCATGGTTTTCTCCCCGGTGGGTTTGGTATGATTGATGAGGTCGTTTAGTGACCCGTACATAGGTTGGCTTGCTGAACTTCGGCAAACCAGTTTTGAGGAGGAATTTTCAATGGTGGATTTTGAACTGGTGCCAGGCGTGAATGTTCACGTGCTGGCGACTGAACAGTTCAAGCAGACGAAGCTGCTGCTCAATTTTTCCCGGTTGCAAACGCGTAACAATGCGGCTGCCCGGAATCTGCTGGCCAACGTTTTGACAACCAGCAGTCAACTTTACTCGACCCAAACCGCCTTAGCGCGGCACTTGGCCAAGCTTTACGGCGCCAGTGTTGGGGCGTATGTGACCCGGCTTGGTCATGCCCACACGGTCCGTTTTAAAGCGACTTTTATTAATGAACAATTTGCGCCCAACCTCTTGGATGCGGTGGTACAAACGATGGGGGAATTACTCTTTTACCCCTTGGCTGATGGGATGCGGTTTGATGTGCCAACTTGGCAGTTGCAAAAGACTAATTTAGTGGCGACTTTGCAATCCTGGGATGACGACAAGCACTTTTATGCCTTGCGCCAATTAGAGCGCTTGTATTATCAAACCGGTTCGGTAATGGAAGTTCCGAGCACCGGGACCAAGGCGCAAGTCGCCGCTTTGACGAACGAAGCGACTTACGCGGCCTACCAGACGATGTTGGCTGATGATCAGGTAGATATTTTCGTGATTGGGGCCGTTGATCCAGACCAGGTGGCCGCTAGTTTGCAAAAATTACCGTTTCAAGCGCGCCCGGCGTGTTTGCCGGCCAACTTATTCCATAATCAACCGGCTGAACCGTTAAAGAAACTGACGGAACACCAACCTTTGCAGCAGGCCCATTTAAACTTGGCTTACCGCCAACCAGTGTACTTTGGGACGGCGGACTATCCGACCGCGCTAGTGATGAATGGGTTGTTGGGTGGCAGCCCGTATTCCAAGTTGTTTGTCAACGTCCGCGAAAAAGCCAGCTTGGCCTATTCAATCAGCAGCAGCTTACGGCCGTTTGCTGGTCACCTGGTGATTCAAGCCGGGATTGCGGCCCAGCAGGCCCCCGCCGCGCAACAATTAATTGAAGCCCAGGTGCAAGCTTTGGCCGCGGGCGATTTTGACGTGGCGACGTTGGCCAAAGTTAAGGCGGGCTTGCTCAACCAGTACTTGGCCAGTCAAGATGATGAAAACTACCTATTGGGCCGGGCCCTGGCGAAGACCCTCTTGCAACAACCAACTAAATTGGATTACCCGGCCGCTTTAGCCGCCGTCACGCCCGCCCAAGTCGCGCATTTGGCGGCGCAGTTGGAGCCAGCGGCGGTCTATTTGTTAAGCGGGGATGAATAATGGAAAAACGAACTTACGCAGAATTTAATCAATCCTTATATGAAACGACCTTGGCCAACGGACTCAAGGTCCGCTTGATTCCGATGGTGGGGTACCACAAGACTTACGCGATGCTGACCACGGATTTTGGCGCCCTTGATCGCACTTTGCCGGCGGTCGTAGGGGGACAAAGCTTACCGGCGGGGTTGGCGCATTTTTTAGAACATAAATTGTTTGAAAAGGCCGATCATGATGCCTTTGACTTGTTTGGGGAATTAGGGGCGGATTCCAATGCCTTTACGTCCTTTACCCAGACCAGTTACCTGTACTCGACCACCAGCAATTTCCGGGAGAACCTGGAAGTACTGTTGGATTTTGTCCAGACCCCGTACTTTACGGCGCAAACGGTCGCTAAGGAAATTGGCATTATTTCCCAGGAAATAAAAATGTACAATGACAACCCCGACAGTCGCCTGTACATGGGGATGATGGGCAACCTCTATCCCCATGATCCGCTGGCGGATGATATTGCCGGGACCGAAGAGTCAATTAAGACGATTACCCCGGAATTGCTGTACCAGACTCATGCGGCTTACTACCGGCCGGAGTACCTGACCTTACAAGTGGCAGGGAACCTTGATCCGGCGGAAACTTTGGCTTGGATTGAACAAAATCAAGCGGCAAAGCAATTTGCCGCCCCCCTGCAAGAACCACTGACCTTTACTCCGGCCGACCCCAGCGGGCATGACCTGTTGCCCTACCGGCATTTAACGATGCCAGTTTTGCGGCCGAAAGTGATGGTGGGCTTGCGCGGCCATTTGCCAGCGGGCACGCCCTTGGCCCGCTTAAAGAGTCAAGTGGCAATCAGCATGATGCTGGAATTATTGTTTGATGATACGGGGGAACACTACCAGGCCTTGTATGATCAAGGGATCATTGATGATTCCTTTTCGTTTAGTTACGAAAGCAATCGTGGCTTCGATTTTGCCCTGTTTGCGACCGAAACGACGCAGCAAGCGGCTTTTCGCGGTGCAATTGCTAATTTGGTTGAAAATGCGCCAGCTGAACTGGCAAGGGTACAAACTCAATTTGCCATGCTCAAAAACGCCACGCTTGGTCGCTTGATTGGGGCCTTGGATTCACCAGAAGCGATCGTCAACCGGTTTGCGACTAGAGAAACCGGGTCGCTGACGATTTACGATGAAATTCGGGTCTTGCGGGCTTTAACGTGGGCGGATATCCAGCAAGCCGCGGCTAACTTTATGGATCATGACCGTCTGTCGGTTTACGAAATTGATGCGGAAAATTAACGTCGCAATTAACGGATCTTTAAAATTTGCGGGGCGCTAGATGTGCTATACTAGCCTAGGTTATTAGTGAAAAGAATTGAGGAACAAAGTTATGAGCGAAAATGAACAGCAGTTGCAAATTGGTCAACGGCTTAAAGAGGCCCGGGTTGCCAAGGGGTATACCTTAGATGATTTGCAACAGGCGACGAAGATTCAGAAGCGGTATTTAATTGCGATTGAAGATGAAAATTTTGCGGAACTACCCGGTGATTTCTACGTTCGGGCATTTGTGAAGCAGTATGCCGATACCGTTGGCTTGGACGGCAATGAATTATTAAAGGACTACGATGATTATTTACCCAAGACCAAGACGACGGAATACTCCGAACACCTTTCCCAAGCGGTCGAGACGCGGCGCGGCAGTCACCGGGTGACAACTGATGGCTTTGATCAGGCCCGCAAGTACATCCCAACCGTGATTGTCGGGGCGATTGTCGTCATTATTTTAGGGGCGATTTGGGCGACCACGATTATTAAGAACCGGGCTGATTCGGCAACCAAAATTGATTCCAGTTCGGTTTCGGTTTCTGGTGAATCCAGTCATGCGCCAAAGAAGGCTGCTTCCAGCAAGCCTAAGGCCAAGAGTCAAAAGTTGAAGTTCAAAGAAACCTCGCGGACCACGACTAGTGTGGTCTACACGACAAGTCAAACCTTAAGCAAGGACACTAAACTGACGATTAAAGCGGCGAACACGGCCGTGTATGCCGCCGTTAATGTTGATAACGTCAGTCAGTTGGCGAAGACCTTGTCAGCGAAGGAAACCGGGACGGTGACCTTAAGTAAGACGGCCAAGCGAATTGTGATCACTTTGGGCTCCGGCAACGGGGTAACGATCAAGCTGGGCAACCAGACGTTAAACTTTACCAATGACAACCAATACCCATCAACGCGGGTTATTACGCTGAGCCTGGGCAACAGCACAACGCAAACTAGTGCAACTACGTCGAGTTCAACGGCTACGACCAACCAAACCAACCGGACCACGACGACTACGGGGACGACGAGTACTGGGCAAACGACCCAACGGACGACCACAACTTCGACCAGTACCCCAACGACCACTACCCAGACGACGACTTCAACCACTACGCCGGCGGCCACTACGAATAATCAAACTACGGCGGCCAGTCATTAAACATTCTTTGAGGGGGATTTAGTTTGAATTTACCAAATAAATTAACCGTGGTGCGGTTAATCATCATTCCATTTTTCTTGTTACTGATGGTCATTCCCTTGGGGTGGGGTGAGATCAGCTTTTTAGGGGCGACGGTTCCGGTTGCCCAGTTCTGGGCGACAATCCTGTTTATTGCGGCAACGATTACCGATAATTTAGACGGGCGGATTGCCCGGCGGGATCACTTGGTGACCAACTTCGGGAAGTTTGCCGATCCGTTGGCCGACAAATTATTGGTCATGACGGCCTTTATTGTCTTAACGGCCAGCGGCAGTGTGCCAGCGTGGGTGACGTCAATCATCATCTGGCGGGAACTGTCCGTGACGGGGCTGCGGTTGCTGATTGTTGAACAAAATGGCGAAGTCATGGCAGCCAAGATGCCGGGGAAGATCAAGACGACGACCCAGTTCATTGCGATCATCTTTTTATTGTTAAACAACGCCCTGTTTGCCATTTGGCACATTCCCTTTGGCGAAATCATGCTTTACCTGTGTTTGTTCTTCACGGTTTACTCTGGGGCTGATTACTTTATCAAGAGCAAGGATATTTTTAGCGACGGGTTTAAATAAGGACTGCGGAAGTTGGCTTCGGCCAGCTTCTTTTTTTAAAATTTTTACCAGAAAAAAAGTGTAAAATGGACCTAAAACGCGTATATAAAGAGTAGGAGGGGAAAAATGGAAGTAGAAATTATTTCCGTGGGTAACGAACTGATCCTCGGGCAGATCGTTAATACCAACGTTGCCTATTTGGCGGACCAGCTGCGCCAATTGGACTTGGTGGCCAAGTGGCAAACGACGGTGACTGATGAACCCGCCCAAATTGAAGCAGCCGTCAAATTGGCCTGCCAGCGGGCGGACCTGGTTTTGGTGTGTGGGGGCTTAGGGCCCACGGCGGATGATCAAACCCTGCCGAGCGTGGCCCGCGCGCTGGGCGTTGATTTAACCTTGGCAACGAAACACTGGGCGGCGATTCAAGCGGACTTTGCCCACCGTCAAGTGGCAATGACGCCGGAAAATATTCGTCAAGCTTACTACTTGGCCGGTGGCGAACCGCTAGCCAACCCGGTGGGGCTGGCCTTGGGATCCTGGTTGGTGAGCGAGCAAGCGGCAGTGGCCGTCTTGCCCGGGCCCCCGCGGGAATTTAAGGCAATGGTGCAAGCCAGTCTCCTGCCTAAATTACGGGCTCACTACGGGACGACGACTCCAGTCCAGACCCGGGTGCTGCACTTTGTGGGCCAGCCGGAGTCCTTATTGATGGACGAAATTGCCGCTGCGTTAGGGGATTTGCCGGTCGTGGCAACGTCTTACGTCCAACCAGCTGAAATCCAAGTTCGTTTGCGGGTGACTGGAAAAACGCCGGCGGTTGCCGAGCAGCTCTTGGATCAAGCGCAACAGGCCATTGTGGCTAAGGAAGGCGCGTATTACTTTGGCAGCGGCCCGGCGGTGACCTTAGCTGGGCAAGTAGTCGCCTTGTTACGCCAGCGCGGCGCCAAAATTACGGCGGCCGAAAGTCTGACCGGGGGGCTGTTTCAGAGTACCCTGTGCAGCGTCAGCGGGGCCAGTGCCGTCTTTGATGGGGGCTTTGTGACTTATGCCGCCCGCGCCAAGCACCAGCTGATTGGGGTGCGGCAGGCCACGATTGAACAGGCAGGCGTGGTCAGCGCGCAAACGGCAGCGGAAATGGCCGAGGGGGCCCGGCGGGCGTTGGCCGTCGATTATGGAGTCGCCTTTACGGGGGTGGCCGGCCCGGAACCCTTAGAAGGACATCCTGCCGGGACGGTCTTTGTGGCGATTGCCCAGCAAGGCGCGGCCCCGCGGGCTTGGCAGTTGCGCTTAAATGGCCGCTTGGGTCGCCAAGCGATTCGCCAACAAAGCGTGGCCTTGGTCCTTTTAGCGCTCTACCACCAATTACAGGGCAAAAATTAGAACGCAGGTTCGTAAAATGCTTGGTTTTTAGCCCAAAAACTGATATGATGGAAACATGGATTTGATAAAAAGGAGTGAAGCTTGTGGCTGACGAACGAAAAGCAGCGCTGGACAATGCCCTGAAGAAAATTGAAAAGAACTTCGGGAAAGGCGCCATCATGCGGATGGGCGATGCCGTTGATACTAAGGTAGCAACGGTCTCCAGTGGTTCTTTGGCAATTGACGAGGCCCTCGGGGTCGGGGGCTACCCGCGGGGCCGGATTATTGAAATGTACGGGCCCGAAAGTTCGGGGAAGACGACCGTCGCTTTGCACGCGGTTGCTGAAGTGCAACAACAGGGGGGCACGGCGGCGTACATCGACGCGGAAAACGCCATGGATCCCGAATACGCCAAGGCCTTAGGGGTTGATATTGATAATTTGCTCTTGTCCCAGCCTGACACAGGGGAACAAGGGCTGCAAATTGCCGATGCCTTGATTTCCAGTGGCGCGATTGATATTGTCGTGGTCGATTCAGTGGCGGCCTTGGTACCCCGGGCTGAAATTGAAGGGGAAATGGGGGACGCGCACGTTGGGCTGCAAGCCCGCTTGATGTCCCAAGCCCTGCGGAAATTGTCCGGGACCATCAATAAGACCAAGACGATTGCGATCTTTATCAACCAGATTCGGGAAAAGGTCGGCGTCATGTTTGGGAACCCTGAAACTACGCCGGGGGGCCGGGCTTTGAAGTTCTACTCCACGATTCGACTGGAAATTCGGCGTGGTGAACCAATCAAGGATGGCTCCGATATTATTGGGAACCGGGCCAAGATTAAAGTGGTTAAGAATAAGGTCGCGCCACCGTTTAAGAAGGCGGAAGTTGACATCATGTACGGGGAAGGGATCTCCAAGATGGGTGAACTGCTTGACATGGCGGCCGAAAAGGATCTGATCAAAAAGAGTGGAGCTTGGTATTCTTACGGCGAAGAGCGGATTGGTCAAGGGCGTGAAAACGCAAAGAAGTGGCTGACGGATCACCCAACGGAAATGCAGACTTTGATGAAGCAAGTGCGGATTGCCTATGGGATGGACCAAGCACCAGCCGAAGATGAAGCCGCTACGCCAGAAACGGCCAGTAACCCCAAGGACAAACATTAAAGAAACGCAACTAAACCTTGAGTTGGAATAAGTAAGGCCGGGCCGGGCGCCTTCCGGTGGCCTTACTTTTTATTTTTCAGCCGGAGCGAAGGCTTAATGTTGACACCCCTTTTCGTCCCGTTTAAAATTAAATCTGTACGTGAAATTTTCGCGTATTTTCGAACTTTTTAAAAGACCAACAACGAATAATAGTTGATTTGGAGGGAAAATGGGTATGAATAACTTATTTACCGCCGTCATCGCTATTGTTGTCGGGATTATTGTCGGTTATGTAATTCGAAAGTCAATTATTGAACGTCAGATTACACAAGCGCACAATAGCGCCGAGGAGATTATTGCTTCCGCTAAAAAAGAAGCGGCGACCGCCAAAAAAGAGGCTATCTTGGAAGCCAAGGAAGAAAGTCACCGCTATCGTGAAGGGGTCGAACAAGAGTTAAAGAGCCGCCGCAGTGAAGTGCAAAAACAAGAAGAACGCTTGCTGCAACGGGAAACGACCTTAGACCGGAAGGACAGTCTGCTTGAACATCGAGAAAATGCTATCAGTTCGCGCGAACGGAAATTAGACCAGCGAAACGAGCAAATTCAAAAAGATCAACAACAAGTAGCAGAACTGGTTCAAGCTCAACAAACCAAGTTGGCAGAAATTGCCGAGTTGACCCGTGACCAAGCACGGGAACAGATTTTGAACCAATTAAAAGACGAGCTGCAAGTCGAACGCGAAACGATGATCCGGGACAGCGAACAGGAGGCCCAATTAGTGGCCGATCGCAAAGCCAAGACCCTGATTGTCGATGCGATTCAGCGTTCGGCTGCAGATATGGTATCAGAAGCCACGGTTTCGGTTGTTAATTTGCCAAACGACGAAATGAAGGGGCGGATTATTGGGCGGGAAGGCCGCAATATTCGGACCTTAGAAACCTTAACCGGGATTGATCTGATCATTGACGATACGCCGGAAGCGGTCGTGTTGAGTGGTTTTGATCCGGTCCGGCGGGAAATCGCCAAAATGGCTTTGGAACACTTAATTCAAGACGGGCGGATTCATCCGGCCCGGATTGAAGAGGCCGTCGAAAAGGCCCAAAAGGATATGGACAACCACCTGCGCGAAGTCGGAGAACAAACCGTTTTTGACCTCGGGCTGCATTCCATTCACCCGGATCTGATCAAGACGATCGGGCGGATGCAATACCGAACCAGCTACGGGCAAAATGTCTTGCACCACTCGATTGAAGTCGCTAAGCTGGCTGGGATCATGGCCGCAGAATTGGGCGAAGACATCACCATGGCTAAGCGGGCTGGCTTGTTGCACGACATTGGCAAGGCAATTGACCACGAAGTTGATGGCTCCCACGTTGAACTGGGGGTGGAATTGACCCGGAAGTTCAAGGAAAGTCAGGTCGTGATCAACACGATTGCCTCTCACCACGGCGACGTGCCGGCCACGTCGGTAATTGCCGTGCTCGTCCAGGCCGCGGATGCGATTTCTGGGGCCCGGCCCGGCGCACGGAGTGAATCCTTGGAACAATACATCCAACGGCTGAAGCAATTAGAAGAAATTGCCAATGCCCACGGGGGCGTAGATCATAGCTACGCGATCCAAGCCGGCCGGGAGTTGCGGGTGATTGTCAAACCAACTAAGGTCAATGATCGCCAAGCAACGGTCCTGGCCCACGATGTGAAACAAGAAATTGAGGACCAACTGGAATACCCAGGTCACATTAAAGTGACGGTGATCCGGGAGGTTCGGGCCGTTGATTACGCCAAGTAACCGGGGGCTTTGCAGTCAAACGGGCCGCGAGCCCAGAGAAATGAATCAGCGCCAAGCGAAGGATGAGCAGCCAATGTAAGCCCTCGTTGGCGCTGATTTTCAATCACGGGAAAAATGAGGAGGATAAGGTGGCAAAAGCAAAACAAACGCCAATGATGAAGCAGTACCAAGCGGTGAAGGATCAGTATCCAGATGCCTTTTTATTTTACCGGTTGGGGGATTTTTACGAACTATTTAATGAGGATGCGATTAAGGGAGCCCAAATCCTGGAGTTGACCCTCACCACCCGTAACCACAGTGCAGCTAACCCAATTCCGATGTGTGGGGTACCGCACCGGGCGGTCGATAATTACATCGATATTTTAATTGATAAGGGTTATAAGGTCGCCATTTGTGAACAAATGGAAGACCCCAAACAGGCCAAGGGAATGGTCAAGCGGGCCGTTACCCGGTTGGTTACCCCGGGGACCAAGATGGATCTCAAGGGGGATGACGCCCAAAGCAACAATTATCTAACGGCCGTTTTGCCGCAAGCGCCGGGCTTTAAGCTGGCCTATGCTGATTTGACGACGGGGGAATTAAAGGTAACGAGCCTCGCTACCGAAGCGGCGGTAATTAATGAATTAATCAACCTGCAGACCAAAGAGATCGTTTATGATCAGGAATTGCCGGCGAGCCTCACCACGGTCCTGACCAAGCAAAACCTCCTCTTGTCGCACCAAACGCCGCAAACGGGGCAAGCAGAAATCAGTTACTTAACCCAGGCGCTGACCGACGACGGGGAGATTGCGGTGGTCACGTTATTGGTTTCGTACTTGTTAACGACCCAAAAGCGGGCCCTCGCCCATCTGCAAGTCGCCCAGGCTTACGAATTAAATGCCTACATGAAAATTGACCACAATTCGAAGGCCAACCTCGAATTGATGATCAACATGCGTAGCGGCAAAAAGCAAGGGACGTTGGCCTGGCTGCTGGATGCCACCAAAACGGCGATGGGGAGCCGGTTATTAAAACGCTGGTTGGACCGGCCGTTGATTGATCAGGCCAAGATTGAGGAACGCCAGGATAAGGTCGCTGTTTTATTAGACCACTACTTTGAACGCAGCAACCTGCAGGCCGAATTGACCAAGGTCTATGACTTAGAACGTTTAGCCGGGCGGGTAGCTTATGGCAGTGTCAACGGCCGGGACTTAGTGCAATTAAAAACGTCCTTGCAACAAGTGCCGAAAATTAAATACGTTTTGGAAACCTTGGCGGCGCCAGTCTTTGACCAACTAACGGCCGGGTTGGATCCGCTGAGCGATATTGCGGCTTTGATTGACCGGGCCGTGGTTGAGGATGCCCCGGTGGCAATTACCGAGGGGGGAATCATCAAGCCGGGTTACAATCAGCAATTGGATACCTACCGCGATGCGATGGAGAACGGTAAGCAATGGATTGCGGAACTGCAAGAAAAAGAACGGGCCGCAACCGGGATCAATAACTTGAAAATTGGCTACAACCACGTCTTTGGTTACTACATCGAAGTGACTAAGGCCAACATTGCCAAGCTGCCGGCCGATCGTTATGAACGCAAGCAAACCCTGGTCAACGCCGAACGGTTTGCCACGCCGGAGCTCAAGGCAAAAGAAGCAATCATCCTGGAAGCCCAAGAAAAATCAACGTCCTTGGAATATGATTTGTTTGTGGCCGTCCGCGACCAAGTCAAAGCCCAAATCAGCCGTCTGCAGGCTCTGGCCGCAAACTTGGCGGAATTGGATGTCTTGCAGAGTTTTGCCGTGGTCAGTGAAGATTACCACTTTGTGCGGCCAATCTTAAATCAACGCCACGAACTGAAGATTTCCGGCGGCCGCCACCCGGTCGTGGAAAAATTTTTAGGCCACCAAGCTTATGTCCCGAATGACGTGGTGATGGATCCCCAAACGGCGATCCTTTTGATCACCGGGCCCAACATGTCGGGGAAGAGTACCTACATGCGACAATTGGCCCTGATTGCGGTGATGGCCCAAATTGGCTGTTTTGTGCCCGCGGATGCGGCCGACTTGCCGATTTTTGATCAAATCTTTACCCGAATCGGGGCCGCCGACGACCTGGTCTCGGGAGAAAGTACGTTTATGGTCGAAATGATGGAAGCCAATAACGCCTTGCAAAATGCGACCCCGAATTCCTTGATCCTCTTTGACGAGATCGGGCGGGGCACGGCTACTTATGATGGGATGGCCTTAGCCCAGGCAATTATTGAATATGTCCATGATCACGTCCACGCTAAGACCCTTTTTTCCACCCACTACCATGAGCTGACGCAACTGGATCAGCGCTTGGCGCAACTGAAAAATGTTCACGTCGGCGCGAGTGAAGAAAACGGCGAGCTGGTCTTTTTGCACCGGGTGGAACCCGGACCGGCTGACAAGTCCTACGGGGTGCACGTGGCGAAATTAGCGGGGTTGCCGGCCAGTCTCTTGGCCCGGGCGGATGTAATTTTAGGTCAGCTGGAAAAAGGGACCACGGCGGCGGCCCCAACGCCAGCCACACCTCCGGTTGCGCCATCCTCAGCCCCACAGTTGGTGGAAGAAGCCAGCGGACAATTAGAATTGTTCGGTCCGGCCCCCACGCCGGCCGCCAAGCCAGCGGACAAAAAAGCCGGCCAGGTGTTGGCCCAACTCAAGGAATTGGATTTGATGGGACTGACACCAATGGAAGTCATGAATCAGGTTTATCAATGGCAAAGAAAGTTGAAGTAGGTGAACGCAATGGCGCAAATTCAAGAATTACCGGCCATTTTAGCGGACCAAATCGCGGCCGGGGAAGTAATTGAACGGCCGGCGTCGGTCGTCAAAGAACTGGTGGAAAATGCCATTGACGCGCACAGCCGCCGTATCGACGTTTTAGTTAAAGAAGCGGGCTTAGCCGAAATTCGGGTGATTGACGATGGCGCAGGGATTCCGGCGGACCAAGTCCCGCTGGCCTTTCGCCGCCACGCGACCAGCAAGATTACTTCTAAACGGGAATTGTTTCGGGTCACGACAATGGGCTTTCGGGGCGAAGCCCTGCCGAGTATTGCCTCGGTGGCGGACCTGACGATGGTGACGGCCGTGGCGGGCGCAGATGGCTACCAATATCACGTCCGGGGCGGCGAAGTGCTGGCGCAAGGCGTCGCGTCCGCCCGGCCTGGGACGGATGTGACCGTCAGCCAACTTTTTTATAATACGCCGGCGCGTTTAAAGTACCTAAAGTCGCCCCAAACTGAGTTGAGCCAGATTGTCGACATGGTCTACCGCTTGGCCCTGGGCAATCCGACGGTCGCCATTTCCCTAACCAATAATGGCAAGGAGCTGTTTCGCTCGGCCGGTAACGGCAATCTCCAACAGGTAATTGCGGCTATCTATGGGGTTAAAGTGGCCCGTAAAATGGTGGCCATTGAAGGCCAGGATGATGATTTTACCATTCATGGCTACGTGTCCTTGCCAGAGTTGACCCGGGCGGGGCGCAAATATCAGACCCTGCTGATCAACCACCGTTACGTGCGTAACTTTAATTTGACCAAGGCCCTCATTGAAGGTTACGGTTCTAAATTAATGGTTGGTCGCTATCCCTTCGCGGTTATCGATATTAATTTGGATCCGTTATTGGTCGACGTGAATGTTCACCCGGCCAAGCGGGAGGTGCGGTTGAGCAAGGAAGCGCAACTAGGACAATTGCTGACCACCACGATTCAAGCTCGGCTGGCCCAGGAAAATTTAATTCCGGATGTGGGAGAAAAAACGGACCAACTCTTGGCCGGCAGTGCGGCTGCGGAAGTGCCACCGGTGGTCCAAGAGCAAGTGGTAGCCTATCAAGAACCCGCGGCGCCGCTAGAGGCCCAAGCTTTGCCGCCTGCCCCGGCCCAAACCCCAAAGCCAACCGCTCGAGCCGTGGCACCCATTATTATCCATCAGGTTAGTGAGCTGCAAAGTCCACTGGTGCAAGAATTTGATGCCCGTTACCAAGGTGAAGGGGATAAACCGCCGTTTCCAACGCCGGCGCCCGTGCCTACTTCCTCAGCTGCGCCCGCCCCGAAGGCCGAACAGGGCACCTTACCAATCGACGACACTAGCAGCGCCCAGCGTTTCCCAACCTTGCGCTACATTGGGCAGTTACAGGGGACCTTTTTATTGGCGCAAGCTTCCGATGGCCTCTACATCGTCGATCAGCACGCGGCCCAAGAGCGGATCAACTATGAACGCTTTCGGCGCGAAATCGGGGAGGTTAGCGCGGATCAGCAGAGCTTTTTGACCCCCTTGATTTTAAACTACTCAGTGGCAGAGGCTCTGAAAATTAACCGCCACCTGGCGACCCTGGCCGGAGCGGGGCTACACCTGAGCCCCTTTGGCCAAAACAGTTTCATGGTGGCCAGTCACCCGACCTGGTTAATCGAAGGCCAAGAAGAGGACACGATTCGGAAAATGGTCGATTGGGTCTTGGCCGATGGGCGCTTAAGCATCGCGGATTTTCGGGCCAAAACGGCCATTATGATGAGTTGTAAACGGGCGATCAAGGCCAACCACCACCTAGCGGACCGCGAAGCCGTGGCCCTCTTAGCGGCCTTGCCGGATTGTGAAAATCCCTTTAATTGTCCCCACGGTCGGCCGGTCTTGATTCATTTAACCGACCGGGACCTGGAAAAACTGTTCAAACGAATTCAGGAAAGTCACGAACCATTTGCGGGCGAATTTGATGACCATGAGTTTTAAGCGGGAAGCGGGGGGCTTCTCAGAAAGGATACGGAATGTACGAATACTTAAATGGGCAGGTTGCAATGGTCACCCCGACCTATATTGTCTTAGACGTGAATGGCGTCGGTTACCGGATTGCGGTGGCCAATCCCTACGCGTATGAAGTAGACCAGCAAACGGCGGTCCGGGTGTATGTTTACCAAGCCGTCAAGGAAGATAGTCTGACCCTCTTTGGCTTTAGCGATCCCAATGAAAAGCAGCTCTTTGAGAAACTTTTGGGGGTCTCGGGGATTGGTCCCAAGAGTGCCCTGGCCATCCTGGCCAACCCCGATCACCAGGCCTTGATTCAAGCCATTGGCGACAATGACGTCAATTACCTGACCAAGTTTCCGGGCATCGGGAAAAAGACCGCCGCGCGGATCGTTGTTGAGCTGCAAGATAAGGTCGATGCCCTGTGGCCGGACTTAACCCTTGACTTTACGGTTAAACCGACCAGCGCTGCGCAAAGTCCCGCCCTGGCCGATGCTTTGGCCGCTTTGGCTTCATTAGGCTATGCCGAACGGGATATCAAGCGGGTGGAAAAACAACTGCTAAAGGAACCAGACCAGCCGACGGCCGAATACTTGCGGGCGGGGCTGCGTTTGTTGAACAAGTAGCCGAAGGGAGGAACTGTCATGGTAGATGAAGCACACGGCCTGATGGGGGCCGATGTCGCCAGTGATGAAGAAGGGCAGTTAGAAGTCAGCTTACGCCCGCGGCGGTTAGCGACCTACATTGGCCAAGCCAAGCTCAAGGCCGAATTGCAGGTTTACATTGAAGCCGCCAAGGGTCGCGAAGAAGCCCTGGATCACGTCCTCTTGTATGGCCCGCCGGGGTTGGGGAAAACGACCTTGGCGATGGTGATTGCCAATGAAATGGGCGTCGGGATCAAGACGACCTCGGGGCCGGCGATTGAAAAGCCCGGGGACTTGGTGGCCTTGTTAAACGAATTGCAGCCGGGGGATGTCTTATTTATCGACGAAATTCACCGCTTGCCTAAGGTGGTGGAAGAAATGCTCTATTCAGCCATGGAAGACTTTTACATCGATATTGTGGTCGGCGAAGGTCCCACGGCTCACCCGGTTCATTTTCCCTTACCGCCCTTTACCTTGGTCGGCGCGACGACCCGGGTGGGGTTGTTAACGGCGCCGCTGCGGGATCGTTTTGGGATCATTGAGCGCTTGAATTACTACACGCCCGCTGAATTAGGGCAGATTATCAACCGCAGTGCGGCCATTTTCCAAACTGCCATCGACCCGGCAGGGGCGAAAGCCTTGGCCTGGCGCTCGCGGGGGACCCCCCGGATTGCCAACCGCTTGTTGAAGCGGGTCCGTGACTTCGCCCAAGTAGCGGGGAAAGCGACCATTGATGAAGCCAGTGTTGACCAGGCGTTGACCTTGCTCGACGTTGACCAGCGGGGGTTGGACGCTACCGACCGTAAGATGTTGCTAACGATGATTAATTACTACGGTGGGGGACCAGTCGGGGTCAAAACAATTGCGGCCAATATTGGGGAAGAAGCGGCGACGATCGAAGAAGTTTACGAACCCTACTTGCTGCAGATTGGTTTTATCAGCCGCACCCCGCGCGGCCGGCTGGTCACTCCCGCAGCATACGAGCACCTCGGGATCGCTTTTCCAAATGAGGGGGATTAGTCATGAGTGAATTAGTGCCTTATTTGACGGCGCCCTTTGTGCCGGTGAAGCCAAGTGAGCTAACCGCCGCCGGGATTCGCACCCTGGCCGTCAACCTGGTTGATTACCAGATGCAACCGGGCCTAGCGGCCATTAAGGACCAGGGCGGGCTGGCGACGGTATTGAACTGGCCGGGGAAGTTGATGACCTTTGCCGGGGCTTTTGGTCCCTTGCTAAAGGTGAAAAAGAATACCGCCCGGGTCGGGATTCACTACGTTGATCCGCACAACCAAGCCAAGTTAACCTTAACGCCGGAGCAAGCGGCCGCCTGGCAACAGGCGGCCCAAGCCCAAGAGCCAGTCGCAATGTACCAAACTCCCGACTATTATGCGCCGGTCGATGACTTGCGCCGGGCGGTCGAAGCCAATCGGACGTGGGCCCAAGCGGCGCCGGGGGCCTGGTACCCGGTCTTGGGGGCTGGGCTGACCGAATTGCGGCAAGCGAGCCTGGCGGCCCGCCCGGCGAGGGCCAGCGCCCTACTGGTCAATCTACCGCCGGCTTCAGAGCAAGCCGAGTGGCAGCGAATCGTCACCCTGACCCAACAGCTCTTGCCAGCGGGGACCAAGACCGCGGTAGTGGCGAATGATTTCGCGGTCATCCAACTGGCGCACGCCTGTCAAATTGACCGAATTATTACCCCGTGGCCACTAAAAGCCGGCTGGGCGGGCAAGGTGTTGGTGAACGGTGAGGTGTTGAACTTGCGTCATCACGCTTTTGCCACCGATGTTCGGCAATTGGGGACGACAGGCTTCCAATTGGCGAGTCTGCACCAGATGTTGCACGCCAACGTGGCCGTGGCCAAACAAGTATTGGCCCTGACCAATTTACAAGCGCTGCAAGCGACCCTGGCTTAATGAGCAGAATGGTGCTTGCTTTTCCCGCCATTTCTGGTATTGTTGTAAAAGAACGCAGAAAGAATAGAAAGGAAGAAGTCTGTTGCAAAGCTCTGGAATGTCAAGTATCTTATTAATTGTTTTAATGGTGGCCCTGATGTATTTCTTCATGATTCGGCCCCAACAAAAGCAACAAAAGAAGCACCAATCAATGATGAGTCAATTAAAGCCGGGCGATCACGTGGTGACGATCGGGCGGCTCCACGGGGTCGTGGCCGAAATTGACCAACAAAAGCGGACGGTAACGCTGGATTGCGAAGGGGTTTACCTGGTCTTTGATCTGGGCGCTATCCAACGGGTTGAAGCCCAAGCGACCGAAGCGCCGGCCTCAGCCGCCGATGCCGATGCTGAAGCGGAAGCCAAGGCGGAACCAACGGCCAAGGCTGACGCTGAGCAGCCTGCGGAACCGGAAGAAGCAGCGCCGGCTGAGAAGCCAACGGAAGACAAATAAGAAGGTTGGTCATCAGACAGCTTGATCCACTTGGGACCAGGCTGTTTTCTTTTGCGCAACTGACTGCCGGGAAGCCGGAAAGTTTGTTATAATTGGGAACAGTGACTAACGCTAACGGTAGAAAGGAAGCCAATTATGGACACACTGGCAGCAATTTATGCACAGATTGAAAAGTACTCGCGGATCATTATTCATCGCCACCAACGCCCGGATCCCGATGCGATTGGTTCGCAAGTCGGGTTAGCCGAAATTTTAAAGGCGTCCTTCCCATACAAAGAAATCTATGTGGTCGGCAAGGAAATTCCGAGTCTGAGCTGGATTGGCACGATGGATGAAATTGAAAGTGACGAGTACGCCAACGCCCTGGTGATCGTCACCGATACGGCCAATGCGCCGCGGATTGACGACCGGCGCTTTGACAACGGGAGTCAACTGATCAAGATTGATCACCACCCCAATGATGAACCCTACGGGGATTTGATGTGGGTGCAAGATCAAGCCTCCAGTACTTCGGAAATGATTTACGACTTTTATCAGCACTTCGCCGCAAAGCTCACCTTACCGAAGACGGCGGCGAACGCCCTGTACGCGGGAATAATTGGCGATACCGGGCGGTTCTTGTACCCAGCAACGTCGGCCCGGACGATGCTGGTGGCCGGGGCGCTGATGGCCGCGGGCGCGGAGGCGGCCAAGATTGGCCAACGGGAAAACGAAATGTCATTGCCGGCGGCCCGTTTGTCGGCTTACGTCTACCAGAACTTACAAATTCAAGCTGGGGCCGGGTACTTGATCCTTGAACAGGATGTCTTGGACCAATTTGGGATTACCGAAGCCGGCACGTCCGCAATTGTGTCGTTGCCGGGGCGGATCAGTGATGTGCTGGCCTGGGCGATCTTTGTTGTGCAAGGGGATGGCCATTACCGGATTCGGCTCCGGTCCAAGGGTCCCGTGATCAATGAATTAGCCAAGGCTCACCACGGGGGCGGGCACCCCTTGGCCAGCGGCGCCCAAGCGGCTGACCACGCCGAAATTGAGCAGGTCATTGCCGAATTGACCCAATTGGTGAAGGAGTACCGGCCTGGCAAGCAGAAAGGATGACAAAATGCCAAAACAATTTGCTGAATTAAACTTAGCGCCGTGGTTGATGGCGGCGATTGACGATTTGAAGTTCCACCAGCCCACCCCGGTTCAAGAACGGGTGATTCCGCTGGTCTTGCAAAAGAAGAGTGTCGTGGGCCAATCCCAGACCGGGAGCGGGAAGACGCACGCCTTCTTGTTGCCGATCTTTACCCAATTGGACCCGGCCAACCAACAGGTCCAAGCCGTGATCACCACCCCGAGTCGGGAGTTGGCTTACCAGATTTACGCGGCGGCCAAGCAGTTAAACCGCTTTGCGCCGACTCCACTGACGATTCACAATTATGTGGGCGGGACCGATAAGGCCCACCAGATTGAACAATTGGAACGCAAGCAACCGCAGTTAGTGATTGGGACGCCAGGCCGGATTTTGGATTTAATCAATTCCCAAGCCTTAGACATTCACTTGGCAACCCAGTTTGTGATTGACGAAGCCGACATGACCTTGGACATGGGCTTTTTGGAACCAGTCGACCAAATCGCGGCTCACTTCCCGAGTGACCTGCAGATGATGGTTTTTTCCGCCACGATTCCCCAAGGGTTGCGGCCGTTTTTAAAGAAGTACCTGGAAAACCCAGTGGTCGAAGAAATTCCGACCGAAACGGTCATCAACCCGAACGTGGAAAACTGGTTGCTGTCAACGAAGGGCCGCGATAAAAACGATCTGGTCTACCGCTTATTGACAATGGGGGATCCCTTCTTAGCCTTAGTCTTTGCCAATACCCGGGAGCGGGCGGAAGCCTTGCACGCCTACTTGATGGAGCGGGGCTTAAAAGTGGCCTTGATTCATGGGGGGCTGGAACCCCGGGAACGCAAGAAGACGATGCGCCAAGTTCGCAACATGGACTTCCAGTTTATTGTGGCGACGGACTTGGCGGCCCGCGGGATCGACCTAGACGGGGTGTCCTTGGTCATTAACGATGATATTCCGAGTGATTTAGAATACTTTGTCCACCGGGTTGGGCGGACCGGCCGGGGGAATTTAACCGGGACGGCGATCACCCTGTATGCGCCGGCCGAAGACGAACTGGTGGCCAAACTGGAAGAGCGGGGGATCAAGTTTACCCCCAAGACCTTGCAAAACGGCCGTGTCGTAACGACTTACGACCGCAACCGGCGGCAAAGCTACAAGCGGCGCAAGGCCGCTTTGGATCCAACCTTGAAGGGGTACGTGAAGAAGACCAAGAAGAAGGTTAAGCCTGGCTACAAGAAGAAGATCAAGTCCAAAATCAAGGAAGACGAACGCCAAAAGGCCAAGCAAGAAATGCGTCACAAGCAACGCAAGGCCAAGCGCGCCCGCCAAAAGCAACACCGTTTGGAACGGGCCCGGCAAAAGCAAAGCTGAGATTACAAGCAGTGACTCTTACGGGAGTCCTGCTTTTTTGCTTGAGCGGAAGGGCGACTTGGCGGCGAGACAGTTTGGTTTTACAATTAAATAAACATCGAAAAGCCGACTGGGATGAAGACTGGTTAAACTCTTCGGCCCAGCCCGGCTTAAATTACGAAAGGAATCAGCCATGAGTGAAGCACAAAAACGACCGGGAACGTTAGATATCATTGAAGAAATTACCCGCAAGGATGGGTCGACCTACTATGAAATTGGCAACATGGTGCATAATGGTCGCTCAGAATTGGCGGCGGAACGGGGCTTTATCCAGCAAGTCCGGATTTTAAAGCTCAATATTCCCCATTCCCAAAACGTGATTAAATACGAAAACTACATTAATGAGCACTACTACGTCCAACCCGAAGCAATGGACCATTTTGAAGAGTGGGAAAAGCCGGCGGAAATGGCCGACTTGGTAGCGGCCATCTTAAAGGAAAATCACGTGGGGTAAGCAGCAGCGTTTCGGAGAACCGAAGCGCTTTTTCACTCGGCTTTTTTGGCCCGAGAGTGGTCAAGCTTGGGTAAGACGCTTATAATTGAAAGGGAAAATTTAAGACCGTGTAAAACAAATGACAGAGGAGGATTTCAATGAAATCGCAAGGGCCACTCGCCCACGCCCAAACCCCACCGCGTTTTGTGACCGGGGTCGACGGGCTGCGTAGTCTGGCGGTAATTGCCGTCATTATTTATCACCTGTTGCCGAATCGAATGCCCGGGGGCTTTTTGGGGGTACCCTTGTTCTTATTGATTTCGGGTTATTTTGTGACCAATCAGCTAACGAACCGTTGGCAGCAAGGCCAAGGGGTGCGCTTAAGGCAATTTTACCGGCGCCGCTTCAGTCGGCTCTACCCGCCTTTAGTGGGGATGTTGATGGCCACCAGCGCCTATATCACCCTCTTTGATCGCCCCGCCTTGGTTCACCTGCGGACGATTGTGGTCACGAATTTAACTTGGGTTTATAACTGGTGGGCCGTTGGGCACGGGCAGTCGTATTTTGATCGCTTTACGGCCGTCTCGCCCTTTACCCACCTGTGGACGCTCGGGGTGGAGGCCCAGTTTTACTTGATTTGGCCGGTCTTGTTACTGGCTAGTTTAAAGCATTTGGGCCTGACCAAGACTCGCTGGCTAACCTTGGGGTTGGCGATCGCATCGGCCGTGGCCATGGCGGTTTTGTATGATCCAGCAAACATCAACCGGGTCTACTACGGGACGGATACCCGGGCCTTTGCCATGCTGTTGGGGAGTTGGCTGGCCTTAGTTTGGCCTCGCCAACAGCTGACGACCCAGCTGCAGCCTTCTGCCCGCTGGATCTTAGAAGGCGTGGGGCTGGTGGCCTTAGGGTTGACGGTGGCCAGTTTCTTGGTGGTGAACGGGGAAGCAGCCAGCACCTACCGGGGCGGCATGTTTGTGACCAGTTTACTCGGGATGATCCTCTTGGCAACGATTGTTCACCCCGGCGCCCGGGTGAACCAGTGGTTGACCAATCCGGTCTTTCACTACCTCGGCCAACGTTCTTACGGGATTTACATCTATCAATTGCCGGTGATGGTCTTTTACGAAGCCTTGTTTCCGGTGGGAAATCATCCCCTCCTCAGTGCTGGCACCGAGATCATTTTGATCTTGTTGATCAGTGAATTATCTTACCAATTGATTGAGTTGCCGACCGCCCGTCGTAATTGGCGCGATTGGCTGGCATGGCGGCCCCAGACTAAACTGGCCTGGGGCAGTTTGGTGAGCGCGCTGGTAATTTTGGGGGTGGCCCTGGTTGGGATTTTTGGTCCCCAACCGCAGCCAACCAAATCGGCCCTCCAAACCCAGTTACAGCACAGCAAACAGGCGACGGCCGCCCGCAACAAGCAAATCAAAGCGGGCAAGGTGCCGCAAGTCGACGTTTCCAGTCCGTCCTTACAAAAGAAATACCAGTTGACCAAACAGCAGTTGGCCAAGGCCAGCACGTGGCAGGTAACGGCAGTCGGCGATTCCGTGATGGTGGATGCGGCTGGTGACCTGCAAGAAGTGATGCCGCATGCAATTGTCGATGCCCAAGTGGGGCGTCAAGGTGACGGTGGGTTGAGCGTCTTAAAGGATTTAGCCGCCAAAGATCAACTCGCCCCCAAGGTGGTCGTCAACTTAGGGACCAACGGGGCAATCAGCGACCAGACGGCCCGCGAAATTATTGCGACGGTCGGCGACCGGCAGCTGTACTGGATCACGCCCCACGTACCGACCAAGCCGTGGCAAAAGCAAGTCGTCAAGCAGGTGCACGAATTGGCTCGGACCCACAAGAATGTGCACGAGGTCGCTTGGAACGCCAAGAGTGCTGACCACCCGGCTTGGTTCGGCAAAGACAATGTTCACATGAATGAGGTCGGGAACGCCCAGTTTACCCGCCTCTTGGTAGTCACGATGTTAAAAGAGGGAAAGTAATATGATTAAGATGATTGCCTTAGACCTAGATAACACCTTGTTAAACAGCCAAAAGGAGATCAGCCCAGCTAATGAGCGCGCGCTGAAGCGCCTGCACGAAAGCGGGATTAAAGTGGTCCTGTGTACGGGCCGGCCGATCAATGCGATTGGCCATTATATCGACCAATTGGATCTTCACCAGCCGGATGACTTTACGATTACCTTTAACGGGGGGCTGGTCGTTAATAACCAGACGAAGCAACCATTATATGCCCAGGGGACGACGAAAGCGGACTTGCAAGCCGTCTATGACTATTTACGCTCACAAGGGCTGCCTATGGACGTCTTGGATTTTGACCGGGTTTACGAACTGACGGAATTGGGGCCGGCCCACTACAAAGGAACGGTCAAAAACATTGAATTCGTTGACACGACGATGGCTGACCTGCCGGGCGCTGAGCATTCCTTTGCCAAGGCGGTCTTGGCAACTGAGCCGGCTAAGGTGACCCAAGCCAAGGCCCAGGTGCCAGCGGCCGTGACGGCCAAGCTGCGGGTGGTGCAATCGCAACCGCATATCTTGGAATTTCTGCCGCTCGGGGTCAATAAAATGGTGGGACTAAATCATCTCTTGGCCCACTTTGGTTGGCAAGCCGCGGAGCTGATGACCTTTGGCGATGCCGATAATGATTTGGAGATGATCATTGGCGCCGGTGATGGCGTCGTGATGGCCAACGGGCTCCCGGCCGTCAAGGCGGTCGCCGACCACTTGACAACGTCGAATGATGAAGATGGGGTGGCGAATTACTTAACCAAGACAATTGTAAAAGAATTGCAATAAAACAAGCGAAAATGAAGATTCCTGGTTTTAACGGGGGGTTAATTTAACCCTTTAATGAGCAAATCAGGAATTTTTTTGTGGGCGCAACCCGGCAAACCGGTTGACGGCCCCAACAGCCAACCCGGTGGGCGCCATAGGATTGCGCGATTGGGTGGTGAGCTTGGCCCGTCAATGTTACAAAAGATTACAAAAAAGCGCCCCGCTTCGGGCAAAAAGCAACTCTCCTGTGACCTCCTGGTAACATTCAGTGCTTATGATAGAGGGCGTTGAAGAAATGAACGGTTTAAGTAAAGGATGGTTAAGGAACCTATGTTAAAGAAGAGTGTGTTGACAACTGCTGCTGTAGCATCATTAGGATTGACGGCTGGAACCATCGCCGCCAACGCGGACACGATCTACACCGTCCAAGCGGGGGACACGCTGTCCAGCATTTCCCAAAAGTTTGCCAAGGACAACAGCTTGGTGACCAAGTTAGCCCAAGACAACAACATCCAAAACGTAAACTTGATTTACGTGGGACAAAAGTTGGTGATTAAAGACAACGGTGAAATCAAGCCGGCCACCGCGCAAGACTTGGCCGCCAATGCGACTACGCCAGCCCAAGCCACGGCGAACACTGCTAACAGTGGTTATACGTCGAGCGTAGCCGGTAACGATGCCGCCGCAAAAGCGTGGATTGCGGCCCGTGAATCCGGGGGCAACTACAACGCCCGCAATGGTCAATACATCGGGAAGTACCAATTGTCAGCCGCTTACTTGGGCGGTGACTACTCCCCAGCCAACCAAGAACGGGTTGCCGATCAATACGTCGCCTCCCGTTACGGCTCTTGGAGTGCCGCGCAAGCCTTTTGGCAAGCCAACGGTTGGTATTAAAAAGGTTAAGTGCAAAGTAAATCCCCTGGCGCCAAATGGTGTCAGGGGATTTGTGGGTTCTTCGTCAACTGGTACTGATGAACTTTTAGAAGAATAATTGGTCTACCCCC